>DASREK010000110.1:0-2607 GCA_035652135.1 Bryobacterales bacterium | reverse complement strand
ACATTAGTTATCCGAGCATGTGGGGCGCGACGAATTGGATGGCGCCCTCGTACGATCCGGCAACTGGCTGGTTGTACATCGCTTTCCGCGAGTTCGGCGACCGCTATTACAAACAGCCTGCCGATTACGAGGCGGGCAAGGCGTATCTGGGCGGTAAGACCGATCCCGGCCCGGATCAGGAGTGGGGCGGCGTGAAAGCGATCAATCCGGAGACGGGAAACATTGTGTGGGAACAAAAGTTTTTCCTCGGCTCCCTTTCGGCCGGCGTACTGGCCACCGGCGGCGGCGTGCTCTTCGCCGCCGGCCGCGACGGCAATCTGATCGCGTTTGAGTCGCGGACCGGCAAGCCCCTGTGGCGTTTTCAAACCGGCGCGCCCATCAATTCGTCGCCCATGAGTTACGCAGTCGATGGAAAACAGTTCATCGCGCTCGCTGCGGGCAATGTGCTTTACAGTTTCGCGCTGCCCGAGTAGGGACGCTCCCCAGGGCCTTCGCCCCCAGGCGGCGCGCTTTCCCGGCATTCCCGCCAGGTTCCGGGCCATGTGCCTGGCCGGCATGTGATGCCATGCGATTGATTACTGTTGACGATCCGAACAGCGGCCAAGAGGAATTTTGCCGCGCGCTCGAGCGAGGCGATATTCTGTTCTTCCCCCACACGCCGATACTGGGGGAGGAGGACCGCAAATTCCTGCTCGGCATAGAGCTAACCGATGCTGGCTATCACAAAAATATCGCCTATCGGCCGAACACTGGAAAGGTGACCGGCTTCGCCGAATCGCAAGCGCTGGATGTGGCGAGACTGCGTTCCATCCTGCACGCCTACTCCGAGCGGGCTTTGGAATTCATGAGGGAACTCCTGCCCCGCTACGCGGCCGGCTGGCGTGTGGATTTTGCCAGCTTCCGCCCGCAAGAAGAAGAGGGCCGGCAATTGCCGGTCAAAAAGCGCAATGACCTGCTGCACACCGATGCCTTTCCCACACGTCCCACCCGCGGTGATTTGATTCTGCGGTTTTTCACCAATATTCATCCTGAGAAATCGAGGGTCTGGCTCACCGGGGATCCGTTTGCGCTTCTGGCGCCTCAGTATGCAGAGGATGCCGGGTTGCGGCGGCTCGCGGCGCAGGCCGAATCGCCTTGGACTTCCTTGCAGCGCGGACTGGTAGGGATGCTGCGTGCGGCGGGTCTGCCGGTCGTCGATCGCACGCCTTACGACCGCTTTATGCTGCGCTTCCACGATTACTTGAAGTACAACCGGGAATATCAAGAAAAATCTGTAAAATATATGTTCGAATTTCCGCCAGGCTCGACCTGGATGGTCTTCACCGATATCGTCCCGCACGCGGTTCTCTCGGGACGCTATGCGCTCGAGCAGACCGTGATTGTGGCGCGCCGGAGTCTGGCCTCGCCCGAGAGCGCGCCCGTTGCGATTCTCGAAAAGCTGAGCCAATCAAGGCTGGCGTAACTTTTCAGTCTCAAGGTTCTGGCGAGTCAAGCAAAAGAGCCGGATCCAAGTGGCCAGCCTCGTGGCTGGCGCTTGCGCTTGTGTTAGGATGCGCGCGATAGGGGGAATCCGTGACCACACAGATGCAAACGAGAAAGCAGAGCGCCGCCATCATCGTTCGTCCCATGGCCGAAACGGATGTTTCTGAGGCACGGCGTATTTTTCAGCGGGCGTTCGGCGCTTTCATCGGCGTTCCAGATCCCGACACATTTTGGGAAGATCGGGATTACGTCCGCACACGGTGGGCAGGAAAGCTGGGAGGCTCATTGGTTGCGGAGGCTGATGGCTGCCTTGTCGGCTCAAACTTCGCCGCTAATTGGGGCAGTTTTGCCTTCTTCGGACCCCTTACGGTCCATCCGGATCGATGGGACCAGGGCATCGCGCAACATCTCTTAGGCCCGACGATGGAGCTGTTTCAGTCCTGGAATGTCCGCCACGCGGGACTCTTTACGTTCGCCCAGAGCGCAAAACACGTCAACCTCTATCAAAAATTTGGATTCTGGCCGCGTTTCCTGACCGCAATCATGACGCGGCCTTCGGAGCGCCGGCCGGTCTCGTGGACCCCGTTTTCAGGTTTGAACCCAGAGAGCCGCAGCCACGCCCTCCGAGCTTGCCGCGAGCTCTCTGATTCCATATTCGAGGGGCTCGATCTCAGCCGGGAGATTCAGGCCATCGGCCAGTTGCAGCTCGGGGACACGCTTCTTCTATGGAGCGGCGACGTGCTCGACGGATTCGCGTGCTGTCATTGCGGGCCCGGAACCGAAGCCGGAAACGACAACTGCTACATCAAATTCGGGGCCATTCGCCGGACAGCCGAAGCGGATCAGCTTTTCGATGCTTTGCTGGATGTTTGCGAGGCGTTTGCGGCAGAGCGGGGCTTGGCGCGTGTCGAGGCCGGCGTCAATTTAGGGCGGGAGCGCGCCCATCGCAAGCTGCGCGCCCGCGGTTATCGGACCCAAATTCAAGGCGTCGCGATGCATCGGCCCAACGACCCCGCGTTCAGCAATGCGGCGGATTACGTCATTGACGACTGGCGTTAGAGCCGCCGGGACCGCAGCACTGGCCTCCAGAAGTTTAAGCTGGCGCGCCCGGAGGGATTCGAACCC
>DASREK010000109.1:0-20285 GCA_035652135.1 Bryobacterales bacterium | reverse complement strand
CGCGCTGTTTCTTCGGCCGCCGCCGCCGTACGATCGTTGGAGCAATCGTCCACAAGAAGAACCTCGATCTGGGGATAATAGAAGGACAAAGCGGAAGGCAGGGTGAAGCGCAGCATGGCTGCCTCGTTGCGCGCGGGAATGATAACGCTTACCGGCGGCCACCTCTCCGGCGGTTCCTGAGTATCAATCGCATCAAATTCACTTAAACCGGACAGGCGGGCCCGCCTCAGCAGGAGGCAGCCCCACGCGAGCGCCACGAGAACGGCCAGTGCCGCGGCCGGGATCACCGTTCCGGTCTCCGGTAGAGAGTTCGGCCGGCCTCATTGCGATACGCGGCCAGAGCGGCTGCGATGCCAGCGTTGTCCCAGCCGAGTAGGGGCGCGGCAACGTGCGCGACTTGGGCGATCTCATGCTCTTGCAGATCGGGCTCGAAGGCGAGTCCCGTGCGCCGCAACAGAATGTCGCCCAGGGTCCGGGCTTTTTCCTTCGTCACCGCGTGCACGATCTCAGCGGCGGTGGTGGGCTTCGGCGGGCAAACCGGCCGGTCCAGTTCGGGATTTTTTTCCGCGAGTGCGACGATGTCGGCCGCGCGGCCCCCATAGATTTCAGCGAGCCGGGAGGGAATCCCGTCCCAATCGTGTTTGGGCCGCGGACGGCGCACGGGCCGGGGCCGCCCGAGCTTCTGCGCGATGCGGGCCAACGCCTCGGCAGCAAACGCCCGTGCCGTAGTAAGCTTACCCCCGGTAAGGGTGAGGATTCCCGCCACGCCGTCTTTGACCTCGTGATCGTAAATCGCATGGTCCCGGGTGATGGACTGAGCCGGCTGGGATTCGCTGCGAAGCAGGGGCCGGGGCCCGGCATACGCGTAGAGAATGCAATCCGGGGTCAGCCTCGCCTCTGGGATCAGCAAGTTGGTTTCGCGCAGCAGGTAAACGATTTCGTCGTGGCTCGGCGCAACGCCGGCCGGATCCCCGGAAACCGGCGTTTCCGTCGTCCCAATGAGCCAGAGCCCGCGCCAGGGGATGATAAAGAACGGGCGCCGGTCTGCCAGAGCCTCGTGGTAGATCGCATGTGAGGGCGCGCCAGGGAAGCTTCCAGTCACGATGTGAGCGCCGCCAATCAGGCTCAGAAGCGGGCGGCCAGCTCCCCGCGGCATCAATTGCAGGACGTGATCGACCCAAGGTCCGGCTGCGTTGATCACCAGGCGCGCGCGATACTCGCGGCGGTTGGCAGCAACGCCTGCGACGCGCAGCTCGGGCTTGGATTCGGTGAGCAAAGCGGTGACCTCGGCGTGATTCTGCACTTCAGCGCCGCTCTCTTCGGCCATCAGGGCCATCTCCAGCGCGAGCCGTTCGGGGTAGACCGCCTGGCAATCGAAATACAAAAACGCTGCGTTCAGATTTTCCCGCTTCAACCCCGGCTCTAATTCGAACGCCTGCTGCGGCGAGAGATGCTGGTGGCGAGGCAAAAGGCGGCTGCGGGCGATCCAGGAGTACGCCTCCAGTCCCAGGCCGATCCACCAGGGCTTGCGCAAGTCGCTGCGGTAGACCGGCACCAAAAACGGCAGCGGCCGGACTTGGTGTGGAAAGTCCCGGAGAAGCGCATCCCGTTCTCGCAGAGACTCGCGGACAACCTTCACCTGCCCGTGCTCGAGATAGCGGAGGCCGCCGTGAATGAGGCGTGTGGAACGGCTGGTGACGCCGGCGCCGAAATCTGTTTTTTCCAGCAACACGATGCGGTAGCCATTATCCGCTGCCAGTTGCGCGAGCGCCGTTCCGTTGATTCCGCCGCCGATGATTGCCAGGTCGAACAGTTCACCCACGTTTTGTTACACTACACTTTAGCACCTGATGCGGGCCGGAGCCTCGAATGCCGGGCAGCGGCGGCGCCGCGCGGCGCTCGCCGCGCCGCGCGGGAGCCACATTCCCCAGCCGAACCGCCACGTTATGCTTCGGCTTCTGCGGGCCGCATTGCTGGGAGTGCTGGCGGCGGCTGGTTCTCCGGCTGCCGCTCGGCCGAGGCTGACCGTTGTCATTGTCTCGGAGCAGTTCCGTCCTGATTATTTCGAACAATTTCGAGCTTCCTTTTCTGCCGGAGGTTTTCGCAGGCTGCTGGAGGGCGGCTCGGTCTTCCGTAACTGCCGTTATGAGTATGCCGCCACATTTCCTGCTTCCGGCGCCGCCGTATTGTCGACCGGCGCTTATCCCGAACTATCCGGCATTCCCGCCGAGCATTGGTATGACCGCCAGAAGCATCAGGTGGTCAGCGCGGTAGAGGACGCGTCCTATTTCACCGTCGGTTCCGGCCAGCCGCGCCGCCCGGGCGCTTCACCCCGGAAGCTGCTGGCGGGCACAATCGCGGACCAATTGCGCCTGGCGACGGCAGGCCGCTCGCGGGCGGTCTCCATTTCCCTCCGCGACCAGACGGCGGTGTTGTTCGGCGGGGCCAAACCGGCGGGATGCTACTGGATGGACGAGGGGGGCCGCTTTGTCACCAGTTCCTATTATTCAGATACGCTGCCGCAATGGGCCGAGGCCTTCAACAAGACGCATCCCGCCTTGCGCTTCCGGGGACAACCGTGGACGGCTGCCGGCGCGCCTCCTTCCGCGCCGCCGCTGCGCGTTCTTGCTCCCGTGGATCCGATCAACTTGCAGGAATTTTTTGCTGCCTTCCTGGCCTCTCCTTTCGCTGTGGATGAGGAATTCGATTTCGCCCAGGAAGCAATCGCTGCGGAAAAACTTGGCGAAGGACCTTCCGGCGACCTGCTGGTGCTGAGCGTGTCTTCGCCTTTCCTGCTGGGTCTCGAAACCGGGGCGCAATCGCCGCTTGTCCGGGATTTGGTTGTGCGGCTCGACCGGAGAATGGAGGAGTTCTTTACCTGGCTCGATTCCCGCTACGGCGTCGGCCAGGTCTGCATCGCGTTCACGGCTACTCAGGGCCTGCCGGATAGTCCGGAGAGCCTGGACGCCGGCGGGTTGCATGCGGAGCGTGTATCGGGCGAGCAGGTGGCGGCGGCGGTGAATTCCCGGCTGACGGCGCTTTACGGGCGCGCACCGCGCGGCCTGAGCAGCTACGTCGAGAAATACGTTTTCCCCTGGCTCTACCTGCGACAGGAAGTGACTGAACTGTATCCCGATGCCGCCCGCCTGGCTGGAGAGGCGGCTATGTCGGTTCCAGGAGTGGCGGGGTACCTGGTTCCCAATGGCCGATCGAGCTTCCTGACGCGGGAAACCAGGCAGCTTCTGGCGCGCTGCTGGTCTGCCGGCAGGGCCGGCGATGTTTTGATCGCCTACCAGCCTTACCATTTTGAAAGCTTCGGAAACGGACGGGGCGTAGCTCCCGGATCTTTGTATAACTACGATACTGTGGTCCCGCTCTTGTTGTACGGCCCCGCCTTCCAAGCGGAAATTTTTGACGCTGTGGTCAACCCGGCGGATTTCGCGCCGACGCTGGCGGCAGCCCTGGATATTCCGCCCCCCAGCTCTGCGAACGGCCAGGTTCTCGCGGAGGCTTTGAAAGAAAGGTGACAGGTTGGACAGCTCCGTAATGCTTTGCGGCCGGACGCTGCGCAATCCTGTGCTTGCCGCCAGCGGCACGTTCGGCTATGGAATCGAATTTGAAAAGATTGTTCCGCTCGACCGCCTGGGCGGCATCATCGTCAAAGGCCTGTCCCGCGAGCCCATGGCTGGAAATCCGGCGCCGCGGCTGTATGAAACCGCCTGCGGCATGCTCAACTCGGTGGGATTACAGAACATCGGGGTGCGGGCCTTCGTAGAGCAAAAACTTCCGGCGCTGTCGTCTTTATCGACTCCGGTGTTCGCCAATGTCTTCGGATACCGGGTGGAAGACTACGCTGAGGTGATCCGGATCCTGGAGGATGCGCCCGGTCTGGCCGGATACGAGCTGAACGTTTCCTGCCCGAACACCAGCCGCGGCGGCGTCCACTTTGCGGCAGATTCGAAGATGCTGGCCGAAGTCGTCGCTGCCGCCAAGCGCGCCGCGCAGCGGAGGCCGCTCATGGTGAAGCTGTCGCCCAACGTGGGCGATATCTGCGTATTTGCGCGGGCGGCGGAGCAGGCTGGAGCCGATGCGCTCTCCCTGGTCAACACATTGATCGGGCTGGCGATCGACGCCCGCCGCCGCCGGCCTCATCTCGGCGCAGGGTTCGGCGGCCTCTCTGGACCGGCGATCAAGCCGATCGCGCTGCGCATGGTCTATCAAGCTGCCCGCGCGGTGCGGATTCCTGTCGTGGGGCTGGGTGGCATTGCGACGGGCGAGGACGTAGCCGAGTTTTTGCTAGCGGGAGCCGCCGCAGTTCAGGTGGGATCGGCGACATTCTGGGATCCGCAAGCTCCGGTCCGGATCGCCGAGGAGTTTGACCAATTTTTACGCGAGCAGCAGATCGCGGCCGCGCGCGATCTGATCGGCGGGTTGCAAATGGAAAACCCATGAGGGCGATGCCGGGGCTGCGGCTGAAGCTTTCCGCGCCCCCTCTGCTCGCAGCAAAGAAATTTTGGACTTGCCGAGACTGTGGGCAGCAGGGCCGGTCAGTCTTTTCGGGCAAAGATCGAGAAAACATCTGGGAGCTTCCAAGGGCCGCTTCCGTTTGTCTATGTATCGAAAGGTGCGGTTGGGCGGCGCAGAGCGCCCGGCCGACGGGCGCGCCCGGCTACACGCCGCCGCAACAGGCGGCGTAATAGGCTAGCAGGGCGTTCTCTTCGTATTCAATGGCTCGGGCATATTGACGGATATAGCTGGTATTAAAAATTCCGCCCGGCAGCTTGTCGAAATGCCCTTCCTCGATAGCTTGGAGATAACGGATATTAATTTTGCTGGCGTCGGCAATTTGCTCGAGTGAAATGCCTTTTCTGCGCCGGATTTCCGGCAGGTTCAACTGGGGCCGGGCAGCTGCGGCGGGGAGAATTATCGTAGCCATCTCTTTCCTCAGTCCAACTCCCAGGAAAGGAGCCCCTCAGCTTCCGGATGGGCCTCACATCCCAATGCCTTTCTTCTCATCGGCCCAATTTGTAATTAATTTAAATCCAACCGTGCAGGTGGATAATTGGGAAAAACGCCTAGCATCCGGCCTGAAACAACATTAGAAAATCCAGCTCGGCTGGCAGACTCAATTTTAGGCTGGAGGGCGAATCAGCCGATAAATCTGCCGATCCGCCCGTTTGCGGTTTGAAGCGCGTTCTCGAGGACGGTCCCCGCGCAGTACTGTAAGCCTCTTTCCTATGGGTCTATGCGTCTCAATGAATGACCCATAGGTAGATAGAACGCCCGTCCACAGTCTGCTCTTGATCGGGCTTCCAATCTCCCATATCAAAGCTATGAGAGACAATTCGCGTCCCGGGTTTCAGAGTGGATTGCAGCCTGGGCCGGAGCTTTAGATTCACGCTGGGAAGCAGATAGAGCGTGACCACTGTAGCTGGCCGCACGTCGGCGGTAAACAGGTTTTCCTCGCGGAAGGTAACAAGGTCGGAAACACCCGCCTTTTTGGCATTCTCGCGGGCTTCCTGGATCCGCTCGGGGTTGATATCGATACCGACGGCGTGGCAACCGTATTCTTTGGCGGCGGTTATTACGATGCGTCCGTCGCCACAACCCAGATCATAGACAACATCGGTGGATTTCACTTGCGCCAGCTTCAGCATGGCCTCGACGACCTCTTGGGGGGTTGGTACAAAAGGAACATCGAGTTGCCGGGGCGCCGCTTTATCGGTTTGGGGAAGAAGCGGAAGAGCGGCTGTGAGCAGCAGCGCGAAGACGAATCCGGCGCAAAGACCGAGTTTGCCATAGCAGCGGGAAGTCGTTTTTCGATGCATACTCATCTCCTTATCTGCGGCGCATGAGGGGAGAAGTCCCCATACGCGCGGGCGAAAACGAAAACGTTCGCGGACCGCCTCAGGCGCGACACGGCCGCGTTTTCACCAGGCTGAGCGGAACTGATGGCGCCCGCACGGCGCACATGAGTTCCACCGAGCTCGCGACCCGCATTCGGGCGGCCTGCTTCGCTATAGTGTACCGCGGGCGGCCTCTCCTTCCGCGCCTGCGTATACCGGCCGTGGCAGAGTCCATCCGTGACCTCTTTCTAGTGCTTCGATCGCGGCCGAAGCGTATTGACACCTTATGTTTCAAGAGGTTAGAATCGGCATGGGCGTCGTGCGGCAGCGCCCAAGGGAGTGTGGCATGCAGAGGCCGTTTTCCCTTACAGGTAGAAACCTCGAAGTTCTGAATTCGATTATCAAGAGCTACATTGCTACAGGACAGCCGGTCGGCTCCCGTGCTGTTTCCGCCAAGCGCAAAGACCGGCTGAGTCCAGCCTCGATTCGCAATGTTATGGCTGAACTGGAAGCGGAAGGGTATCTTACACATCCCCATACCTCGGCGGGAAGGGTGCCGACGGACAAAGCCTTCCGCCACTACGTAAGAAATTTGACAGCCAGCCGGCTTCAGCCCTCGGAAGCGGATTTCGTTCACGTCAATTTGAGCGAAGCGGCTACGTTGGAGGAACGGATGGGGCGATCCTCCCACGTGCTGGCCGCACTCACGCACCAGGTGGGAATCGTAGTACTGGCGCCGCTTTCCCGGGTGGTTCTTCAGCACGTGCAGTTTGTAAAACTGGCGGAAAAGCGCGTATTGATGGTATTCGTCGCGCGGGGCGATGTGGTGCGGCACCGGATCGTGCGCCTCTCGGAAGAAGTCTCGCAGGAAGAGCTCGACCATATCGCGCATTACGTCAACGAAAATTTCACCGGCTGGCAACTGGGGGCGGCCAGGCGCGAAATTCTGCGGCGCATCCAGGAAGAGCGTGTGGAGTATGACGCGATTTTACGCCGCTTGCGGCTTCTCTGTTTGCAGGGCTTTTTGGCCGCTGATTCCGAGGCGCGGGTCTTTCTGGATGGCGCATCGAACCTGGTGGAAGATGCTCCGGTTCTGGACCGTGACCGGGTTCGGGACCTGTTGCGGGCGCTCGAGGAAAAGGAGAAGCTGATCGAGCTGCTCGACCACTGCATTCGGGCTGAGGTGAAAATCCAGACGCCACAGGGCGCTGCCGGAGAAACGCTTTGCGTCCGAATCGGCTTGGAAGACGCCTATCCAGCCATGAAGAATTTCGCCCTTATCGGCGCTGCTTGCGATATGGAAACCGGCCTAGCCGGGCGCATCGCGGTAATCGGACCGATGCGAATGCAATACGAACGTGTGATATCAGCCGTAGCGCACGTGGCCAGCGTTTTTCAGAACCTTACTGAGAACAACTGAAAACGGGCACAGTCCGCCGACTCCTGCCGGCCAGCGCCGGCTTTTTCTGATAACATAAGCGTATGGAAGAGCTGTTGAACCAACAGGACGAGCAGGTTTCGCCCGATTCCGAGCCGTCGGAAACGCAGGCCGCTCCCGAGCAGGCAGGCGGAGCCGACATAGCCGCCCTGACCGCCGAGAGGGATCAAGCCATAGCGCAGAAGGAGGAGATTTGGGACCGCTTTCTGCGCAAGCAGGCGGAATTCGAGAACTTCCGCAAGCGCACGGCTCGTGAAAAAGAAGAAATTCTAGAGTTTGCGACGATGGAGATCATCCGGGCCTTGCTCCCGGTGCTGGACGACTTCGAGCGGGCTCTGAAGACGCCGTCGGACGGCGAAGAATATCGCAAGGGGATTGAACTGATTCACAAGCGGTTGTACGATATTCTGACGAAAAGCGGGCTGACCCCGGTCGAGTCGGTTGGCAAAAAATTTGACCCCCATCTGCATCAGGCGGTCGATACGGTAAAGGATGGGCGAGAGGATCAGACGATCGTGGAAGAGTATCAGCGGGGATATGAGTTCAAGGGCCGCTTGTTGCGCCCGGCCATGGTGAAAGTAGCAGTGCGGGAATAACAAGCCGTGGCGAGACGCGACTACTATGAGGTTCTGGGTGTAAGCCGCGACGCCGGAGAGCAGGAGATCAAGAGCGCCTATCGCAAGATGGCGCTAAAGTACCACCCAGACCGAAATCCGAACAACAAAGAGGCGGAAGAGAAATTCAAGGAAGCGGCAGAGGCTTATAGTGTGCTCAGCGACCCGCAGAAGCGGGCAACCTACGACCAGTTTGGGCATGATGGACTGGCCGGGGCCGGCGGCGCGGGGTTCAATCCCGAAGCGTTCACCGATTTCGCCGACATTTTCGGAGACTTCTTCGGATTTGGGGACTTGTTCGGCAGCGGCGGCACGCGCCGGCGATCCCAGGCGCAGCGCGGCGCCGACCTGCGCTACGACCTCGAGATCAGCTTCGAGGACGCGGTATTCGGCCTACACACCGAAATCAAGTTTCCAAAGCTCGAGACCTGCTCGCGCTGCAATGGCCGGGGAGCGGAACCCGGAAGCGGCCCGACTACGTGCGGTACGTGCGGCGGCCGTGGCCAGGTGCGATACCAGCAGGGGTTTTTCTCGATCAGCCGTACTTGCCCGGCCTGTCACGGCTCGGGACAGGTGATTACGCGGCCTTGCACCCGTTGCCATGGCGAAGGGCGCACCCGCACCGAGCGAAAGCTCAAGATCAACATTCCCCCGGGCGTCGATAACGGTACCCGGCTTCGCCTGGCTGGCGAGGGAGAGCCTGGGGTCAACAATGGCCCTCCGGGAGATCTATATGTCGTGCTCAAGGTCAAGGAGCATCCGATCTTCGAGCGCGAAGACGCCGACCTGCATTGCACGATTCCGGTCAACGTGGCTCAGGCCGCCCTGGGAGCTGAAATCAAGATCCCCACTCTCGAAGGCGAAGAGACGATCAAGCTGCCTCCCGGAGTCCAGACCGGCGGCGTCTTCCGGCTGCGCGGGAAAGGGGTGCCTCACGTGAATGGCCACGGCCGAGGGGATCTGGTTTTGCACATCAACGTCGTCATCCCGACGAAGCTGACCCGCGAGCAAAAGAAGCTCTTCGAGCAACTGCTCGACTTGCTGCCTGCCGAAAATCAGCCTGCCGAAAAAGGAATTTTCGAGCGGGTCAAAGATTATTTCGCCCAGTAGCGCTTCGGCTACGCAGGGCAGGTGAAAAAATTCAGAAATCCAGCAGCAGTGAGGGATCGGTCCTGTTTGGCCGCCCGCGCCAGCGGATTTCCCGGCGGCGAGGAAGCCCACGCCATGCCTCCAGTTCAGCGGTTCCTGTGTCAGAATTTACAGTCTGACCTCCTAAATTGCGAATACATACTCGTGGCCTTCTATACGCGGGACATCCAGCGGCGCGGCGCGCGGCTGCGGACTCGGCGCCAGCTAACCTCCGTCCGAGCCGAGTCGCTGCCGGTCGCGCTGTGGAAGGCCATCCAAGCTTCCGCGCCCTGGTTGTCCAACCGCCGAAGTGCGCTTTCCGGGGCGCACACCCGCCCGGCGAGAAAGGCGAGTGCGAAAAACGCCGAACAGAGGCGCGGTTTGGTCGAACCAATTATTTTCGCGCCGGCTAGAGCGGCAGGAGGGGGAAATCGGCAGGGGGCCTGGGGCGACTGGTGTCAGTCGAGACCGCCGTGAACGCGGCCAACGAAATCGCGGAGCTTTTTTCTTGACACTGCGGGACATTGGCTATACCATCTTCAGCCAAAGCGCGCCGCCTGTGCGAGGGGCGCTTAAGACGCGGGCGGCTGAGGGAGGATCCGGACGATGCGAACCAACGCATGGAGAAACGGGGACCTGCTGTTGGGCCTGGCTGCAATGATGGTTTGGTGGGGCGGCAGCGTTGCGGCCTTCGCGCAAGTGCAAGCGGGGCGGATCGTGGGCGCCGTGTACGATCCCCAGCGCGCCGCCGTTCCCAATGCAAGTGTCACGGTTACCGACGTTGCCACCAACATATCCAAGCGGGTAGCCACGAACGCCACCGGCGATTACGTAGTCACGCCGCTGAATCCGGGGAGCTACAAGATTACGGCAGCGGCCCCTGGATTCCAGACTACGGTCCAGACCGGGATCGAGCTGGTTGTGGGCCAGGCGATCCGCGTGGATCTGGAGCTGCGGCTCGGGGCCACCAGCACAGAAGTGCAGGTAAGCGCCGAGACGCCGCTGCTGAGCACCGAGTCCGGCACATTGGGCCAGGTGATCACCAATACCCAAATTGTGGACCTGCCGCTCAACGGCCGGAGTTTCAGCGAGCTGGCGCGCCTTGCCCCCGGAGACGCCCTGCTGCCGCCTACAGGCAACGTGCAGCAGGTCCGTCCGGAGCTGGTCAACGGCAACGTGATCAGCGGCGTGCGGGGCTCGCAGACCACTTTTCTGCTGGACGGGGTGGACGTAACCGAACAGCACCAGGGCGGCACTTGGATTCAGACCTCGATTGACGCGCTCCAGGAGTTCAACGTCCAGCAGAATGCGTATTCGGCCGAGTTCGCGCGCGCCGGGGGATCGTTCAATGCTACGACCAAGTCGGGCTCGAATAGTTTCCACGGAGATCTGTTCGAATTCCTGCGCAACGACAAGCTCGACGCCCGCAACTTTTTTTCGCCAGCCCGGGGAATTTTAAAGCGCAACCAGTTCGGGGGCACCTTCGGAGGACCGGTTTTGATCCCGAAGGTTTATAACGGGAAGGATAAAACCTTTTTCTTCATCAGCTATGAAGGGCAGAGGCAGCGGATCGGACAGGTTTTCAACAGCACAGTGCCCAGCGAGGCGGAGCGGAACGGGGATTTCAGCGCCAGCGGTTTGAACAAGATCTATGACCCTCTGACCACCGGGCCGAATCCCGCCGGCAACGGGAACGTGCGCGCCCAATTTGCTAATAATAAGATTCCTCCAGCGCGGCTCTCTCCCCAGGCGTTGTACTTTAACAAATACATTCCGCTGCCGAATACGTCCACAGGCACCGCCGTCTTCGTACCCTCCAGCGCGTTCGACCAAAATCAGGTGACGCTGCGCCTCGACCGTGAGGTCAACGCGAGCAACAAGCTTTTCATCCGTTTAAGCATCCACCACAATCAGGAGGACGACCCGGCCGCATTTCCGGCTCTGGGGTACACCCATCTGGAGGGTCCGGCGCGAAACGTCGCGGCCGCTTTAACGAGCAATCTGCGGGCGAATATGATTCACGAGGCCCGGTTCAGCTATATGTATGGGGAATATCGGTCGAACGCCTACTTCCAGGGGCTGGGAGCGCAGTTCGACAAAGAGGCGGGAATTACGGGGCTTGAAGGGGTTCAGGACGCCTCGATTTCCAGCCTGCCCGCTTTCAGCTTCTCGGGCTATACGGGTTTTTCGGGAAACGCCGGCGACGGGCGCCCAAAGTGGCAGGACCGGTGGGTCTATGAATTCACTGATAACCTGACGTGGATCAGGGGAAGGCATATTATCAAACTGGGAACACGCATCCATTACTTTGAGCCGCTTTTCACCGATTCGCGCACCCACAATGGAAGCTTCAGCTATACGGGCATCATGACCGAAAACCCGGCCGCTGCCGCCAGCACAGGCGATGCGTTTGCCGACTGGATGCTGGGCTACCCGGCTTCTGTGGGCCGGTCGAATCCGGCGACGTGGTGGGGCGGGTATGGAACGTACTGGCACTTTTTTGTTCAGGATGATTTGAAGGTCGGCGACAAGTTGACCTGGAACCTCGGGCTGCGCTACGAATACACGCCGTGGTTGAACGGCTATCGGGGCCAAGTCGCCACATTTGATCCGACGCAGGCCAAATCCATTATCGTCGCCAGCAATACAGATCAGATCGATTTGGGCGCCCAGCCTGCGGCGGCTGTCGGGTATGCCCTTTATAAGGACCTGATCCAGACCAGCAGCCAGGCCGGGCTGCCTTACAGCATCACCTATCCGGATACGCACCAGTTTGCGCCCCGATTCGGCCTGGCCTGGCGCCCCTTCGGGGAAGATACGGTTTTCCGGGGCGGCTATGGAATTTTCTACGAATCAGAAGGAACCAGCGGGCGGCTGAACTTCAATTTTCTTCCCTTCAGCCTGTCGGAAACCGTCAACGCCGACCGCGACGTGACTCCCACACGTACGACGGCGAATTTCTTTCTCGGCGCGCCATTCGGTTCCGCAGTGACCGCGGCCAGTTGGACGCCCAGCCCCACACGGATGCGGATGGGCTATGACCAGCACTGGAATTTCGGCGTCCAGCGCCAACTCCGGAAGAAACTGCTTCTGGAAGTGGATTACGTGGGAAACAAAGGATCCTTCTTAAGCGGCACCGATGCGATCAATTTTCCTCTGGCAGGCGCAGGATCGATTCAAAACCGCCGGCCCTATCCGCGCTTCGGCAACATGAGCTATAGCTCGCAAGATGTCTCGAGCACATACCACTCTCTGCAAGCCAAGCTCGAAAGACGACTCTCCGCCGGCGCCTGGTTCCTGGCTTCCTACACGTTTTCCAAGAGTATCACCAGCGCGAACACTCCAGCGGTAGGCGGGAACTACGCCTGGGAAAGGGCGATTTCGAATTTTGACGTGCCGCACATTTTTGCCGGGAGTTTCGGCTATGAATTGCCATTTGGTAAAGGGAAGCGGTTTCTCGGCAGCGGCGGGCTGAGCAGCTGGCTCTTGGGCGGCTGGCAATTGCAGAGCATTATTAATTTTCGAAGCGGATTGCCCTATACGCCGACCATTTCGCGCGACGTAGCGAATACGGGGATCGGAAGCCAGCGGCCGAATCGTCTCGGATCGGGAAAGCTGGACAACCCGACCCTCGCTCAATATTTTGACAGAAGCGCTTTTGCCGTGCCGGCCTCATTTACTTACGGCAATTCCGGCGGGGACATTCTGCGGGGCGATTATAGCGGAACCGTCAACGTTTCCTTCTTCAAGCAATTTGCGGTGACCGAAAACTCCAGGCTGCAATTCCGCGCCGAGGTCTTCAATCTCCCCAACGCCGCTTATTTCAGCCCGCCCAACAGCTCCACGGCGGCGGGCGGAAGCGCGCCGGTAGACGTC
This sequence comes from Bryobacterales bacterium, assembly GCA_035652135.1. Lineage (GTDB taxonomy): Bacteria > Acidobacteriota > Terriglobia > Bryobacterales > JACQDG01 > DASREK01. The sequence goes on along the minus strand of DASREK010000109.1, from coordinate 7,383 downwards.
GCCTCGGGGGCGAAAGTCATCAGTACTTCCAATGACCCGCGGCAGATACAGTTTGCTTTGAAATACACGTTTTAAAGGGCCGAGCTTGGAGCGGCGCCGATAAGCAAGGCAGGGCAAAGCTGGATCAGACTGGAGAACACGACACGCCGCGGCGCTTCGCCATTTCTGGAAAGAGGGTTTGCGATGAAACTTCTTGCTTACGTTTGCCTGCTGGCTTCGACGGCTGCGCTGCCTCTTGCGAGCCAGCAACCCATTTACCTTGATCCTTCGCAGCCTATCGAAAAGCGGGTGGACGATCTAATTCCGCGCTTGACGCTCGAGGAGAAGGCCTCGCTGCTCAGCACGACGGCGCCCGCGATTGACCGGCTAAAGATCCCAGTGATGAACGGCTGGAATCAGAGCTTGCACGGCATCGTTTGGACGAAGCCTACGACCATGTTCCCGGTGAACATCGGGATGGCCGCCACATGGGATCCGGCGCTGATCCACGACGTCGCCGCCGCGATCGCCGACGAAGGCCGGGCCATCTACAACCTGTGGCCCACCGTACCCGGAAAAATGGAGCCGGGCCAGCAGGGCCAACTAGTGACCGTTACGCCGAGCGGAGAGCGCCTGCGGCATAACGGCCTGGTCTACCGCTCGCCGGTGATCAACATCAGCCGCGACCCACGCTGGGGCCGGATCCATGAAGCTTTCGGCGAGGATCCTTATCTCACCTCGTGCATGACGGTTGCCTATGTAAAAGGCACACAAGGCGACGACACCAGATACCTGAAACTGGCTGCTACGCTCAAACATTACGCCGTGAACAACCAGGAGAAGGACCGCCAGAGCCTTTCGGCGAAGGTCGGCGAACGGATGCTGATGGAATACTATCTGCCGCACTTTAAAGCGGGGATTGTGGAGGGCCGGGCGCAGTCGATCATGTCGTCGTACAACGCCATCAATGGCGTTCCCAACGCGGAAAACAGGCTGCTACTCACCGACATCCTGCGCGGGATGTGGAAGTTCGAGGGTTTTGTCGTCCCCGACAGCGGAGCCGTGCAGCTCCTGGTCAGAGCGCACAAGCGGTATGCAACGATTGAGGAAGCGGCGGCTAAGACGATTCTCGCGGGGAGCGACCTCGACAACGGCGCCTATGCAGTTGCGCTTCCGAAAGCCGTCGAGAAAGGCTTCTTGACCGAAAAGGACATTGATCAATCGCTCCGCCGGGTTCTGAAAGTGAGGTTCCGGCTGGGTGAGTTGGACCCTCCGGAAATGGTGCCCTACAGCAAGATTCCTCCCTCGGTGATCGATTCCCCACAGCATCGGGATCTCGCGCTCCGGACCGCCCGGGAATCGATCGTGCTCTTGACCAATAAGAACGCCTTCCTTCCGCTTGACCGGAGCAAAATCAGGAGCATCGCCGTCATCGGCCCGCACGCTAACTTCGCCATGACCGGAATCGGCTACACCGGCTTGGCGTCCAAGTTCGTCAAGCCGCTTGATGGCATAAAGAATAAAGTCGCGCCGGGCACGGAGGTGCTTTACGCGCGCGGCAGCGGATTTCTGGAGTCCGACAACGAAGAAGCCAGCTTCGCGGAGGCCGTTTCCACTGCGAAGAAGGCGGACGTAGCGATAGCGTATGTGGGTACGAATCAGCTATTGGAGGGGGAGGGCCGCGACAGGATGTACATCAACCTGCCTCTGATCCAACAACAGCTCGTAAGGAGAGTTTACGAAGCCAATCCGAGGACCGTGGTGGTGCTCGTGAATGGCGGCCCGGTTTCGCTCGCCAGCTCCGGGCCCGGAATCCAAGGCCGGGCGCTCAACGTTCCGGCGGTGGTCGAAATGTTCATGGCGGGGGAGGAAGGCAGCAACGCGGTGGCTGAGGTTTTGTTCGGCGACTATAATCCCGGCGGCAAGCTGCCTTATACGGTGTATCAATCAGTAGCGGATTTGCCGCCCATGGACGAGTACGACATCACCAAAGGGTTCACTTATATGTACTTTGACGGCAAACCGGCGTATCCGTTCGGTCACGGGCTCAGCTATACGACCTTCAACTATACAAACCTCCATGTTTCCTCCCAACGGATTCCCGGCAACGGCGCGGTCACAGTCCGCGTGGATGTACAGAACGTCGGCCGGCGCGCCGGCGACGAAGTCGTGCAACTTTATGTGCACGACTTGCAGGCGACCCTCAAAAGGCCGAAGAAAGAGCTGCGGGGCTTCGAGCGGATCAGCCTGAAGCCTGGAGAAAAGAAAACCGTCTCTTTCCTGCTGCCAGCCGAAAAGCTGGCCTTCTACGACGAAAGCCGAAAGGCCTTCGTAGTTGAACCGGGCGCCTTCGACGTCTTGGTCGGAAGCTCCTCCGAGGATATCCGGGCAAAGGGCCGGTTCGAGGTCGCTTCGCCGGCGCAATGGACGAACTGAGACAATGACAACGACCTCCGGCGGCCGAGCCGAGATTTCGTTTTATTCCGTGTGCGCAGGCGCTGCGCCGTTCATCTCGATGGCTGGGCAGTCTGAGAAAGCTCCTGCCGGGTCACAGACGCTCAGAGGAGAAATCGCCGGGGTCCTGCCCCCGATCCCAGAAGGTAAGCGTTGAAGCGTCTCATGCCAGGTACGCCTTTGTGTTTCGCCGGCAAAGAGGATGTTACTGTGCGCCTGCTGGCCACTTTCAAGCGCCTCATCTCCGAAGGGGCGGTTGCTCCCGGCGGCCGCCTGCCTGCCGAAAGAGAGTTGGCGCAGAAATTTCAGGTCAGCCGGTCCTCCTTGCGGCAAGCGCTGAAGGTACTCGAGATCATGGGAGTTATTTCCCAGCGTGTCGGAGACGGCACGTATGTAAACAAGGCCGCGGCGTCTCTGCTGGGCGAGCCGATGGAGTTTCTGATTCTGCTGAATGGCATCTCCTTCCACGAACTGATGGAGGCGCGCATCATTGTGGAGCCGGAGCTTGCGGCGCGCGCGGCCGCCCGGGCGACTATGGACGACCTGGCTGCTCTGCGGCGCGAGATGGCCGCGATGAAGGGGAGTGCAAAGGACCACAACCGGCTGAGCCAGCACGACCTTCAATTTCATCAAGCCATTTTTCAAGCAGCGGGAAATCGTGTCTGCACGACGATGTTTACGGTGATCCATCAATCGCTGCACCGCTTGATTGAGCTCACCTCGCATCTTGTGCCGGTCGAGCACACGCTGCATTTGCACCAGCGAATCTATGCGGCCATTCGCCAGCGGGACCCGGCGGGGGCGCGAAAACGGATGGCGGAACACTTGCTAGACGCGAAGGGCTTGCTCGCCCGTGCCCACGACGAACAGCAAAGCTCGTATCTCCGCGACCGCATTAAAGAACTGGCGCCAACGGGGCTCCGAAAGGGAAAATCCTGACCCGCCGGCAGCGTATATCTTGAGTCTTGGCGGCGGGCGTTTTGCTGGTTGGGGATTTCTTCGAGCGGCTGCATTTTATAAGGCCGGACGCGACAGTGGCCGCGGGAGCAATTGCGGCGGATCGCAGCCGGCGCCGCCGGTCATCTTGCGCGTGGGACTGAGGAGTGCCAATCACTGCCTCAGCCGGCGGCCCGGCTCAGGAGATCCGGCTGCGGCTGGGCATTCCCGTCGCGGTAGATGGACGATTCGGCCGGTTACGCGGCCAACCGGGACCCGAAGAGGCTTGGTCGGTGCTCGCGGTGATTTTAGCGGACGCATCGGGCATCGAGCGGCCAATACCGTTGACTAATCAAGGCGGCGCCGTATACGAATATTCGTATCTGGCGCCTGCTCGGACGGCGTTGAGAGTCAAGGTGTCCAGCAACGAATTCCTCCTGGCGGACGGCTCGGGTTCGCCGATCGACGAACGCGGGCAAGTTTTTTCCGCTGTCACACCCTCCGTGACGGCCCGCAGCCCAGAGTTGCGGGCGGACGATCGGGACCTAGGTCTTACTTCTGGATAAAATTTCGACAGACGCCTTAGAGAAAATCGTAGAAATTATTTGGAAAATCGATTAAGATTTGCTCTGCCATTAGCGTTAGGGCGGCTGATTTCGTGTCATGAAAAGCGACGGCGAGGAGCTACAGCCATCCGAATGGTTTGAACATTTCTTTGTGCAGTTGTCGGGTTTTGACCCATATCCTTGGCAAACTGTCCTGTTCTGCGAATTACTGGAGGGCCGGAATCCCGACGAATTATGCCTGCCGACCGGACTCGGAAAAACCGCTGTGATGCACGTCTGGCTGCTGGCGCTTTCGTGGGAGCTACTGCATCGGCCACGGAAGCAAGCGGTCCCGAGGCGACTGGTCTGGGTTGTGGACCGCCGCGTCGTCGTGGATCAGGCTACGGAAGAGGCGCAGCTTCTCGCGAAGCGAATAAAGGACGCACCGGAAATCGAGGGGGCACTCGAGCGGCTTTCGGTTGCCGGTAAAAAGGATAACGTCCTGGCGGTGAGCGCACTTCGCGGCGAGCGCGCCCATAACCGGGCCTGGAGCCTCGATCCTTCCCGGCCGGCCATTGTCGTCGGCACGGTGGACATGATAGGCAGCCGGATGCTTTTCTCGGGTTACGGTGACGGCCCTTGGCAGCGCCCCCAGCACGCGGGGCTCCTGGGACAAGATGTCCTCCTCGTAAATGATGAGGCTCATCTTACGCCTGCGTTTGCCAAGCTGCTGTTCAAGATTTCAACCGTTCAGCGCTCTCAGGGTCTCAAACCATTCCTAACGATACGTCTCTCGGCCACCCCGCGGGAAAGCGGCCCGCGCTGGCCGGATTCACTTACCTCCGACCTCACGGGCAGCCCACATTTTCGGCGGATCTACACTGCTGAAAAACTCCTCCAGTTTTGTTTTGTTGAGAAACGAGAACCCATAGCTCATGAGATTCTTAAAATTGCGGCGGGCGTGGACCAGAGGCAGGGACGAATCCTAATATTTGTACGGGAGCCTGAAAATGCTGCTTCCCTGGCCCGCGCTATTCGCAAAGGAACCGGCTCCGATCGGATTCGCCTTATAACCGGGACAATGCGAGGCTGGGAGCGCGATCGTATCGTTGAAGATCCCATCTTCCGCCTTTTTGCGTCTAACCAATCGCCGCCAGAACCGTGTTGGTTGGTGGCGACGTCGGCGGCCGAGGTGGGCGCCAACATCTCGTCTGATTTGTTGATTACTGACCTTGATACCGCCGATCACTTAATCCAACGCTTTGGCCGCCTGAATCGCTTCGGTGAAACATGCGGGCAGGCCCGTCTGGTCTACCACGAGCCCGACGGCCAGAAAGAGGCAAGATTGCTAGCAACGCTAGAATACCTAACTAGCCTCCCGGCGCTGGATTCAGGACGAGACATTTCGCTGCGCTCACTGTTTGAGAATCCGCCGCCCTCTAAGGCTTGCTCCGAGGAACCGCCCACGGCACAGTTTTCAGACCGGGTATTGGACGCCTGGAGTCAAACCTCGCTATGCCCCCATCCAGCGCGGCCGCCGGTGGAGGCTTGGCTGCACGGAAAACAGCAGGACTTGCCGGAAACAGAAATTGCCTGGCGAGATGATGTTTTTTGGCTGGCCTCTCGGGATGTGAGTTCTATGGACCGCCGGGAAGCCCTGCGGCGGCACCGCGTGCTTGCTCATGAACGCCTCCGCGAACCCACAAGCCGCGTTTGGAAAAAACTCCAGTTTCTCCCGGCGGAAACACGCGTCCTCTTATTGCACCCCGATGGCGCGATTGGATCATTTCCTATTCACGCTTTGGTTGCAGACCCAGCACGGCTACGGTACTCCCTCATTCTGTTGCCAACCGGCTGCGGATCCATAGAGGACGGGATGTTTCAACCACATGCGCCCGCAGAGCCAACGCCCGATTATGATGTGGCAGACCGCCCCGCCGGCGCGAGGCGCGCCCGTTTTATCGCGCAATTCGATGGGGAGGGATGGCTCATCCGGCCGCTTGGCATTTCTCCAAGGGCAGCGAAGCCAAAACCCATTTGGCTGGGCAGCTTAGATCAGGGCTCGGTTGCGCTTCTCGCGAGGAGCCTCGGACTGGATTTATCCTGGCAGGTCCAGATCGCCAACCCGGAAGAGGGCGAAATACCGCCGGCGACGCTGCTCTACTTTCGGCAGCCCAGACCTCAAAAGCAGACGCAAGCCGAAGTGCTCCTGGATGACCATCTCCAGGCTGTCGCCGACATGGCTCGATGCCTGGCCGAAAAACTCCAGCTTCCTTCTGATTTGGCACAAACCTTCGAATGGGCTGGCCGCCTTCATGATCTTGGCAAAGCCGCACCGATCTGGCAGAGTGCCATGGGCGGCGATCCGGCGCGGCCTTTGGCCAAAACGGCTCGTCCGGGCTCTCCCGCGCAATTGGCGGGCTTCCGCCACGAGCTTGCTTCTCTTACAAGCGGCGAGGCCACTCTGGATGTTCCGCTAGCTCTGCGCGATCTTGCCTTGCACTTGGTCGCCGCACATCATGGATGGGGTCGGCCCCATTTCCCCGACCGCGCTTTGGACCGCAGAAATCTCCGTGCCAGCCAGACTGCGGCATTGGAGTGCGCGCGCCGCTTCGCACGACTCCAGGAAGTATATGGATACTGGGGACTAGCCTACCTGGAAGCGATGTTTAAGGCTGCCGACGCCATGGTCTCGGCCGAAACCTTCGAACAACCAGATTATGCCTGATCTTCGCATTTTCCTAGACCCTTGCAATCCTGGGCAGTTTTACGCTTGTTGTGGACTGATAGAACTGTTCGACCGGGAGGGGGCCCGTGTACTGTCGCATTTCGCGTTGGACGAGCGCCTTCCGCGACGGGCGGAATTTTATGTCACGAGTCAGGTAGAACTGGATTTGACGAAACTCATTTCTTATCTAAAGTCCGCAGAAGTGCGAAAGCTGAACGGGCCTGACAAGGCTGAAGCGATCCATTGGGGCGACCTTGAGCTGGACTGGTGGCTCGATGAATTCCGCCAGGAGACAAGCGAGCTCAAAGGCTGGGCTGGCCGGCAGACATCCCTCAACCTAGTCACTGAACTGCGAAAACTGCTCCCCGCCGACGCAACTAGATTATTCGGAGCACTTGCGATGACCACGGTTCGTTTCAACCTGGACCCCCGTTCAGCTTGGCTCGCACTCGATCTCGGTTATTCCCCGAACGAGCAGCGGACCAAGGAGTCAGCGACCTATCCGGCTGTCGAACTTCTTGCCGCAGCCGGCTTGCAGGGCTTCCGGCCCTGCGGTTCTCGCCGAGAAGGCTTCCGCTATCATCTTTGGCTCACACCCCTGCCGCGTGTAGTCGCCCGCACGGCGTCTTGTCGTCCCTGGCCGGGACTTCCAGTTGCAGCCTACCGCTTTGAAATTGAGAGGCGCGGGCAGCAAAAGTGTTTCACTCTTGCCACGAAGGAGGACTCGTCCCATGACGGATC
>DASREK010000108.1:0-6428 GCA_035652135.1 Bryobacterales bacterium | reverse complement strand
CCGCGCGAGGTGCGCGCCAAAGTCGTGGTGTTGTGCGCCTCCACTCTGGAATCGACGCGCCTGCTGTTGAATTCGGCGCCCGGAGGTCTGTGCAACTCCAGCGGAGTGCTGGGGCATTACCTGATGGATCACATATTCGAGGGCGGGGCGGAAGGCGAATTTCCCATGCTCGAAGCCAATCCCTGGGAAGGGCCGCCCCGGCGGCCCAACGGAATCTATATTCCGCGCTTCCGCAACATCACCGAGAAATCGACCAACGGATTCATCCGCGGCTACGGCTATCAGGGCCGCAGCTCGCCCGTCTTCGACTACGACGCTCCGGGCTTCGGCGCCGGTTACAAACAGGCGGTGCGGAAGGGCGTTTGGCGGGTCAATCTCGGGCTGTTCGGCGAGTGTCTGGCCAGAAAAGAAAACTACGTCGAGCTGGATAAGGACGTGGTGGACGCCTGGGGCATTCCGGCGCTCAGAATCAGCATGACGTGGAGCGACAACGAGAAAAAGCTTTACGACGACGGGCGCCTGCAAGCCGCCGAAATGCTCGAAGCCGCCGGCGCCAAGAACATTCGCCTCACCGGTGAATATTCGGTCCCGGGCTTCGGCATCCACGAAATCGGAACGGCGCGCATGGGCGATGACCCGAAGACCAGTGTTCTGAACCGCTTCAACCAGGCGCACGATGTTAAAAACATCTTTGTCACCGATGGCGCATGCTTCGTATCCAGCGCATGCCAGAATCCCACCTTGACCATGATGGCGATTACGGTACGGGCCTGCGAGTATATCGTCGATCAGAGCAGGAAGAACCAGCTTTAGGACAGGCCGTCCATTCGCCCTCCGCATTTTCGGCAAAACCTCGCGTTTTTTGTCCGCGGGATCACGCTTGGGTTTTGAATGCGGCGGGGAAGGCGGCCGGACGCTCTAGGTTAAGAACATTTCACGCGGAAGTAATCGCGGCGCGCGTGCTGTGATACTCGCGTTTGTGCCAGTACATGCGCCGGTCGGCCAGGGCCATGAGTTTCTCGGAGTCGCGGCTGTCGTCGGGAAAAGAAGCGGAGCCCATGCTGACGGAAACCTCGATGTTGGGGAAATCTTTTCTCAGATTCTCGACGGCCATCGCCAGCTCGATGCGCTTCGCGGCGGCCGCGCTTGCGTCCATGCCGGGCAGGAGAAGGACAAATTCATCGCCGCCCATGCGGGCCACCAGGTCATATTCCCGCACCGAGCTGCGCAAGGCGTTGCCGACCGCTTTTATGATTTTATTCCCCATCAAGTGCCCGAAGGTATCGTTGATTTTTTTCAAACCGTTCATGTCCACGACGAAGAGAGTGTAGGGCGTCTGCTGCCGCGTGGCGCGGGCGGATTCCTGCTCCAGACGGGTGGATAGCGCGCGGGCGTTTGGCAAACCGGTCAGGCCGTCGGTCTCCGCCGACCGCCCCATCGCCTCATGGATCAGAGCGTTATGCAGCGTCGTTCCCGCTTTGGATCCGACGGCCTTCAAAATCCGGAGGTGGTCGAGGCTGAAGGCGGCGTTATGTTCGGTGCTGTAGAGAGTCACGGCTCCGATCACCCCCTTGGGCGAATCGAGGGGCACGGAAAGGGCGCACCGCAGGCGGCTGAACTGGTGAGGGTCCTGCAAGTAAGCGGGCTCGACTGCCGGGTTGCCGTTAAGACTGTATTTTCCGTTTGCGGCCACCCATCCCGAGAGGCCTTCGCCTAGCGGAATCTGCATTCGCGCCAGGAGCGAAGCATTGACGCCTTCGACGAAGCGCGGCAGGAGCTTGCCTTCCCGAATTAGAAACACCGCAATAGAATCGAAAGGTATCAATTTGCGCAGTTCCTCGGCGATGAGGCGCAGAGTTTCGTCTACGCTCAAGCTCGTCCCGAGAGCCTGCGTAAGCTGGTAAAGCACCTGCAATTCTTCGCGGGCCTGCACAATGGAGTGCAGGGCCGAGGAGGTATCGGCGGTTCTTTCCGACTCCAGTTTCGGCGCAGGGGCCTGCCCTTTCACAATCTTTTCCTGCGCCGCCGATTTCACATCGACGCGGGCGATGGATTCGATAAGCGGTTCCAGTTTTGGATAGAGCTTTTCCAAAACGTCGACGATCTTGGGGTCATAGAGGATGCCGGCCTCCTTCTTCACCGCCTCCATGGCGTCCCAGCGCGAAAGGGCGCGCCGATACTGCCGGTCTGAAGAAAGAGCATCAAACGAGTCCACGACCGCCAGAATCCGGGCGCCGATCGGAATCTGTTCGCCCCTCAAGCCGGCTGGATATCCCGAGCCGTCCCAGCGTTCATGATGGGACCGCACGATCGGCACCACGGGATACGGAAATTGTACGCGCTCCAGAATTTCCGCTCCGACCACGGTGTGGATTTTCATTTTCTCGAATTCTTCTTCGGTCAATTTGCCGGGCTTCGAGATGATATATTCCGGCACGGCCAGCTTGCCGATATCGTGGAGCAGGGCCGCCGCGCGCAAAGCCTTCATGTCATCTTCCGGCAAATTCAATTCCTTGCCGATTGCCTCCGCATAAATAACTACCCGCTCCAAGTGCTGGTGGGTGGTGTTATCTTTGGCATCGATGGCGACGGCGAGCGCTTCGATGGTTCGCAGGTGCAGCTCGGCGACTTCTCGGGCGTGGCGGCGCTCGGCGGAGAGCTTCGCCGCATGCAGGTGCGAAGAATGCAGGGTCACGGCAAAGATGAGCAACGCCATCATTGCGACAGTCCACCACTCCCGGATGATGCCGACCCCTACCAAAACAGCCAGCATTGAGAGAACCAGAGTGTAGTTCGAGAGGCGCCCTTTCATGGCTGCCGGATCCCAAAGGATTGATTCTCGGGTCCCGGCTGCTTTTTGCCAATCGAACGCTAGTCCCTCCGGGCAAGGAAGTACTACTGATTTTCCCGCGGGAAATACCCTATGTCTCTTATGTCCCTAGTGCTACTACCGCATTGGGAATACGTTCAGTGAGACCGTCGCAAATCCCCGCGAATGATCCGGGCCGCATTGAAGCCGGGGGCGCCCATGACGCCGCCTCCCGGATGGGTTCCCGAGCCGCATAAGTACAGGCCGCGAACCGGCGTGCGGTACCGCGCCCAGCCGGCCACCGGACGAAAGAAGAACATTTGGTCCAAACTCATCGCGCCCTGAAAGATATTTCCTCCGGTTAAGCCAAAAGTGCGCTCGATATCGAGTGGAGTAAGCACCTGGCGATGGAGCACGATCGATTTGATATTCGGAGCATACTCGGAAATTAAATCGAGAACGCGATCGGCATAGCTTTCTCGAATCTGATCCCAGGAACCCGCGGCCAGCGTGTAGGGCGCGTACTGCAAAAACACCCCCATGATGTGCTTGCCCGAAGGAGCGAGGGAAGGATCATAAAGAGTCGGAATTGTCATTTCAATTAATGGCCGCTCGGAAGGCCGGCCATATTTTGCGTCGTCCCAGGCCCGCTCGAGATATTGCATGCCGGGGCAGATGTGTATGGTTGCGCGATGGTGTGGGCCGGGGCTTGCGCCAGGTTGGGCGCGGAACTCGGGTAAACCATCGAGGGCCAGATTGATCTTGAGCGACGTTCCTTCGCATTTATAGAACCGGATGGCGCGCACGAAATCATCAGGCAGATGGCCGGGCTCCAACAGGCCGAGGAAAGTCCGGCGGGGATCGGCGCAGGAGACAACGGCGCGGGCGGGGATCTCCTCGCCGCCGGCCAAAACCACCCCAGCGGCGCGGCCGTCGCGAACCAGGATCCGGATCACCTTGGACGAGCAGCGAATCTCGGCCCCGCGGCTCCGGGCGCTGGCCGCCATCGCCTCGCTGATGGCCCCCATGCCTCCGCGCACAAATCCCCACAGCCCCCGGACGCCTCCCACGCCGCCCATGCAATGATGGAGCAATACATAAGCAGTGCCGGGGGACATCGGTCCCCCGTTGGCGCCGATCACGCCGTCCGTGGCGAGAGTGACCTTCAGCTCATCGGATTCGAACCATTCGTCCAGAAATTCGGCTGCGCTCTGGGTGAAGATTTTGGCCAGCGCGGCGATATCGGCGCTCCCCAGTTTGCGCAGGCGGCCGGCAAGGCGCAGGTAGTCGATGACATCGCCGCCTCCACGCGGGGGGAGGTTGGGTGGCGCCGTAAGCAGCAGAGGCTCGAGAAACCGGGCCAGCCGCTCCAGGTGCTCTTCATACTTGGGATAAACCTCCGCGTCGCGCCGGGAAAACCTGCCGATCTCTTCCAGCGTTTTCTGGCGATTCTGCCACATCAGAAGGCAGCGGCCATCGGGAAACGGCGAGAAAAAGGCCGGATCCTTGGCATCGACCTGGTAGCCGAAGCGCTCCAGTTCGAGGTCTTTGACTATCCGCGGCTGGAGGAGGCTGCATAAGTATGCCGCCGTGGACACCCGAAAGCCGGGCCAAAGTTGTTCGGTAACGCACGCTCCTCCGACCAGCTCCCGGGCTTCCAACACCAGCACACGCCAGCCGCCCCGCGCCAGGTACCCGGCAGCCGCCAGCCCGTTATGGCCGGCGCCAATGATAATTGCGTCGTACATAGCGTGTTCGCTGCGCTGTTTTCAGCGCGGCACCTGTTAGAATAGCGGAGTCATACGATGCCCGCGCGGGTCTCACTCTTTGTCACCTGTCTCGTAGATCAGTTTTTTCCACAGATTGGCCTGGCGATGACGCGGGTGCTGGAGCGCCTGGGGTATGAAGTCGATTTTCCGGAAGCGCAGACATGCTGTGGCCAGCCCGCCTTCAACAGCGGCTTTTGGGGGGAAGCCCGCCTGGTCGGCCGGCATTTCCTGAAGGTGTTCAAGGGTTGCGACTATATCGTCTGCCCATCCGGCTCGTGCACGTCGATGGTGAGGCGGCACTACGCCGAAATCTTCCGAAAGGATGCAGAGTCGCTGGAGGCCGCCAACGCTCTGGCTCCGAAAATCTTCGAATTTTCTGAGTTTCTCGTGCAGGTGGCGCAGAGAGAGGATGTAGGCGCACGCTTTGAAGGCGTGGTCACCTACCACGATTCCTGTCATGCCCTGCGCGAGCTCGGGCTCCGGGAAGGTCCCCGCCGCCTCTTGCGCTCCGTGCGCGGGCTGGAGCTGCGCGAAATGGATGCAGCGGAGGAGTGCTGCGGCTTCGGGGGCACGTTCTCCGTCAAATTCGATGACGTCTCGGCGGCTATGTTGGCCGGCAAAATCGATTCAATCCGCCGCACGGGTGCGCAGTCGGTGGTTTCCGCGGACGCAAGCTGTTTGATGCAGATACGCGGCGGCCTCCTCCGGGCCGGTCTTCCTATTCAGACTCTTCATTTGGCTGAAGTGCTGGCCTGCGTCTGATCTCATGTCCGACGCATTCCATCAACGCATTCACAGCGCCTTGATCGACCAGCAGCTTCAGGACGCCCTGGCATCTTTTGCGGGCCGGCTGATGCGCGAGCGGCGTTCGAGCGTGGGAGGGGAGGAATTTCCTGAATATCAGGAGCTGCGCGCTCAGGCGAATCTGATCAAGCGGCACACGATGGAGAATCTCGATCACTACCTGGAAATCCTAAGCCGCAAGGTCGAGGAGCATGGAGGTCAGGTGGCCTGGTGCCGCGACGCTGGGGAAGCGCAAGCTTTTATCGGGCAACTGGCCCGCGAGCGCGGCGTCCGGCTGGCCGTCAAATCGAAGTCGATGACCTCGGAAGAGATCGGGCTCAATGAGGCGCTGGAACATTACGGCGTGGAAGCCACGGAGACCGATTTAGGCGAGTTTATCGTGCAACTAGCGCACGAACACCCGTTCCACATCGTGGCGCCCGCTCTTCATAAGAACCGCCGCCAAGTGGCTGCGCTCCTCTCCGAGAAACTCGGTGTAGCCTGGGAAGAAGAGATTCCGAAGCAGACGGCGATCGCACGGAGCGTATTGCGAAAGAAGTTTCTGGAAGCCGGAATGGGCATCACCGGCGCCAATTTCCTCATCGCGGAGAGCGGCGCGGTGGTGATCGTGGAAAACGAGGGCAACGCGCGGTTGGCCACTTCAGTGCCGCGCATCCATGTGGCCGTGGCGGGAATCGAAAAGGTGATTCCGCGCGCCGCCGATCTGGCCGTTTTCCTGAAGCTGCTGGGCCGCAGCGCCACCGGCCAGCCGCTCACCAGCTATACCTCGTTCCTGGCAGGGCCGCGGCGCCCGGGCGAAATGGACGGCCCCGACGAATTTTTCCTGCTGTTGCTGGACAACGGCCGCAGCCGCATTCTGGCCGACCGCGACAAGCGCCAGACGCTCTACTGCATCCGCTGCGGCGCTTGCCTCAACGTCTGCCCCGTGTACCGCAAGATCGGCGGATACAGCTATCCGGGAACCTATTCGGGCCCAATCGGCGCAATCCTCACGCCCCAGCTTTCGGGCATTACTTACGAGCCCGAGTTGCCCTTCGCGTCCAGCC
>DASREK010000107.1:0-13814 GCA_035652135.1 Bryobacterales bacterium | reverse complement strand
CTCGCGCCGCCTGTTCACCCACGGCAAGCACCGGATACACCGTGCGCGCCTGACTGCCCTCGAGGATCAAATCATTTTCCACCCAGGTCCGGAAGCCTTCGCGCCGGACCTCGAGACGGTAGGCGCCGGGAGGGAGCTGTAGGATGCGGAAGAACCCGGCTTCCGACGTAGTCGTCCGGTGAACAACCTGGGTCAGTTGGTTGGTAAGGGTCACCTGAGCTTCCGGTACCGCCGCTTGCGAAGCATCGGTCACGGTGCCTTCCACGCTGCTGGTAAACTGCGCGAATCCGAACTGCACCCAAAAGGCAGCCGCACCAAGCAGCACGGCGAAACGCAGAACATCGCTGACGGCACGCTTACTAGCCCACATGCATCCCTCCAGTTGGAAACCGTCCTGCTTGCCCCATCGACCAGCGCTTGGATTGACCGCCCGCAAGCGCCGGGCTCGTAATAAGGAAGCACAGCAGTTGAGCGGCTGTCAAGCTCGAAGCTCACCCAGCCTGACGCAGCATCGTTGATTAATGATCCGTCTGCTTTGATTCGCGCGTGAAAATATCCGCTTTCCTAGGTTTATTTCATCTGGGGCCGCCGGCAATGAGATTGCTGGGCATTTTTAAAACAAGCGCTTTGGCTTACGGCCATCGAGTCGCACTCTGGAGCAAAAAATGCGCCGCCTGGATTCAGAATTTCAGCTTCAGGGCAAGTTGTAAGATTCGGGGATCCGCGGCCCCCGTGATCGAGCCGAACAAGGGATCGCTGACTTGATTGTGCAGATTGGTCCCCGAGGACGGAATCGTCATGTCCATGTTGGCGTGATTGATCACGTTGAACGCTTCGCCGCGAAATTCCAGTCTCATCGCCTCCCGCACGCCGAATTCGCGAACCAGGCCCATGTCAAAGTTCACCGTTTTGGGTCCAAGCATGATGTTGTGTCCGGCATTGCCGAACGAACCCAGCGCATTTGCCTGAAACGCGCCCGGATTGAACCAATGGTTGAAGCTGGCGTTGCTCAACTGGTAGTTGCCTACCACGTTCGGGCGGTCGAGATTTACTCCGGTAAGCGACCGGTCGGTGCCGGTTAAAACGTTGAAGAACTCGCCGGTGGACACGCTGAGAATTCCTGAAAGCTGCCAGTTCCCGGCCAGCCGCTGCGCGAGCTTGTTCGGAAAACGGGGGCTGCTGACGACGAGGGAGTGGTTGAAGATCTGCCGGCGATCAAAGCCGCAGTTGCCGCGGTCGCCGGCGCGATTGTTGGGATTCTGATAAAGCGGCCCGGTCAATTCTCCGGTGAAATCGCCGTCGCCGATGCAATGAGAATACGTGTAATTGGTCAGAGACGTGAAATTGTGGCTGAACCGGTGCTGGAGCGAGACTAGCAGCCCGTTGTAATGCGAATTGGCGCCGTCATCGGTTTGTCCCATCGTGCCGTACAGTCCCCCTTTGGCCGGATCGATCAGATAGAGCACGCGGCGCTGGTTGGTGTTGCCGGTGGTCGAAGACGGCCCCAGATACGCCGCTGGGTTCGCTTCCGTCGCCAGCCAGAGGTGCGTGGTTTTGCTGCCCAGGTAATTGGCGCTGACCAGCCAGTTCCCGGTCAGTTGCCGCTGATAGCTCACATTCCAGAGCTGCACATACGTTGGTTTTACATTCAGCGGAATATTTACGTAAACGCCGAACGGAGGAAATGCAACGTCCTTCGGCGGAGGAAAAACCTGTGGAAACGGATTGCCGCCCTGGAACCCCTGGTAAGGATTCGTAAGCCCGCCAGCCGGGTTGGGGATGTTGATCTGATTGCCATACGGCGGGGCGCTGACGAACCGGATGTTGTAGTAAGTTTCCGGCGTGTTGTACAGGATTCCATAAGAAGCCCGAATCGTCTGCCGGCCGTCGCCGGCCGGATCGATCACAACCCCGAGCCGCGGTCCAAAGTTCGGCCAATGGCTGTTGGCGTCTCCCCGGGGAAAGCTCGGATCGCCATAAAAAGACTCACCGGCCGGACCGTTCACGAACACCGAACTGCGCTTGCCGGCGAGAAAATCCGAAAGCTCGAAATGGCTGCCCCGGCCGTACCTGTCGTAGGCGGGAAAATACGGTTCCCATCGCAGGCCGGCGTTTATGCTCAGACGCCGGCTCACCCGCCAGGCGTCCTGCACGTACAAGCCGAGATAGTTGTAACGGTTGTTCTGCCTCTGTGGATTGGATTGCGTAAACGCGCTGGGTTGTCCCAGCAGAAAGTCCGCCAGGCCATAGCCGGTAATGGAGGAATTGAACGTGTACTGGCCGTTGGCGATGTTGTTGCTCAAGGAATTGAGCTGCACATGAATGTAGTTCACCCCGAAGGAGATCTGGTGAGCGCCGCGTATCAGATCCACATCCTCCGCAATCTGGGGCAACGTATTGGTATTGAAAAACCCCGGCGAGCACGTGCCGCAGCCGAGCGTGAAGAAGTTGTTGACCTGAAGGTAAATGAAATTGGGGACGTACTGCGAAATGTTGATGCCCACCGTATTGGGGCTGATCAGATTGTCCGCCGGACCGCGGAAGATGCGCAGCCGATTGAACGTGGCGTGAAACGCGCTGATGGTGGTCGGGGTCAGCGAGTAGGTGTCGCCTACCGTAAACGATTGGCTGCGCGGCGCCACGCCGGGCTTGGTCGTGCTCAAGGCGTTCTTGCCGTCGAATACAGCCGGATTGCGGTAATCAGAAATGAAGTAGCGGGAGAATATCGAGTGCCTTTCGCTCTGGTTGAAATCGATGCGGCCTATGTACTGATCCTCAGCGCTATTGTTGGGTATGCCGTAGGTGATCCGGCCGCAGGGATCGTTCGAAAGCGGAATGTACGTGAGCAGATTCAATGCCTGCTGGTTGAACTGGCTCACCGGAATGTGGTCGTTAGCAAATCCGGTTAAAGTAAGCGGGGCGCTCCGGCAAGTCGTGGAAAGCGCGGTAGTAAAGTCGCCGCTCAGCATGGCCAGGTTCGGTACGATGCCTTGCGTGGTGGGGGGATCGGTGCGGGTCCTTGTTCCCTGATATCCCCCAAAGAAAAACAGCCTGTCGCGCAGAATCGGTCCGCCGGCGGTGCCGCCGAACTGGTTGCGCTTCAGGGCGTCGTGCACGGGTGCGAAAAAGTTGCGGGCGTTCAGATCGCCATTTCGAAGAAACTCAAACAGGTCGCCGTGAATCGCGTTGCTGCCGGACTTGGTTACCAGGTTCACCACGGCTCCGGAATGCAGCCCGTAGCGGGCCGGCAAGGCATTTGTCTGAACGCTGAATTCCTGAAGCGCGTCCGGGAAAGGAAACGGCAGATTGACATTGCTGAACGCGTCGTTATTGTCGCCGCCATCCATTACATAATTCACGGCGTCGAGCTGCCCCCCAGCCACGGAGAACGTTACCGACTGCGTCGAGTAATTCTTGCTGCCGTTGAGGCTGCTCCCCGTAAAGCTGCCGTTGGCTGCACCGCCCGAAAGCAGCACGAGCTGGGTCGGATTGCGGCCATTCAGCGGAAGATCCTCGATGCGGCGCTGGTCGATCACTTGCGAGATCGAGTTCTCGTGCGTCTCCGTCATCGCTACTTCGGCGCTGACCTGTACCTGCTCGCTGACGGCGCCGACCCGCAGCGCTGGATTGATCACCGGGTTGCTATTGACTTGCAGGATAATGCCGCTTTGAACATACACGCTGAAACCGGAAGCGGTGACCTGGAGGCGATACGGACCTACCGGCAGATTGGGGATGGTGTAGGCGCCATCCGGACCTGAGATCAGCGTGCGGGTGAAATCCGTCTCTGTTTGCGTAACCTTTATTTCGGCGTTGGGCACGGCCGAACCGCTAGGGTCGGTGACGACGCCTGAGATCTGCGAGGTGGCGGTCTGTTGCGCTCTCAAACCGATCGGACCGAAAAGCACGAGCAGCAAGGCAAGCTTCTTCATGGCGCGTCTCCTTACGCTTGGCGTTCCAGCAAGCCTACAACTGAGTACTTCGCTGCGTCAAGCCGGCGGCGCGCTTCCCGAAACTTTATTTGTATCGCTAAAGCCAGCGCCTTCCGGCCCCGGTCCGGGCATTGCCTCTACATACGGGCTTCAGCCCCCGGCACAGCCCCGCCTGTCGCTTCAAACGTCTCTTGCTCGCGCCTCAAAAGCGAAAGGCGCCACACTGAAAGATCGCCTGCGGCCAGGAAGCCCTCTCGAATCAACGTGGGCGGAAATCGAGCCGGCGTCTGAATTTTTGGCGGGAAAATTCGGCGGAGCCGGTTGTCGCGGCTCCGCTTGTAGGAATCAACGGTCAGGTGCGCACACAGCGGCGTGCAACTCCCCGCCGCATTCAGGCTCAGTTATTCGAGGTGGCGTGGCGGTCCTGGCATTGCACGCAATAGGTCGCCCAGGGTACCGCCTCGAGCCGCTTGAACGAAATCGGAGTGCCGCAATCCTGGCAGATTCCGTAGGTTTGATCCTCGATCCGGGTCAAAGCTTCCTGGATTTGCCGGAGAAGGCTGATATCCAGACTATTGCGGTTCAGGAAAATCCATTCCTCGTGACTTTGGGTTGAGAGGTCAGCGACGTCAACCGGCTCTTCGCGGCGAGCAACAATGTTGGCCGCGGCGGGTGTCAGCATGTTCTTCCGGAGCTCGATGGCTTTCTCTTCGAGAATCTTCTTGTAGTGCCCGATCTGGGCCTTCGTCATCTGTTTGCTGATCGTCTTTGCCATAAATGCCTCCGCGTCTCCGCCATCCAACACCGGGGCCGGAAAAGCTAACTACTTATCGTCCATCCCAGCCGTGCAGCCTAGTTTCCGCTGCAATTTTCCTTCCCTCCAGGCCGCTATCCCGCCCTTCTCTGCGGGCTTCTTAGTTCCGTACAGCAAGAGCCAAATTCTTCAGCCCGCACTTAAGCCCGCTTTGGACTAACCCATCTGACGCAGAAAGGTCGCTGGCGGTTGCAGAATTTGTACCGATGATATGCGGCGGTTGGCCAGAGCTCCAACCAATGATTGGGGCATTGTACTCGGACGGCCCGGGGAAAAGCAAGCCCTTTCGCAAAATTTAAGAACCGGCCCGGACTGGTGCGCCCACCGGATGTTATACTTTCTGGTCTGGCCAGGAGAGGACGGCATGGCGGTGGAAGCGGAAGCCCAGAGCCCCCAGCAGGCTGCTGAACAAGGAGCTCAACCCACAAAGAATCTTCTATTTACGCTCTCTGACGGGACAAAGGTCAAGCGCCGCATTCCGAGGCAGCGCGCTTGCAACGAGCCCGGTCCGGATACTAAAAAGGGCAACATCTGCGCCGGCCACCTCAAGCGCTGGTTTGGCTTCGGGGACGAAATCAAGCAGAAAATGGGCCCCAACCCCGAGATCTACCGCTGCGAGCATTGCCATACCCTCTACATTTCCGAGGACCAAGACCAGCCCCGGACGTTGATCCTGCGCTACTAGATCGCCGGGCGGTCTCTTTTGAGAAGCGGCCTGCTCCAGTTCGCTGGCCGGAGGAGGGATTCATTTGCCGCGAACTGGAGAGGCCGGAGCCAAGAAAAAGACTCGAGGGATCTCGATGCCGGCCACAACTGGACCACTCCGCCACTGCTTCGCCCCCGGTGAAGTCCGCGTCCTAAAACCTTCCACCAGGAACGCCAGTCGAGAGCCCGGAGCCGCGATCCGAGGCAGGTAAAAAACCCTCTGTTGTACCCAGCAGCGCGAAGCATCAGGCTTGAATCGCGAAACACCGGCTCCCGCAAGCACGTTGTCCTCACACCTGAAAGCCCCGCACTCTGCCGAATACAGCAGAGGGCAGGTTTGAAGAGGTGTTGTCTAGCACCAATTCACCTTTTGCCTGGCAAACGGCCGTCCACAACGGCACGCGCGCTAACTGATGGAAACAAAGGTCCCGTTCCGTACGATCGCCGGCCTGGCTGAGTCGATTGTACACACCCCTGGGACACTCTGTCCAAAACTTCTTTCGCCCGCGGCATCCTTCCTTCCCGGTCCTGCGTCGGCCGGCGAACAGTGTGTTAGACTGCTACCGCTTCGCATGAGAGTTTGGATAACCCTGACCGCTCTGGCGCTCCTTACGCCCCTGGCAGCCGAGTGCCAGCAGAATTACCGGGTCGATACCCCCCATCCGCGGTTGTGGTTGAATGCCCGCCGGCTGCGGCTCCTCAAACGGGAACGGCAGCGCTCGTCCGAGCGGTGGCAGGAGTTGCAAAGCTTGATAGAAAGCGGCCAAACGCTCCCTGAGGAGCCGCTGGTCTTGGCCCTCCAATATGCCGTGGAGGATAAACAAGAGGCTGGCGGCCGGGCGGTTTCCTGGGCCGTGAAACGAACGGGCGAATCTTCGGTTGCCGACCCGGCGGAGTTGCGGGCATTGGCGGTCGTTCTTGACTGGTGCTATCCCCTGTTCAGCGAGGCGGATCGCGCCAAGATCCTCACACGCATCTCACGCGCGGCCAGATCGCTTCTTGCACAGAGCGGCATGCAGCCGTTCGCCAGCCTCACCCTGGCGGCCATCGCCTCCGCCGGTGACTGGCCCGATGCAGAGCGAACCCTGGCGGCTTTGCAGAAAAAATGGAAGGTCGAGATTTGGCCGAATGCAGGCGCCGGAGCTCTGGATGCCCCGGCCGCGCGAGTGGCTTTCTTGGAAGCCTGCCACGCCTTGCGCGACAACCTGGGTGTCGATCTGTGGGACGAAGCCCCTGAATATTTCAAGCAATTTCCGCTATACCTGATGCTCCAATGCTATCCGGCGCCCTTCATCGTGGAAGGCGTCCGCCTGCACCGCTCTGCGGAGATGGATGCGGAAAATTCAGATCCCGCCCTCGAGGGCCGCAGAACGCGAGTGGGCGAACTGCTGGCCGTGGCCTACGATGGCAACAGCGTGCAGGCCCAGTTTCTTCAGGGATGGGTTACCCATGACAGCTATCGCCTCCGCGATCCGTGGGGGGCGCTCTACGAGTTCTTGTGGATGAACCCCTATCAAGTCGGGTTGAGCTACTACAGCGCCCCTTTGCAGCTTTACGACGCGGAAAACGGGAGGCTGTGGGCCCGCAGCAGTTGGGACGATGATGCCGCTTGGGCAGGCTACTCCGGCGGCAAACTTCAGCTCTTTGCGGACGGACACAGGTCGATCGTGCAGCAGTCTCCGAAGCCGTCGCCGGTTCTTTTTCCCGGTTTTGCCGTGGCGGCTGTTTCGGGCGACGCCGCGTTTGAGGCCAGGCTGATCGAAGGAGAAGATGTTTTCGCCGTAGGGTTGCAAGCGGGCAGGACGTATTGGGTCAAAACCGGCGAGCAAAAACGCTTCGTACCGCAAGTCGCGGCAAAGGGCGGAATCCTTCCCCTCCATGCAGAGCCGGGCGCCGACGCTACCTTCGAGATCCGGTCGTCGGACCCGAACCCGCCGGCGCCGCCCAAAAGGGACTCCAGACGATAAAGGCTTCTTCCCTTCCCGCTCCGCCGGCCGGCAAACGATAGAAGGCAGCAACAGATCTGTTCCGGAGCTTTATCGACGGGTGGCTAAAGCGGCGGCCAGCGCGGCCGGCCAATTTTCATCCGCCGTTGCGCCCGCACGGGCGGCGGTTTCCCTGACGAAGACCTCAATCACCCTTGCCGGTGAGGCCCCTGTATTCCGGAAGCCGTGTTGCGTGCCAGCGTTCAGGAAATACACCTGTCCCGGAGACGCATCCACAGGCTCTTGCGAAGCGATGGAAAGCTCTACAGCGCCGGTGAGGGGTATGAAAAGGTGATAGCGAACGTCATTGTGAGCGTGCGTGGCGCGTGTAGCGCGGGGCTCGATCTCGACTCGCAAGATTCTTACCTCGGGCCGGTCCATGATTGTTGTGGCTACAACGCCGGAATTTTTCCGTTTTGGGGGAGCGGCCGGACTTTGAGCCAAGACCGGCGAGCAGGCAGCCGCAATCAAAACGACTAAGACGCCTCTGCGCATGGGGTACACCTCCAGCCGGCTGGATCCGGCCCGGCTCGGCCGGCGCCGCTCCCGCTCGAAGCCGGATCGGCAGCCGGCGCCCGCAAGCGCGCAGCGGCTATTCCGCCCGGCTACCGGGCCTGATTCAGCCCTTCTGTCAGTTCGATACGCGTTCCCCATGGGTCCGTCAGGAACGCGACGGCCAAGCCGATTTCCGGCAGCTTTCGGTACGGGGAATCGAGCTTCACTCCGTGTTGCTCGAGCCTATTGCAGTAAGCCTCCAGATTCTTTACCTCAAATCCGATATGGTCGAGCGCCCGGCCTTGGGTGGGGACCGTTGGACCGCTGCGGCTGGGAGCGAATGTCAGATTCATGCCCGGAACGTCAGCTGACTCGTAAGGCCCGCGCATAGTGGGCTTCAGCAGGAGCTTCTCCACATACCACTGTTTGACGGCCTTGGGCTCATCGAGAAAGTAGTGCAGATGGTGGCTGACAACGGGAAAGGCCAGCGAGGGGTCTTCCACCAGTTCCATGCGGAACTCTTCCGGGCCGATGACGTAGGTCTGCGGCGTGTTCTCACGCCCGATTCGGACCTTTTCCGTCCTGAATCCCGCCGACTGGAAGCGGGCCAGCAGGTCGGAGAGCTTCTTTACCTTCAGGCCCATGTGATTGATCACTTCGCCGGTAACGGGACCGGTTGGATCCTGTTTCCGGAATAGAAGGATCAGCCCGGGCACCGTCACTCCCTCGATTCTTCCCAGCGTAACCGGTTTCGCGCCGATCTGCTCCACCCAGAACTTCTTGTGCGCCTCGACATCCCGAACATTCAGATGCACGTGGCCCATCGTGATGCCCGCCTCGCTCGGCGGCAGCAGTTGCGCTGCGGCTGGGTACGCCAGAACTGCGGCCAGCACGGCGGCAAAGAACTTTGTCATGAGAATTCTCCCTGGGCGCGTAGTGTACACGGCGCGAAACGAAGTCCCTCGCTGGCGCCGGAAGCCATTGTCGGCGGCGCAAAGGCGGGCCCGCAAGGGCGCCGGCGTTTCAGCCGGTTTCATCCGGTCCTTGGTCCCCGCCGATCTTTCTCAGAAGTCGATCTTTACCAGGGTGCGGTCGATGGACTCGAGTCTGGGCCTTCCGGTAGCGGCCATCGCCAGCACCAGTTCACCCTGGACAATCTCGAGCACTCGTTGCGTCCCTGCCGGCCCATAACCGGCCAGGCCCCACCGCGGTGCCCGGCCCAAACCAACCGCTTTCGCCCCCAGGGCGAGAGCCTTCAGCACATCGGACCCGCGCCGGACTCCTCCATCCATCAGAACCGGAATCCGGCCCTGCACGGCATCCACGACTTCGGGGAGCGCTTCCAGGGTAGACGGCGAGTAGTCCAGGGCGCGGCCGCCATGATTCGACACGATGATTCCATCCAGGCCGTGAGCCACACAGGCCCGCGCGGACTCCGCCGTGAGGATTCCTTTAGCCAGCAGCGGAACCTTGATGAAGGAACGGATCGCATCCATCAATTTCCAATCGAGCCAGGGCTGCCCGCCGGTGACGCCGTATTTCGCGTTCTGGGGCGCCTGCACCTGCCGGTTGCGCGTGGCGGCGGCCCGGCCCCTGCCAGATCCCGGCCCTTCCGACATGTGCCGGTCGTGCAGTGTCGGCTCCCGGTAGGATCCCACGGGCTCATCCGCCGTGATGGCGACGGCGCGGCAGCCGGCCTGCTGAGCGCGCTCGAGCAGCTCGCGATTCTCATCCACCGTCGCTCTTGCATAGAGCTGATACCAAACAGGCCCGGCCGCCGCCGCCGCTATCTTCTCAATGGGAAAGCTGGCATTGACGCTGATCATCATCAGCGTGCCGGAAGCGGCCGTCGCCCCCTGGTGCATAGCCAGTTCCCCCTGTGGGTGTAGCTGGCCTTGCGTCGCCGTGGGCGACACAAAAATGGGGAATGCCATTCGGATGCCAAGCACTTCCGCCGCTGCATTGACAGAACTGGAATCCGCCGCGCCTTTCGGCACAAGACTCACCCAATCGAACGCCTGCCGGTTGCGGCGTAGAGTGACCTCCCCTTCGGCTCCCAGCGCCATGTAGTCGTATGCATCGCGGGGAATTTTTGCGTAGGCCACCGGCTCAAAATCGAGCGCGGTGAGCAACTCGTTCATGGCCGGGACGCGGCTTTGGTCTCGAAACGGATCCTGCTGCCCGCGCAGCAGCGGCGAGCCCGCCAAAAAAGCCGCCAGCTTCCGGAGGGCCGAGCGCCGTGTCAGACGGGATCGATATTCAATGTCGACCTTTCCCATAACCTGATCCCCGGCGAAAGGGAAATGCACCGGCGTGTAGTATACACCTTGCCACAATCGCACGCGCAGGTTTTGACCTGCCCGTAAAATGCCCCTCGGTTGCCGTGCCCGGACCACCACCGCGCCAGAAGACCAGTTGCGGACGCGGTTCCTTCTCTACGGTGCGTCACGGGACTGCTCCCGCCCGTGTTTCGGTAGAGCAATCGCTCCCGCTCGCTTTTGCCGCCTCGACTCCTGCTCCTGTGATCACGGCGGGCGCAGGTCCCGAAGTGACGATTCGTATTCTTTGGATGTTAATCTGAGTGTTCATGCAGAACACTTGGACTCTCCTCGCTGGCATTTCCGCGGCGCTGGCCGTTTGCCTCCCGAATCCGGCCGCTCAACCCGCGGCCTCTCCGGCTCCCGCCCGGGACGCGCCGGCGCAATTTCGGCAACTCTGCTCGGGCTGCCACGGAGACAAGGCCGCCGGCACAGAGCGCGGGCCGGCGCTGGCGGATAATCGTTCTCTGCGCAGGCGGTCCGAGAAGCAGATTCAGGACCTCATCCGGAACGGAGCCCCGCCCGGCATGCCGCCGTTTCGCCTCCCGGAGAACGAGCTTGAGGCGCTCGCCGCGTGGGTCCATTCCCTGAATGCCTCCGTTTACGATCTCAGGCTTCCGGGAGACCCGGCCGCCGGCGAGCGATTCTTTTTTGGCAAAGGCCAGTGCGCTTCCTGTCACATGGTGCGCGGCCGAGGCCGGACCAACGGCCCCGACCTTTCCGACATCGGGCGCCAACTCACTCTGGCTGAGTTAGAGCAGGCGCTGGATGATCCGTCGGCCAGAGCCGGGAGCCGCTCCTCAGGATCGTGTCCCCCGTGGGCCTGGTGCCCCCAAGATACCTGGAGCGTGGCGCGCGTTCGCCTGCGCAATGGTTCCGTGCTGCGCGGTTTTGCAAGGAATCAAGGCAAGCATGATTTGCAATTGCAAACGTTCGACGGCTGGATGCATCTCCTGCTCGATACGGAATACGACGAGGTTTCCCGCGAAAAAGGAACCGTGATGCCGGCGCTCCACTCCACCGCGGAAGAGCGCCGCAATCTCATCGCGTACCTGGCCCGGCTCGGCGGCGTCCCGACCGGCCCTCTCACTGGCGAGTTCGAACCGGCCGGCGCCGGGGCGATGGAAAGCGTTCTCCGGCCCCCGCCCGGCGATTGGCCCACTTACAACGGCGACATCAGAGGCAATCGGCATAGCGCCCTGCGTCAAATCACTACTGAAAACGCGAATCGGTTACAGCTTCAGTGGACTTACACGCTCCCTTACATAGGACTGGAGATGACCCCGGTGGTGAGCGGCGGCGTCATGTATGTCTCGGCGCCCAACCGGATCTGCGCACTGGATTCCCGCACTGGCCGCGAAATCTGGTGCTATTCGCGCCCCCGTAGCGCCGCGGATACCATCGCCGGAGACGCCGCCAAAGGCGCCAACCGCGGCGTAGCCGTTCTAGGCGACTGGGTCTATTTCGCGACCGATAACGCCCACTTGATTTGCCTGCACCGGCTGACCGGAGCGCTGATCTGGGACGTGGTAATGCCTGAAGGCCCCGGCCGCTATGGCGCGACGGCCGCCCCGCTGGTCGTGGGAGACCTGGTGATCTCGGGCGTCTCCGGCGGCGATGGCCCGCTGCGCGGGTTTCTCGCAGCCTACAACGCCGGGACGGGCCGGCAGGTATGGCGCTTCTGGACCGTGCCTCAACGCGGCCAGCCGGGATCCGAAACCTGGCGCGGCTCAGCGCTCGAAACCGGCGGCGGAGCGACGTGGCTCACCGGCTCTTACGACCCGGAGACCGGCCTGCTGTTTTGGCCTACCGGCAACCCGTTCCCGGACACGGACGGAGACCAGCGGGCCGGCGATAATCTCTATACCAATTGCGTGTTGGCGCTCGAAGCTAAAACCGGCAAATTACGATGGTATTACCAATTCACGCCCCACGACCTGCACGACTGGGACGCCACCGAGCCGCTCGTTCTGGTGAACGCCATGTTTCATGGACGCGAGCGCAAGCTGCTGCTGCAAGCAAATCGCAGCGGCTTCTTTTACGTCCTGGACCGGACCACCGGCGAATTCCTGCTCGGGAAGCCGTTCGTCCGCAGGCTGACCTGGGCGAGCGGCATCGGGGCCGGCGGCCGGCCCCACGTGGTGGAGGGTAACAAGCCCACTCCGGCGGGAACCAAAACTTGTCCGGCCGTGCGCGGCGCGACGAATTGGTATGCGACGACTTTTAACCCGGAAACGAAGCTTTTTTACGTGATGGCCATCGAGGATTGCAACATCTACCGCCAGTCGGAACAGGGCGGATACGTGCCCTTAGCGGATCCTTCCAGCCCCCCGGAAAAGTTCCTTCGCGCCATCGACATCGAAACAGGCAAAATCGCCTGGGAGATTCCTCAAGTAGGGCCGCCGGAAGCCAACTATTCGGGCGTCCTCTCGACAGCCGGCGGCCTCGTCTTCTATGGTGAGACAGGAGGCGGCTTTGCCGCCGTGGAGGCAAAATCGGGAAAAACTCTGTGGCACTTCGAGACCGGGCAGCAATGGCGGGCTTCGCCCATGACCTATATGGCCGGCGGACGCCAGTATGTCGCCGTCGCCTCCGGAAGCAATGTGCTCGCTTTCGCCTTGCCCGGGAGGTGAGCCCCGGGAAAGCCTGATCTCTCGCAGATTGTTCACGGAAGGAGGCCTTATGGATCGCAGGTCGCTTCTAAGATTGGGCGGACTGTCGGCGCTCAGCCTGATCCGGTTGCCGCCGCTCGCCTTCGCTCAGGAAAAAAGCAAACTCAAAATTACGGGAGTGCGTCTGGTAAAGACGCGGCCCAAGCGGCCCCTCCCGCCCTACACGCCGGCCCCCGGCGCGTGGTCCACCAACGGCGTGGAAGTGGCCAGCCCGATGTCGATCTACCCGGAGTACAAGGCGAAGCGGTCGCTGTTCCTGCCCGATCCGGATAAGGTCCCGAGTTTCACGGTCGAAATCTCCACGGACAAGGGCGTAAAGGGGTATGGCAGCGGCGGTCCCGGCGGCGGTTATGTCGTCGAGCAGCACTTCACCAAGCTGCTGCTGGGAGAAGATCCGTTCAATGTGGAACGCATTTGGGATATTTTGTGGCGCTCCAGCATGTCGTACGGCCGGGCCGGCCTGGTGATCCATGGAATCAGCGGCGTCGATCTGGCGTTGTGGGACCTCATCGGCAACGCTCTCGGCATGCCCGTTTACAAGCTGCTCGGCGGAGAAACCAAGTCCCGTATCCCCGCCTACTGCACGGGCAACGATATCGAGCAGCACATACAGTTCGGATACAAGAGGCTCAAGCTGGCCATTCCCTTCGGACCCGCCGACGGCCGGGAGGGCATGAAAAAAAATGTGGAGCTGGTGCAAAGCACGCGCAAGGCCCTGGGCCCGGACGGCGACATCATGCTCGACTGCTGGATGTCCTGGAACGAGCGCTACACGATCGAGATGGCCGAAATGGTTGCTCCGTACCGCGTCTATTGGATGGAAGAGTGCCTGCCGCCGCACGATTACGAAGGCTTCGGCCGCCTGAACGCAGCCATCAAGTCCACGCGCATCG
>DASREK010000106.1:0-10848 GCA_035652135.1 Bryobacterales bacterium | reverse complement strand
CTTTTGTGCATTCCACCGGGCACGGTGTGGGCCTGGAGATCCACGAGGCGCCGCGGCTCGGCAAAAATGACAAGACCTTGCTCGAATCCGGCATGGTGATTACGATCGAGCCGGGAGCATACCTGGAGGACTTGGGCGGCGTGAGGATCGAGGATATGGTTTTGGTCAAGGCAAACGGTTGCGAAGTTCTCACTCCGACGTCCAAAGATCTGCGGATTCTATGAACCTGAAAGAGATCAAGGAACTCATAGATACACTCACCGAAAAGGATGTCGCCGAATTTGAGCTCGAACGGGGAAATGAGAAGATTCGTATCAAGCGAGCCGTAGCGGCAGACGGCGCGGCGCATATCGCTTTTGCTTCGGCCGCACCAAGCGTTCCCGCAGCCGCTGCTCCGCCGCCTGCGGCCGCGCCCAGCGCGGCAGTGCCAGCAGCGGCGCCTCCTCCGGCGGCGAGCCAGACCGAGGAAGAGCTGCACATCATCAAATCTCCCATCGTCGGGACTTTTTATGAGTCGTCGGCGCCGGGAGCGCCGCCCCTCGTGGAAATAGGCGATACGGTTCAAGTAGGCCAGGTACTCTGCATCATTGAAGCAATGAAGTTAATGAACGAGATCGAATCGGATGTCGCCGGGATAGTGGAAAAGCGCTTTGTATCCAACCAACAACCGGTCGAGTACGGCGAAGCGCTGTTCGGCATCCGAAAGAAGAACCCCTGAGGGCGAATCGTATGTTCAAGAAAGTTCTGATAGCCAACCGGGGAGAGATCGCAGTGCGAGTGATCGCAGCCTGCAAAGAGCTGGGCATCCGGACGGTCGCGGTGTATTCCGAGGCGGACCGGGCCTCTCTGCACGTCCGTTTCGCCGACGAAGCGCTCTGCATCGGGCCGGCCAAAAGCGCCGACAGTTACCTGAACATTCCCGCGGTGATCAGTGCGGCGGAGATCACCGATGTGGACGCCATCCATCCCGGGTACGGCTTTCTGAGCGAGAACCCGGGTTTTGCGGAGGTCTGCGAGATGTCGGGGATCACCTTCATTGGCCCGACGCCCGAGACTCTGCGGCTCATGGGCGAGAAGGAGCACGCCCGGGAGGCGATGGCGAAGGCCGGCCTGCCGATTTTGCCGGGATCGGATGGCCTGCTGAAAAACGAGGAGCACGCGCTGGCGGCCGCCCGGGAAATCGGATATCCCGTCATCATCAAGGCCGCCAACGGTGGAGGAGGCCGCGGCATGCGAATCGTGCGCGAGCCCCGGGACCTGGGTCCCATGCTCCACCAGGCGCAGCATGAGGCGGCGGTGAGCTTCCAGTCGGCTGATGTCTATCTGGAAAAATACATCCAGCGGCCCCGGCACATCGAGTTTCAAGTGCTGGGGGATGCCGAAGGCAACGTCGTCGTGCTCGGCGAGCGGGAGTGCACGATCCAGCGGCGGCACCAGAAGTTGATCGAAGAGTCGCCGTCGCCCCGCGTGGACGCCGCCACGCGCAGCCGGATGGGCCAGCGAATCGCCCGCGCGCTTCAGAACATCGGTTACTGCAACGCCGGCACGGTGGAATTTCTGATGGATGAAGACGGCAGCTTGTACTTCATCGAAATGAATACCCGCATTCAGGTGGAGCATCCGGTGACCGAGCAGGTGACGGGCATAGATTTAGTCAAGGCGCAGATACTGATCGCGGGCGGCGAGCCCCTTTCTTCCATCCTGAGCGAGCCGGTAGAAATCAGGGGCCACGCAATCGAGTGCCGAATCAATGCGGAAAATCCGCAGACGTTTGCCCCTTCGGCCGGCCGGATCACGAAATTCCACGCGCCGGGTATGGCGGGCATTCGCGTGGATACGGCCGCCCACGCCGACTGTTTCGTGCCCCCGTACTATGATTCCTTGGTCGCAAAGCTGATCGCCTCCGGCCGCGATCGCGCCGAGGCCATCACGCGCATGCAGCGCGCTCTCGATATGTTCATCATCGAGGGGATCTACACATCCATTCCGATTCACCAGCAAATCATGGCGGACGCCGATTTCGTACTGGGAAATTTCGACACAACCTATATCAACAGGCTGATCCAGCAGCAAAAGGTCGAGGCGGCCACACAGCCCGCCGCCGAATCGGGGCGTTGAGCTGGTGCCCGGGGCGGGACTCGAACCCGCACGGACCTTGCGGCCCAAAGGATTTTAAGTCCTTTGTGTCTGCCATTCCACCACCCGGGCGCGCTACCAACAGCTTAGCCCAAACTCCCCTCGGGATGCCGGTGATGACCCACCGGAGGTGATCGAAAGACTCTGAAAAACGGCAGGGAAGGCAGCGGCCGGGCGCTGATGCGCTCGGCCGCCGGCAGCTTGGTTAGAAGTAATAACGCAGCGAAAGCTGGATGTTGCGCTCGCTGTACTTGTTGGTCACCTTACCAAACGTCGAACTGGTCGGATTGTAGTCCACGCTGTTCACGTTGTTCGAGTTGCCCCAGTTCGGGTGGTTGATGAAATTGAACGCCTCGGCGCGGAACTGCAAGCCGGTCCGCTCGTTAATCGGAAACCTCTTGAACAGCCCCAGGTTCCAGTTCTGGTAGCCGGGACCATAAAGCAAGTTGCGGACCCGCTGCGTGTTGAACGTCCCCGCCGGGGGCGGGGTGAAGATCGCCGAGCCGTCTGCATTCTTCACGGTGAACCACTGAGCTGGGTCCTGCGAACCGCGGGCCGCGAATTGACCGGTGACGGTGGGGGTTCCTTTCACTACCCAGTACTGGCCGCTGACCCCGCATCCGAAGTTCCCGTCCTGCCCCGTACCGGCGTAATCGGTGCTGCCGGCCACGCCGCAAGGCAAACCGGTCTGGAACTGGGTGATGCCGCTGATCTGCCAGCCGCCGATCAGCTTGCTGGCCAGATTGGAGCGCCCGCGGAAAAAGGGGAGCTCATAGAGGTAATTAATGGCCACAATGTGGCGGGTGTCGAACTCCGACGGTCCCCACAGCATATGGGCGTCGTAGGTATCAGGAATGATATCGCGCTGGTTGGAGCCGTCGTCCCAGCTCTTCGAAAGCGTGTACGCGACGCCGAACAAAAGCCCGTTTGAGAAGCGGCGGGTCCAGTTCAACTGGAAGGAGTTGTACCGGGAACTGGCCACGTTGTCCGTTTCGCGAATGGAGCCGAAGCCTTTATACGGCCGCAACGCGTCGAGGTTGACGCCGGGATTCGCCTGGAGCGTGCCCGCAGGCGGCTGGTTGATGTCGGCTTCCCGCTGGAGGTGTAGCCCTCGGCGGCCCACGTACGCCACAGACAGCACCGTGCTCCAGGGCATTTGCCTTTCCACCGTGACGTTCCAGTTCCAGGCCTCAGGATTCTTGAAAGCCTTGCTCTGCGTGGTCACGACCAGGGGAACGGCGTTTGTGGAGGTTCCGCCGGGATTATCGACGTTGCCGAAGGATACGTTGGCGTTGGGCTGGAAAGGCGGGTTGCCGCCAAGGAAGATAGAATCGCTGACGCCAAGCCGGGTGAAGAAGCGGCCGATGCCGGCGCGCACTACGGTTTTCTGATTGAGCTGGTAAGCGACGCCGACGCGCGGCTGAACATCGCCCCACTGGATGTCGGAATAGTGGGAATTCACGCCGCGGAACAAGTAGTTGAACTGGTTCGTGTCCGCCTCCGGGAAACGTCCCTTCGCGGATCCGGGGAAGCCGCTGCCCGGAATGACCATGCCATTGTAAGGATCTCCCGAACCCGGAATGATAAAGCCCGTCTTGGGATCGACCTTCACGGCTTTGCTGGGATCGTAGAACGACCTGTCAAACACGATCATGTTGCCCCACAGGGCGTGATAGGGAACGATGACCGTATAGCGGACGCCGTAGTCGAGGTGCAGCTTTTGCGTAGCCTTCCAGGAATCCTGTACAAAAGCCTCGTTCATGCTGCCCCGGAAGATCGTATAAGCACGATGGCCTATCTCCGAATACGTATCGAATAGGCCCAGAGCGGCGTTTGCCACAGCCGCGCCCGTGGAGGGGAATCCTGATCGCGCATCTGTGAAAAGGAACTGGCCGTTCTGGTTGTTCGTACACGTGGGACAACCGCTTACGTTGATCTCGTCGTTGTCGTTTTCCCCCGAGCGCTCATAAAGAAAACCGAACTTCAGTGTGTGACTGCCCTTGATCCAGGTCAGGCTGTCGGACACATCGTAGATGGGACCGGAGGAGTGCGAAGGGTAGGGCCCGCCGCTGAGCTGGGAGAAGGGGGACATATTCACCGTGGGGATGCGCGTCGGGATCAGCTTTCCCTCCGGGAATATGTAAGGGTAATTAATGCCTGCCTGGGTGCGGTCGAAAAAGTGGGCCGTGTCCACAGGAATATAAACGTCGTCCAGACTCACAGTGGCGAGCGCTTCGTTGACCAATGTGGGGCTGATGGTCCAAACCCAATTCAGCGAATTGGTCTGGTTCGGGCGGTTGAAGAATTTGGGCGTGCGGTCCGTGCCGCCATCCAGGGGCTGGTACTCATTGAACGCATAGTTGAGACGCCGGAATGTGAGCCGCTGCCGGTCGGTGAGGTTCATGTCGGCGGCCAGGGTATCTTTACGCTGGTTCTGGGGGTGAATCGCCGCTTTGTACCAGTTTCGGTTGCCATTGATGGGCGTGGCTAGGTTGGGCGCCGGCCAAGCATTCAGAATACCGATACCGTTCGGGCTGAGCTGGCTCTTCGGAATAATGTTGTTGGGAAACGGCTGGCCGTTCGAAGGATCTTTGATGATGACGGTCTTGCCGTAAAAGAAGTTCTTGGGATCCAGCAGCTCGCTGAAATCACCCTGCCGCATCAGGAGCGATGGAACGGTTAGGGTGTTCGAGTCGGTAAAGCGGTATCGAACCCATTCCTGTCCCCAATACCAAAAGAACTTGCTTTTATCGGTGTTGAATCGGCGGGGAATGTAGAAAGGGCCGCCGACGTTATACCCGAACTGGTTGTAATGAATCGGAGCCGTAAAGCCCGTGCTGGGGTTGGTATTGCGCTGCCAGGTATTGGCGTTGAGCGCCGTGTTGCGCAGATATTCGTAAGCGGAGCCGTGAAACTCGCGGCCGCCTGCCTTGGTAATGATGCGGATCTGGCCGCCGGACGAACGGCCGTATTCCGCCGCATAATTCGCCGTAAGCACCTGAATTTCCTGCACAGAGTCCACATCGGCTGAGCCAAGGCTGGTGCCATTGGAACGGGTTCGCGTGGCCGGGGCGCCGTCAATGGTAATCAGGTTCTCTGGGTTACGTGAGCCGTTAAAGTTGGCCGGCCCCTGGGAAAAATTGAAGTTCAGGTTGGCCAGCGTGGTGCCGCGGGCGCCCGGCACGAGCTGTGCCATGAAGATCGGATTGCGGCCATTGAGCTCGAGCGCATCGATCTGAGTGCGGTCCACGAGCTTGCCGATCACGGCGCTTTCCGATTGCAGCGTGGCCACCGAGGCAGTCACCTCGACGGTCTCCGTTACCGCCCCCACTTGCAGCGTCACATCCACCGAGGTGTTGATATTCGGGTTCAGCTTGTTGCCGGCCTGCTCGAACACGCGGAAGCCCTTGGCCTCCACGCGAACCGTGTAAGTGGCTGGAGGAATGTTGCTAACGATGTAATAACCGGATTCATTTGTGGCCGTGCGGCGCTCCACGCCGTTCGCCTCGTTTTTGACGACAACCGTGGCGTTGGGAACCACAGCGTTTTGCGGGTCACGAACGAAACCGGAAATCGCGGCGTTGTCGGACTGCGCCAGCACCCTGGCGCAAAAGAAGATTGTGCCGATCAGCACGAGACACGGAGCACGAAACATAAACCCTCCTTTCCGCTTATGGCAGCGGGGCAGACCGGAGGCAAAATTGGATTGGGCTCAAAACTGGATGGGCTGAGATCCTGGCCCCAATTGGTATATAAATGGACGGCGCCACGCCCGGGCGCCGAATCAGGACTCTCATCCTAGCCCCCCTAGAACGGCCGACCGCCGGAAGCCGACGGGCCGCGAAACCACCCTTTCCAGAGAGCCAATCCCGATTGCAAACGTTGTTGCCGGAAAACCCTTGCCAAGAAGCGATAACATGAAAAGCCGCTCTTTGTCAAGAAAATTTTGTGAATTTGTTTCGAATGGCCGGGGCCCACGCCGCCCTTGCGGGCCTGATGCCCGCGAACACGCCCGCCTCAAAAGCCGGTTATGGCGGAATACGAGGGAAATTGAGGTCAGGAATTCTTCCGGCGTTTAACAACTATTCCGATTGAGAATCTGAAAAGTTGGCAGGAAATCTCGATGAAAAACCGCCCCCTCCAAGCTCACCATGCGGCCTTCCCGCCGGCTTTGTGCAACAGCCTGCCAGCCGCGACCCACGACATTAAATGACGCAAATAGCGCGGCCCGGCGTGCATCAACAAGGGCGCGCATGTGGTCGGGTTGGTGGTGGCAACGGTCGCAAACTGCTATTTTGGAAGCGGCAGGCGCCGCTCCCAAAATGCAGTTCGGGCGGTCAACGGCTACTTGGAAGAGTGAACTTTGACTGTGTAGTAATCGACCGTCCCGTTGACTTCCTGAAACCAGTGCGGAGTTCCGGCCGGAACAACGATCACATCGCCCTTGCTGATCTTCTGGCTCGTTCCGCCGTTCACGCTCGTGCCAACCATCTGTTCCGGCCGGGTGGTCTTGCCGTCAACCAACGCGCCGCCGGTCACCAGGGTCGCCGAGCCATTGACAATGTACATAATTTCGGTGTCCTTGAGATGCACTTCTGGATTGCCGGGCTTCACCCGCCGGCTCGTCTGAACGTTGTACTCGTCCGTCCTGGCGAGGAAACCGCCTTTGCCGAAGCCCGCCGTCACCTTATCCGCGCTGATGTAAGTGGCGGGAGTCGAGGACCCCTCGGCAGCGCTGACCAGGGCCGGCGTCACCAGCACCGCCGTAAGCAATAAGAAATACCGCATTTGTTGTCTCCTTGATTCGTTCGCTAACCCAACCGTGCCGAGTATCATACCTGAATGCTCTCCGGCGAGTCTATCGAATTTTTGTTTTCTCGGGTTCCGGAGCAAGCCGCGCGCAGTCCCCGGCGCCTGCCTCAGCGCGGAGCAGCCCGCAGTGATATTGCCCAACTCGGACGCGGCAGATCGCAAGACGCAGTTCAGGGCCGGATCGCGCGGTCGAAATTCGGCGGGGTCGCTCTTCCGCTGAAATAACAGGTGACCCCCGCGGCGAACTGGCGCCGCTGGAAATTTCGCAGCAGCCCTTCTTCGAAGTTGTAAAACCCGAAGTCGTACCGGACCACGGCTTCTGTCTGTGACCCCAGCCGGCGGGCCAGCGAGAGGCCGGCGCTGGCTGTGACGTTCGAGTAAAGAATTGTGTCAAGAGAGCGGTAGGTGCGCACGATAATATGGATGCCCGGCCTCCAGGCCGAGCGGACATGCGCGGTTTGAAACGCCAGGCTTCCCTCGTTCTGCCGGGCCAGGCCGGTCAACCCGCCGCCATCAGTTACTTCCCTGGCGAACTGCACCCGCAACTCGGCGCGGCCCACTCCCTGGACCCAGGCCGCCGTCACATGGGGCGCCCAGGTGTCGAGATGAAAGGTCTCGACGCCGCGGGAGATGCCGAGCAGGCGGGAGATTTCCGGATCGAGCGATACGGCTCGCAGCCCGGCGCTTTGCAGCCGCCCGGCTCCGGCCAGCAGATCGATTTCGGAGCGCCGGCTCAAGCGGACCGAATGCCCTAAAGCAAAAACGGCGTACTCGGCCCCGCCGAAGCTTCGGGCGTGATCGAAATGGGTGAAGCTGTAAGAGAGCGAGACAGTTCGATGCCGGCTGTAGCGGCGGGCCACGTCTGCGCGCGCGCGCCAGCCCACCGCATCAATCAAAGGCGCGAATTGCCGCTGTATGAGGAAGCCATCGCCGCCGACGGATACCGAGGTCCTGGCTGTTGGCGCAAAGATTACGTCTGCCATCCCGGTCTGCGCTATGGTGCGGGAGTGGAAAACTTCAGGCCCAACGCCAACCAAAAACCCCTCCGCTACGCCGGTCCCGGCCGGCTGGCTGGGGCTGTCATAAGAGGCGCTGGAGCCTGTATCGCGCAGCATAACGGTCCAGCGGCGCGAAATGTGGAAGCGAGTATCCACGGTCAGGGCCTGGTTCGAGCGATCCAGGCGGCTGCTGGCCTGATAGTGCCGCAGGTCAAAGCGGTAATCCAAGCGAATCTCGGCACGCGTACCGCGCCGCAAAAAACTGAGACCTCCCTCCACTTCCTGGAATGCGCCGCCCGGCCGATCCAGGCTCGTCGAAAGCGGTCCGTTGTCGTAGCCCGAAAAAGCTCCGGCATAGGGCTGAAGCACGCCGGCGCGCGGCAAGCCGGATTCCGCAGCCACTCCCCGGCTCAACAGTGCGGGAGCTTCCGGCGTCTGTCCCCAGCAGAGAATCGCCGGCAAAAATGCGACGGCGCACAAGCAGCGGTTGCGCATATCCCGGCCTCACGGGACCACAATGGTGTCCCCGTTTTCGAGCAGAATGTTCTGCTCGGGCTTTTTGCCCTTCACGACTGCGTTATAGTCGAATAGAAGTCTCTTCTGATAAACACCAGCCCCTCGCAGGATGTAAATCTTCTTCGTGTTGGCGAACTCCCGGAAACCGCCGGCCGCGCTCAGGGCCTGCAACACCGAGGTCTGGGCCAGCAGGGGATAGGCGCCCGGCCGGGCGATCTCGCCCATGACGTAGATCCGCCGGCTGTTCACTTGTTCCACGACTATGGCGACGTCAGCTTCGGTGAGATATTTCTTCAGCTCTTGACTCACGCGGCCTGCCAGTTCGTTAGGGGTCAGGCCGGCGGCCTGCACATCATTGAGGAGCGGCAGAGAGATTCTCCCGTCTGGCCGGACTGGCACCCGCCGCGAAAGATCCGGCTCCTTCCAGACCTGTACGGTGAGCACATCTCCGGGGCCGATGATGTAACTTTCCGGGTTCCACTTCGGCGCAGAAGTTTCTGCGGCAAGCATCAACCCGAGGGCGATTGCAAACTCCAGTTGCATGTATCACTCCTTAAGCCGCACTTGAGCTTGCGGCGACTCAGCTTTGCGCATTGTCATTTGACGCCGATAAAAACAACATTGCTCGCCGAGCCTCCGTACCTCACAATCACGGGTACCTGTGGGCCGGGCGCCGTGGGTGCGGGTACGCGGGCATTGATTTGCCACAGCCCGACGAATCCCGGCGCCAAGCCGCTAAAGTCGGGGAACACGTCGCGCTGGCTGGAGGCGCCGATCGTCACCAGAGGCGTTGATGGAGTCGTCGCCAGGGGGGAATCCGGCGCGGGGCTTCCGTCACCCGGTCCGCCGCTCACCGGTCCTTGGCCCGTGGCGAAAATCTGGATGATCGAGCCGCGCGCCGCGGGATTGGCCGGGCTGTTGGGCGAATTATCTTCATTGAGCACGCCAAAAATGCCGGCAGCCGCCGGGGCGATCGCCGCAGATCCTCCGGCGATGGTCTGGCCGGAAGAGGCGCGGACGACTTCCAGCCGGACTGCGGTTCCCGGCGTGACGTTTGACGGCATCTGGAAATTGATCTGTCCGGGCGAGACATAGAGAAGGGGAGCCGGCACGCCGTTTACCCACACCTGCGTGTCTGCCAAAGTCGTCGCCAGAGGAATTCCAGAAAGGGCTGTTTCTGCGGTAAGCTGGTCGCCGAAGATGGATGCCAACATGCCGGGTGCGAGGGGGACTCCGGCCCAATAAGTCGCCGCGCTCACCACGGAGGCTTGTGGGAAGTAAAGCAATACCCGGGCGTTGCCATCCCCCACAAGCAGATTGCCCCAGTCATCGAGCGCAACCGCGTTGGGGAAGCTCAGTCCCGCCGGAGAAGTTTGCCCGGAGAGGACGGCTCCCAGGTTTTCCGTCCGCCCTGTAAAACTCATCTGGCCGATCAGCCCGCCCGAAGCATAGGGAGCGCCGCCGTTGGTCAGCAGCACGGGCAGCGGCGGAAATCGAAGCACCCGATGATTGCCTGTATCAGCAACCCAGAGGTCGCCGTCCCGGCTGTTGACAACGATTCCCGTCGGATTTCGCAGGCGGTTGCCCGCTGTTCCACCAACACCCGTCACGAAATCGGGCTGGCCCAGCGGCGCCGGACCGCTGGCAAGAGCGGCCGCTCCAGTGGCCGGCAGCTCGCGGGGTGGCGCAAACACCATAATGCGGCTGTTGCCGGTATCGGCGACATAGATATCCCCCTGGCTGTCGAACGCTACCCCCGTGGGAAAACTCAGCGCGGTGCTCGACAGACCGGGAGCGCTGTCAACAAAGCTGCTCTGCCCAAGAACCTGAGAAGCCGGCATTGCGCTTCGAAGGGGTGCTGCGAACAGAAGCACACGGTGATTCAGTGTGTCGGCGACGGCCAGATCTCCACGGAGCGGTTCCACAGCGATTCCGGTGGGGTGATTCAGCAAAAAGGCCGAAGCGCCCTGTACGGAGTAGCCTGACAATGCCGGCTGGCCGATAACGAGATCCGCCGCGGCGCCCGGGCTGTCGAACGGGCGCGGGAAGCGGAGCACCCGGTTGTTGCCGGTGTCGGCGACGAAAAGATTTCCCTCCGGGTCCAGAGCCAGGCCCGAAGGGCGATTCAAGTTCGACGGACTTGCCGGGCGGTCCCCGGCAGCTGGGGAGCCATAGTTGGAGAGAGTCGTTTCCAAATCAGGCTGTCCCAGAACGATGTCGGCGCGCGACCCCTCACGGAGCGAGTTCAGATTTCGCCAGGCAAGCACGCGGTTGTTGGGAGTGTCTGCGATATAGACGTGCGGCGGCGAGGCGCGGGCATCTACGACGATCCCGCCGGAGGCGGTGATAGAGCCGCCTTTGACAGCCAAAGAATTGGCAGTAGAAA
>DASREK010000105.1:0-2166 GCA_035652135.1 Bryobacterales bacterium | reverse complement strand
CAGCGGATCGGCGGACAGAATCCGATTCTCCAAGTATGCGTCTTGCGCAGTGTTCCACATCTTCGTTTTTCACCCCGCGCCGGTTCTCGCGCGCGGCCATGATCGTCCCGCGGTTTCCGCAACTCCGACTATCCAGACTCGATCAGACGGCGGGCGCCTTCAGATCCTCAGCCAGCCGCAAAATATATTCCGGGGGGACTTGAGACACGACTTCCTGCGTCTCGCGATTGACGACCCGGATCACCATCCGGCGAGTCTGCCGGTCCATATGAAACATCAACTCGTTCTGCTGCCCGAACATTTCGGCGGCATTCAATGCCTTCACCGACTGAATGACTTCGCGGTATTGCTGCGGTTGCTGTACCGGTGCTACAGGTGCCGTTGCCACCTGGGGCTGCATCATTTGCTGGATTGCGTTCACATCCATAACGGCTCCTTCGAACGGGCGGCGCCGGATTGCCGGCTCGGCCCGCTTCCTCAACCCAACTTATCGGCGGAGCCGGCAAACGCTTGAGGCGCTTTACCGCGGCCAGCCGCTCACGATTTCCGCCCCTTGGCCGAAAAGGGAATCAGAGGCAGAGTTTCGATGGCCGGCACCGTGCCCATGATTGGTCTGTCCCCCGCCGAGCTCCCCTGGATCCGGAAACTGGTTGCCCTTCTGCGCCATCCCGATCCCACGGTCCCAGAACTGGCCCGCCAAGCCTTGCTTTATGTCTCGCGGGCCGCCGAGTGCGCCGGCGCCTCGCCCCTTGCCCTCCCCAGCCGCTCTCGCGAACAGCCCTGCAAAAAAAGTCCATGTTAAATTGCAGGGGTGACCGACCGGACTCTCTATCAGGTTCTCGACGAGACCGCGCGCCAATATGGCGACGCGCCGGCCTTGCGCCAACCGTCCCCGGGCGGGGGCTATCTCACCTATTCCTGGAATCAGTACCGGCGTGCTGCCGAGGAAATCGCCGCCGGGCTCGGCACGCTCGGCATCCGCAAAGGTGACATCGTCGCCCTGGACTCGGAAACCCGCCTGGAATTTTACCTGGCCGATCTCGGCATCGTGACTGCGGGCGCAGTGGCAGCTGCGCTTTATCCCAGCTACCCGCCGCCCGATCTCATCGCCACCGTGGCAGCTATCGGAGCGGCGGTGGTCTTCGTGGAAGACCGCAAAACGCTCCAGTCCCTGCAGGGCGCTGCGGTCCGGCACTGGATTCTGCTTACCGGAGAAGCTCCAACAAAAAACGAGGACACCCTAACCCTCGAGGCTTTGCGCGAGCGAGGTCGCGCCGCGCTCACCGAAGACCCAACGCTGCTCGAACGCATGCGGGCGCGCGTCCAGCCTTCCGATGCGGCTATCCTGTACTTGACTTCCGGCGCGACCGGCGAGCCGAAGAAAGCCCTCGTCACGCACCAGGCGGTTGTGGCGAATATCGATATGGGTCCGGCGGCACTCCCGCTCGGCCCGAGCGATGCCACCGTGGTGTTTCTTCCGTCGGCGCATATCGCGCAGCGCGTCGTGATGGAGTTTCTTCCGCTCCGCTGCGGTATGCCCGTGACGTTCTCGGAAAGCCTGTTGCGGCTACCGCAGGAAATACGCTCCGTCCGGCCGACCATTCTGCTGGCGCCGCCGCGCATGTGGGAGCGGATTTACGCCAGCATCTGCACCGAACTAAAGAAGCGGCCGGCCGCCGTGCGCAAGGCGTTCTACGGCGCTTTAGGACTCTCTCTGGCGGCTGCGCGCTACCGCCGGCAAGGACAAGCTGTTCCAGCCCGTATCCGCTTCCCCCTCTTGGTCGCTGACCGCGTCCTGTTTCGCACCGTACGAGCGCGCTTTGGAGGACGGGTGCGGGTCGCCGCCTCCGGCGCCGCGCCTCTCGGAAAGGATCTCGCCGAATTCTATGAAGCCATCGGCATGCCGATCATCGAGGGCTACGGTCTTACCGAAGGCGGGGTGGTCACGCTGAATCCGCTGGATGCTCCGCAACCCGGAAGCATCGGCAAGCCGCTTCCGGGCATCGAAGTGAAGCTCTCGGATGCCGGCGAACTCCTCGTCAAGAGCCCGTGCCTGTTCTCGGGCTATCTGAACGACGAGGACTCTACCGCCAGAGTTTTGCGCGAGGGTTGGCTGCATACCGGTGACCTCGCGTCCTTTGACGATCGCGGGTATCTCTACATTAC
>DASREK010000104.1:0-14295 GCA_035652135.1 Bryobacterales bacterium | reverse complement strand
GCTTCTTCCGCACGGCTACGAGGGCCAAGGACCGGAGCACTCAAGCGCCCGCATCGAGCGGTTCTTGCAGCTTGCCGGCGAGGACAATTTGCAAATTGCGCAGCCCTCTACGGCCGCGCAGTACTTTCACCTGCTCCGCCGGCAGGCCGTGAGGCGGTGGCGCAAGCCGCTCGTGGCCTTCACCCCCAAGAGCATGCTCCGCGATCCCAGGGCGTGCTCGCCGATCGAGGCGTTCACGCAAGGCCGCTTTCTCACCGTGATCGCCGATTCAGAAAGCCAGCAACCCGACCGCGTGCTCCTGTGCACAGGCAAAATCGGCCACGAACTGCGCAGCGAGCGGCAGAGAAGAGGCGATTCTTCGACGGCCATTCTATTTCTGGAGCAGCTTTATCCGTTCCCCGAACAGGAGCTCGCTCGCGAGCTCGATCGATACCCCAACGCCGAGATCGTATGGGTGCAGGAAGAGCCGGCCAACATGGGGGCCTTATTTTTCGTGCAGCCGCGGCTGCGGCGTCTCGCGGGGAAGCGCCCGTTCCGTTCCGTGAAGCGTTCGGCGAGCGCCAGCCCGGCAACCGGCTCCGCAAAGGCGCACGCGATCGAGCAAGCCGCTCTGCTGGCGCTGGCCTTCGGCCCTGGCCGCTCCGCCACGAGAAATGAGTCGCTCGCCCGCAAGGTTTCGTGAGCGCAGCGCATCGGCAGGCGCGTGCCATTACCGCATTAAGCGAGATGGCCGGAGCGGCAGGTTTCACCCCGCCTTTTTTCCCGCGGAACAGCCAACGGGACCGCGGAGCGGCGACGCTCTCAACCGTTGCGATTTTTGTAGTACTTATTGGTAATAGCTCTCGCCTGGCCAGGACCGAGGCGGCCGGCGAGCTCCTTATAGAACGAATCGGCGGGACGTTCTCTCGCCATTTGCAAAAACCGGCGCTCCTGCTCGGCGAAAGCGCGCCCAGTGACAGCGTCCGGGTCAAGCAGAGAGGTCAGAATCCCGTGCAGCTCCTTCTGAACGGAAGTTGTTTCCGGCTTGCCGGCCAGGTTGCGCAGCTCTCCGGGGTCTTCCTTCAAATTGAAAAGCAGGGGCTCATACCAACTGAAATAAATATACTTCCAGTTGTCTTTGCGAACCATGAACGATCCCGTACAATTGCCTTCTGAATGCGATTCGCTCACAGCGTACCCAGGATGATTTCCCGGCTGGCCATGGGCCAGCCGCAGCAGGGAGCGCCCTCGCAAACCTCCCGCAGTGGACGCCGCGGCCAGATCAAGCATTGTGGCCACAAGATCCACATGGGCCACCGGGGTTTCGACTGTGCGGCCGCGCGGCAGGCCGGGACCGGCCATGATAAGAGGAACACGCGCCGAGCCTTCGAGCAGGTTGTTTTTCAGCCATAGCCCGTGCTCGCCCAGCATCTCGCCGTGATCGCTGGTATAAACCACAAGCGTATTGTCGAGCAGCCCGGATCCTTCCAGCTCGTCAAGCAGATTGCCGATATACGCGTCCAGCTCGGTGATCATCCCGAAGTAAGCGGCCCGTGCGCGGCGTACCCGGGCTTCCGGGATCGGCGTCGAAATCAGCTTGAAATTGGCCAAAGCCTGGAACACAATGTGGCGCTGCTCCAGGTAACCGGCAGGGATATTGGGCAACGGCATGTCTTCCGGCCGGTAAGTTTCAGCATATTTTGGCAATGCGACGAAGCTCGGATGGGGAAGCGTGAGGCCCACGTAAGCAGCCCACGGGTTCTGCTGCCGGGGCGCCTCGTTGCGCAGAAAATCCAGAGCGTATTTCACGTGCGCATCGTCGGAATGTACGCGCTGCTGAAACCTTCCATCGATCTGCCGCCGCTCGTCGACGCGAAAACATAAGGGAGCGCGGAAAAGTGACGTTATGTCCGGATGCTCGGCGTGGCCGTTGGCGGTGTGGACCTCGCGAAAGCCGTAATCCTTTCCGGGCGCCAAATCCAATTTTCCCGTCGCCCAGCAGTGATAACCTGCGTCGCGCAGCCGGTTGCCCCAAGTCGGCACGCGCCCGTCGAAATGCGTGCTGTTGCAGTACGAGCCTACGTCGGAAGGAAACATGCCTGTCATCAGGCCCGCCCGGGAGGGCACGCAAACCGGGCTGCCGCAATAAGCGTTGCGGAAATTGACGCCTCGCGCGGCAAGGCGATCCAGATTGGGCGTGCGGACGATGGGGTGGCCGTTCGGCCCCATTACCAGTCCGCTATGCTGGTCGGCGCAGATGAAGAGAATATTAGGCTTCTTAGCAGAAGAGGCTTGCGGGTGCAGCGGCGATGCCGTGACCAGAGACGCTCCGATCCCTGAAACAAGCGTCTCGTTAAATCGCCTGCGGGAAATGTCGGACATAGAAGCAACCTCTGTGGAAACCGGATGGCAAACCACAGCATACATCCGGAAACTAAGCGATGCAAACCGGCCCGGCTGCGGAAAAAAGAGCCGCGGCTCCGTTCCTATGAATTCCGGTGTGAAAACGGGATTATGCTCGCCGGCTGTACTCGTCCCGGCACTTTGGCGAGCAGAAATGCATGATTTGACCGCGGATTTCCTGGGTCACAGCGAGCTCCGGGGCCACAAATGTGCCGCAAACCGGATCTTTCTTGAGTTCGCTCGCGCGGGGGGCGGAGCCGGATCTGACGCCCGCGGCTGTATGCGTGGCCGCCGGGGGCGTCAGCAGGGCTACCACAGCCTTCACCACCGGTTCGAGCAGCGACCGCAACAGTATAAACGCTGCCAGAATCGCGATCAGGCCGAGTAAAAAACGCATTTACCTCTTCTTCTTTGCCGCAGGCGCAGGAGCGGGCTTCTCGGTTCCATACTGCGTTTGGACCGAGCCGCTAATGGCCTGCAAGCTTCCTTTTGCCGATGCGGCATTGGGGCCGTTCGGCGCCAGTTCCAAATACTTCTGGAATGCTTCGGCGGTTCCCGGAGCCGGCGTGACCTTCCCGTCGGCTGCTACTTGGGCCTTGCTCAGTAAGTACACGCCGATCTGATAATATGCGTCAGCATAGTTAGGATCGGCGGCGACAGCCTTCTTGAACGCCTCATAGGCCTCGTCGTTGTGGCCGGTGTTGACTAAAATCGCTCCCAGATTAAAGAAATAACGGCCTGCATTCGGCTTGTCCAGCTCGGCTGCTTTGCTGAGCTCGGCTTGGGCTTCCGGGTACTTGCCGGCGCGCGCCAGCGCCAAGCCGTAATTGTTGTGGTAAGCGGCATCATCAGGCTTGATCTCGATCGCCTTGGTGTAATCCTCCATGGCTTTCGCGATCAACGGGGGCTGCTCAGCCGGAGGCTTGGCGGAAGCCAGGTTCATGGTTGCTTCGCCCAAATTGGCCCAGACTACGTGTTGTTTGGGATCGATCTCGGAGGCCTTAGTCAGCGAATCGATGGCGCTTTCCCAATTTTTGGCGCGCATCGCTTCCATGCCCGCGTTGAAGGCGTCGTTCAACGCTTTGTTCTTGCTAAGCTGCTCCTGCCGTCTCTTGGTGGCCTCTTCAATCTGCCGGCGCTGCTCCGCGGTCATCTGGCGGTTCTCATTCAATTCCATGCCCGCCGCGGCCGCCTCCGCCCGCGCCTTGGCCTCGGCCAGGTTGAAATCCACCGTGGTCGGGTCGCCGAGTTTGGTGCGGACGTTATCCACCGTGTCCATGGTTTTGCCGTTCACTTCGACCGATACCTTATACACACCGAGCGGCAAGCCTGCGTGGAGGTATTGGCCCTTCTTGTTGGTCTTTACCTGGTAATTGCCTTTGATGTCTTTTCGCTCGATGTGGACCATTGCGTTTTGGAGAGGTTTTCCGTTCTCATCCTTTACCTCCCCTTGCAACGTGGATACCTGCGCCCGGGAAACGCTCGCGAAAAACACCAGCAATGCGGCGACGCCCAAGAGGTGGCGTCCATGAAACTTAGGCATACTTTGCCTCCAGGAAATCTCCTTGACAAGTCTAGCATACAACAGGAAAAAGCCCGGATGAAAGCGGCGGCCCAACCGTTCCTTCGGAGGCGCGCCTACGCTTTACTCCGCGTGCGTAGGGCCGGCATCTCTGCTATCGATGGCCGCCCTCATGTCCCGCGAAGCAGGCGGCATCCGCCGACTGAATCCCGGCCAGAGCACCGGGACTCACAGCGCCGTCAGCCGGCGGCTTTCAAAAATAAAATTTGGCGGCGACCTGCATTTCCCGCGGTCCGCGGCCGGAGGCGTAGCCGCTGATGACGCCAAAGG
The DNA here is from genome assembly GCA_035652135.1 of Bryobacterales bacterium. Lineage (GTDB taxonomy): Bacteria > Acidobacteriota > Terriglobia > Bryobacterales > JACQDG01 > DASREK01. Next base: position 10,061 of record DASREK010000104.1, on the reverse strand, counting down.
TGTTGGAACCGTAGTTGGAGTCAGGCCGCCCAAAAGTCGGGGTGTTGGTCACGTTGAACGACTCCAGCCGGAGCTGAAGCTGCTGGCGCTCTTTGAAGCGAAAATTCTTCATCAGCACGATGTCCGCGTTGCGGATGCCCGGTGTGCGGCACGCCGGAAGCGTACGCGGCGCAGTGCCGAAGACATCTTCATCCGGTTGTGAGAAGGCGCTCAGGTTGAAGTAGGATCCGTTCATGCGCGATTCTACCGAACCCGATGTGCATGGATTACCGATGATGTTCGGCCTTTGGGACGCTCCGTCCCAAAGATTCGGCGAGTCCAAGCCAGGCACAATCGGGTAACCGGAACTGAACGTAAGAATCGTCGCGACCTCCCAGCCGCCGACCAACGCTTCCGCCACGCCGTTCATGCTGCTTCCAAACCTTCTCCCGCGGCCCAGGGGCAGTTCGTAGTCCAGGCTGATCACCGCCCTTTGAGGAATGTCGAATTGAGAGAGCGAGCGCTCTAAGCGCAGATTCCATGCGTTCTGAACGCCCGAAGAGCCGCCCTGCCAGTCCACATCGCTCGAGGATTCGTCGCTGTCGCTGATCAGCTTGGAGATGGTATAACTGGCGAGCACCGCCAGACCCTTCGAAAACCGCTTCTCGTATTTAAGCTGCATCGAATGATACATCGAATTGGCGATATTCGGAGGGGCGTTATATTCTCCGAGGCCTCCATCGTACTGCGGGTAAGGCCGCAACAACACGTTCAGCGGCACGGTCGGCAGACTTTCCGGAGAGGTTGGATCGGTGATGATTCCATGAAACGGGTTCGGCACGAGCGATTCCAGGGCGGTCCGGCCCAGGCCCCAATAGACGGGATTCAGCTTATTGTAATTTCCGGGCAGGTCCTCGCCACCAAAGTAATTATGGGTTGCCTTGCTGGCCGAATAATTGACCTCCAGAACAGCATTGCCCGGCAATTCGCGCTGGATAGAGAAGAGCCATTGTTGAATCTGCGGATTGATGTAGCTAGGTATATAGGAATCGACGCCATGACCAATCCACGCCAGGGGATTTCTTCCCGGCGCCGGCGTCAGCCCGCTCGGATAAGGGTTCGAGAGGGACGCATACTGCGTCAAGCCTCCGTCGAGCGTCCACAGAACACTCGTGCTGGAGCGGAACGTGGGTCCGACCTCACCCTTGATCGAGTCGCGGTTCTGGGAATAGAAGATGCCGTACGCGGCTCGAACCGACATTTTGTTTCCCAGCGCGTAAGCCAGCCCGATGCGCGGCCCGAAGTTGTTGTAGTCCCCGTCAAACGGGCTGCGGCGGCTGGAATTCACGAATTTCATGACGCCCAAAAGGTTGCTGCACGCCGGGCAATTGGGGCTGGCCGGAACCTTGCCCGCCAGCGGAGACGGTGAATAGTAGTCGAAATAGTCAAGACGGTCGAAACGCTCCGTGCGGGGAACGTCGAATTCATAGCGCAAGCCGATATTGAGGGTTAGCTTCCGGGTGATTCGCCAGTCGTCCTGTATGAAGCTGCCGAAATAGCCGGAGGCCGCTGCCACGGGATGGTCCCACCACATGTACCCGCCTTGCCCCCAGCCGAGCAGCAGCGAGGCGATGGCATTGCCCTGGCTTGAAGTGCCGACCAGCGGATTCTGGCCCGTGACCTGCCTGCTGAAGCTGAATCCGCCCGCCGGATACCCGGGCTGAAAGTAGTTCTCATACAGAAACAGGCGCTCGGCTCCGCCTTTAATCGTGTGCCCGCCGATAATTTTGGTAAAAGCTCCGCTGGCTGTGCGCGTTTCCTTGCCTTCATGGATCAAGGAAAATCCCCCCGCGCCCAGAGTTCGATAGCCGGAAGCAGAAACATTCGGGAACTGATAGACTCCCCCCGTCTGAAGGACCTTGGGGAAACCCAAGGTCGTCGAATCGAAGCCCGTGCTGCGCGGCAATTGATCGTCGTGGACCCGGAGTTCGCCGATCCGCGCCTCGAAAATCGTAGTAGGGCTGTGCGTACGAGTATAGTTCAAAACGAAATTCTGGTTGCGGCTGGGAACGAAGTTGCCGCTGTCGGCGATATTTCCCAACAGGTTGGCCGGCGTGGTGTGCTGCCAGTAAACGCTGTAGCGCCCCATAATGCGCTGTTTGTCGCTGACCGTCTGATCGATTTTCGCATCCATCTGATTCGAAGTCAGCTCGTTCGCGCCCTGCGCAAAGTAATTGTTGGAGTGGGTCACCGGGTTGCCGGCCGAAGTGGGCTCCGGATAGTAAGAGATCAGCTTCTTCGCCACCGCGTTCATCATGGACGGGGGAACTACGTTTCCGGGAAAGGGATTCCGCAGGGTCTGTCCGTTGGAGACGTAGGTGTCGAACGGGTTGTAAATCACCGACAGCTTGCCGTTGGAATTCAAGGTTTGCGAAAAGTCTCCCGCGCGCTGCAAATCCGTGGGCACCGTGGTCGTTACCGAAGTGGCGGTGCTCTGGCGGGCTCCCTCATAGTCAAAGAAAAAGAAGGTGCGGTTTTTGCCGTTGTAGATCTTGGGGAGAGACACGGGGCCGCCCAAGGTGCCGCCGAAAACATGACGCTGGAAATCCGGGATGGGCAGGCCGGCGCGGTTCGAGAACCAGTTGTTCGCGTTCAGCCCGGAGTTGCGGGTGAACTCGTAGAGCGAGCCGTGCGGGTCGTTGGTACCGCTCTTGGTGATGATGTTGACGATGGCGCCGCCTGTCTCGCCGAACTCGGCGTTGAAGAAGTTCGTTTGCACTTTGAACTCCTGGATGGCATCCACTGAAGGCGAGTACTCGATGTCGGTCCAGCCGCCGTTCTGCTCGATGCCCGAAACATTCGTGCCATCCAGCATCGCTTGCGAGGTCCGGTTCCGGTTTCCGTTGGCAATGAAGTTGGTGTTTGCCGTCCCTCCGGGACTGTTGTCACTGGGGACCACGCCCGGCGTCAGAAGCACTAAGCTCAAAGCCGTGCGGTTTACCAGAGGGGCGGTCGCCATGAACCGGTTCTCCACGACCTGCCCCAGCGTCGCGCTGGCAGTGTTCAACAGCGGCGCCGTGCCTTCCACTTCAATCGAGGTGGAAACAGTCGCCAGGCTGAGCTGGACGTTAATCGTGGCCTCCTGCTGCACCTCCAGTTGGAAAGTCGCAGGCCGCATGTATTTTTGAAAGCCGGGCGCCTCTACACTAAGGCTATAGGTGCCGGGCGGAAGCGCCGGAAGGATGTACCGGCCCGCTACATCGGTTTTCGTGCTGTGCGGCAAATTGCGGTTCACCTCGGTCACCACCACCGAAGCGGAGGGAACGGCGGCCTGCGCTGCGTCCGTAACAGTTCCGCGCACGGACGCGGTGTAAGACTGTGACCAGGCAAGACAAGGAAACAGAATCCAAACAAGGAGAGACCAAATTCGCCTTTGCATTTGTTCCTCCCCAAAAAATTGGCCGTATGCTACACCCGCCCGGCGGCGATGTCAATATAGAAATCTCCAGGCTTTAGCGTTAATTTTCGGAGTCTCTTCAGCGTCCAGGAATTTCGGTTTTCCGCCGCGCTCACGCACGAGCACGCTACGGCCGCCGGGATGCTTGGGGGAAGTTCGAAACCGGAAGCTGGCCGCGCTTCTAAGAATTGAAGCTGGCTACCGCCTGGCGCTCGTCGTAGTAGGTCTCGAGCACGGAGTCGATGTGGGTGATGTGCAGCAGCCGCTGCACCTCCATGCTCGGGTTCAGAAGTTTGAGCATCCCGCTGTTGCGGACGGCATGGGAGTAACAGTTGATAAGCATTCCCAGCCCGGCGCTGTCAATCCGGCTTACCCGGCTCAAATCGATCAGCACCTTGGTGTCCTTCTGCTCCAGCATGCCGCGCAGCAGCCCCGTCATCTCGGACTGCCGGGTTAATTGCACGGGGCCGGAAAAGGCGATCACCACAACATCTTCCAGCCGGCGCCTGTCCACCTTGGACCAAGAAAGGCCGCCCATCAGCAATTCGGAGGCCCTCAGCTCCTCGAAGCATTCGTCACAGATCAAATAATGGCTCTCGAATGCTTTTGTCGCCGATTCATCCAGCCGTTTCAGCAGGTAGTTTCGGATCAGCTCTTCTCGGAGCAATGGATCCTCGTGGTACTCCATGCCTGCTCTCCTGATAATTAGTGAACCCCGGGGGACTTGTGTTTCATCTCCTGGCGATAAATTTTCCGAAAACGCTCCTTGGCTCGGAACAACGCCACGCGGAATTGGCTGTCCGAAAGGCCGGTCCTGCGGCAAATTTCGTCTTTATCCTGCTCCTCCAGGAAAAAAGCCCGCAAAAGCTCACAGTCTCTGTCGGACAGCTGCGCCAGGGCGGCGGCCACCGCCTGCCGCAGCTCCACGGCCTCGGAAGCTGGTGGAACGGCAGGGTGCTCGGGCAAAGCCGAATCCGGAGGGGCCTCGCGCCACAGGCGCCTCCAGTATTCGTGAATCACGTTGTTGCAAATCCCGCTGAGGAAGGCTCCGATGCTCTCCGGGTTGTGCACCTTCTTGTCCCGCAAGGCGGTGACAAACCGGGCAAGCGTCTCCTGTACAATGTCGTCGACATCTGGACAAAACGATCCTAAATGATAGCAGGCCTTATACCGCAGCTTGAGCCGGTAGCCTTCGAGCGTTCGGGGATCGAATTCCATTTCGGAAGCACCCGGAAAAAATGCGGAAAGCGCCAGCGGCCCGTGATAGCCGGGGCCGCCGGCCCCGGAGAAGGGCCGGCGTCAAAACAAATAGGCGTAAATCTGGCCAGCTGGACCTCCGCCGTCACATGTGCATGTTCTCTGCCAATTACTCCTCGCGAACCGGCGTGAGTCCTGCCGCGCTTCTCCGCCGTGATTCCTTTCCATTCCCACTCCGAAATCTCCGCATACCGCCGGAGGCCCCGGCGGCTGGTTTCCGGCGATAGAAGGGCTCGGCCGATTCGCAGCAGCCGGGACTCTGCATCGTTTTCACAGTGTTGCATTAAGACATAAAAACGAGTGAACTGCAAGTATGGGAGCCACTCGTTTTTACGGGCGTGGTACGCCGGCATTTTTTTCACAGCCACCAAACCCGCGGTCTTTCTCCGAACCAAAGTTCGCACTCCTCTCCCCTATCAGCCGCCAGATTCACGTCGAATTATACAGGGCCGAAAAGAAAGCCGCGCTGCTTGCGCGCCGGATATTGCGATATGGTGGATAGGACGTGATCTCATGAGCGAAGTGCGCATTCGCAGCAACGAGACCGGGCGTGGCGCCAAGCGCGGGTTTACCTCTCGTTTGGCCGCAGCGGCTTTGGCCCCATTGTTCGCCCTCTGGCTGCTCGTACCCCTTTTGCGGCGCGAGCGGCGGCGCCGGGGGTGGAAGTGGGTCCGGATTTGCGGACTGATGGCGGGCGCGGCGCTGCTCGCCGCCGGCTGGAAACTGCGCCCCCTGTTGTTTGCGGGCGCCACGCTTCTGCTGCTCTCGGCGCTGTTGGGGCCGCTGGCCGATCCCGGCCAACTACACGCTCTGGCCGAAAGGCTCGGAGCAAAGCATATTCTGAATGGGGGGTTCTTCGCCGGCGGCGAAGCATGCCTGCCGGTGGGCGCTGCGGTATTGCTGTTTCTCACCGCAGAAGAGCTGCTGGCGGCAGCCGCTGAGTCTCCCGGGCGGAAACAATGGCGGTGGCCGCTGGCCGAAGTGAAAAATATCCAAATTGATGGCCAGGACTACCACCCCCGCGACGTCGGTTTCGCCAAGGCTCCGCCGGCGCGAGACCAAAACGTTAGCCGCAACGCTGCCTGCCTTCTGGCGCTCCACCTCGCCGGAGAAAACGAGCATCAGCTGTACTTCGAATACAAAGGCGTTTTTGCGCGCCACCTGGCCGAAGTTGCGGCGCATACCATTTACCGCTGCCGGGCCCTGGCGGCAAAGGCGCCCGTCCAAATCCTGCGGGTGATCCGATGACAGACGAGGTCTGGAAAGACGAAACGCTGGTTCGCGCCTTTCTGGCCGGAGTGCGGGGCGGGCTGCCCTTCGCGGCCGCGCAGATCGAGATTCTGCTGCGGATTGTTTATGCTCTCGGCAGGCCCATCGAATCGCTGGCCGACCTGGGCTGCGGCGACGGCATCCTCGCGCGTGCCATTCTAGCCAAGTTCCCCGCCGCGTCGGCCACCCTGGTGGACTTTTCTGAGCCTATGCTGGAGCAAGCCCGGGGCCAGCTTTCCAGCGAAGGACGCGACGTCTGTTTTGTGCCGGCGGATTTCGGCGAGAAGCAGTGGAGCGGTCTGATAGCCGGGCGCGGCCCCTTCGACCTGATCCTGTCAGGCTACGCCATTCATCACCAGCCGCACCAGCGAAAGCGGGAGCTCTATCAGGAAATTTTCGAGTTGCTCAAGCCGGGCGGACTGTTTCTGAACACAGAGCACGTCTCATCGCCGACCAACTGGGTGCGGTCCATTTCCGATGGTCTCTACATCGATTCCATTTGTAAGTTTCAACGCAGTCAAGGCTCCCAGAAAGGCCGCGACGAGATTGCCCGTGAGTTTTTTCATCGCCCGGATAAAGCGGCTAATATCCTTGCGTCGGTTGAGTCGCAATGCGACTGGCTGCGCGCCGCGGGATTCGTTGACGTCGATTGTTATTTCAAAGTATTCGAGGCGGCGATTTTCGGCGGGCGCCGTCCGTAGCGCTGATCCCCGGGGAAGAAGCCTGTAATGGATTCTGTTCTCCGAGCTCTCAAAGAGGTCATCGCCGCACATCCCGCCGGCCCAATCCGGCGCGCGCTTCGTCCGGGCGGCTTGTGCCGGGGATGGAATCAGAAGGAAATGCACAAAGGGGACCGGTGCTCGGTGATGATGTCCTGGCCCTAAGGCCTGCTGCTCGTTGCGGAAAGCGGCTTGGCCGCGGCAGCCGTCCTTCGGCTCATCGGCGGATGGTATCGCCGGCGAAGCCCCAGAAATCTTCTACGTAGAATGACGAGACGACATTGCCGAACAAGTAGCAGATCGACTTGCATTCCGGGACTTCGCCGTAAAGACGGCGGCCCCGCTCGAAAATTTTGGCGAAGCCGCCGTCTTCCAGCACATTGCCGGCGATCTTGCGCAGCGGCTCGCAAGGGTAAAACACGTCGCCGTTGGGATAAACACGCGGGAACATCGTTGGATAACAATGAAAATCCTTGAACTCGAGCAGAGTCCGCAGAAGCTTCGGGGTGCCGTTGATGGGGATCTTTCGTTCGGAGCGCAGCCGCACCAGCTTATCCACAAAATCCCGGTAGCGGCGGTTATAGAGCAGCGAGAAGTCGGGGTGCAGGCCGTTCTGGGCGGATTGTACTGAAAATACATGGCCGTGCCCGGCGCAGTACTCCAGAATCCGCTCCGCCTCGCCGATGTTCCACTCCTCGAGAACGCAACTGATAGTCACCGCGCGCGGCGGAAGCTTCGAGCGCACCATATCGAGGTTGTCGAGCACCCGCTGGACCACGCTCGACTTGGTCAGGCGGCCGTTCGGCTCCGGGGTGATGGCGTCCAGGCTCACGACGAGGCCGGTAAGATGATCGAGGATTTCCTTCCGCTGGTCGAGCAGCACGCCGTTGGTCACCAGCAAAACGTCGAGAAACTTCGCTTCGCGCCGGGCGGCGCGCACCAGCTCGCCAATGTCGGGCCGGATCAGCGGCTCCCCGCCCGTGAAGAGAATCGTATCCACGCCGCGGCGAATGGCGTGTAGCACTTCAATGGTCCTCGCCGTATCCAGCTCTTCGCTAAAAACCTCGGGGTTCTTTTGAGTGCAATAGGAGCAGTCCAGGTTGCACTTGTGCGTGGCATAGAACACCGCCGAGTAGGGACGCACCACATTGCTCTTTTTGATCCGGCGGATATAAAGATTACCCAAGTAGGTCCGGAAGTTTTTTAGAACAACCGGATAGTAGCGGATCATGCCCCGCAGCAGCTTGGAGTAGTCGGACGCCATGGCATCCAGTGTACCGCCGCGTAACGGACGGCCTCTGTGTCTGGCTCAACGCAACGCTGGTTGTTCCGGCCGCACGCTGCCTGCAAACAGCGACGCAGGAGACGCCAATTTCCGATCAGAGAAGAGCCCCCGGCGCTGTGAGCTTCAGGAGCGCATGCGGCAGCGCAGCGCGGCGCTCCCGGCGCCGTCTGCCCAGTTCAGAAAGGCGCGGCAGCTTGAGCGGAACGGCGGCGCACAGCGCCTCCTGCGTGCGCCGCAAATCCTATTTTGTAACGTGTTCAGACTTGTGGCTGGTGCTGCGAGATGCAGCGCTCAAAAGACCCCGAGGCTATCGCCCGTAGTAGGCGGCGTTTTCCGCCGCGAAATGCTGCCACTTTTCCGGCAGATCATCGAGAGCAAAGATAGCCGAAACCGGACAAACCGGAACGCACGCGCCGCAATCGATGCACTCCACCGGATCGATGTAGAGCATCTTGGCTTCGGCGTGATTGGGCTCGTCCTTTTTAGGATGAATGCAATCGACCGGGCATGCGTCCACGCACGCAGTGTCTTTCGTGCCGATGCAAGGTTCGGCGATGACGTAAGCCATGTTTCAGTTCTCCAATGTTAGGGCAAGCGGCCCAGCTTTAACTCACACATATAGCATGGGCAGTGAGAAAAAGAAAGTGGCCCGGACGGAAGGCGATGGCGGGGATCCGGCTGTTTTCAGCCGCACAGCGGCCCGGCCCACGATCATCGGCGCATGGCGCCGCCGGCCGGATCAAGCGCCGGCGGTCTGGCTGTAATCTGGCCCGCAAAGACCTCAGGGTCGGCGGTGGGCAGCTTGCATACCCGCTTCTCGCAGACGTAAGCCGTGGCCCGCCCATCCTGGGCGATCTTGTTTTCCACCAGCGGGATCAGTTTCTGCGCGGCGGCCAGGGCGGTGCCTTGCGGCGCCACCACCAGGATTCTATTGGGTACGAATCTCCGCCGCAGTTGCTCCAGCAGAGGCTCGGCCTCGCTGCGCGAGTGCGGGGTAACGATTACGATTTCTTTCGGGGTGTCCAGGGCGAAATCCACACCGAGCAGCATGTCGGAAAGGTACGCCGGCGCTTCGCTCAGAATGCCGTTGAACGTGGTCAAAGCGCGCTCGGCGCGCTCGCGGAAGCGTTCGCTGGAGGTCAGTTCGGCCAGCCGCAACAGGTTGCGGACCGCCACGGAGTTGCCCGAGGGCTCCGGACCGTCGAAGCTCGGCTTGTGGCGCACCAGAAGCTTTTCGTCATCGTCGCTGGTCAGAAAGAAGCCTCCGGCTGGATCTTCATAATGCCGCGCCAAAGCGGCGTCGAGATCGAGAGCGGCGCTCAGCCACCGCAATTCGCCGGTGGCCTCGTAGAGATCGAGCAGCCCGCCGATGAAGAACGCATAATCGTCCAGGTAGGCGGTGCGCCCGGCCCTGCCGTTGCTGTAGGTCCGTATCAGGCGGCCCTCCCGCCGCAAATTTCGCAGAATGAAATCGGCCGCACCCGCCCCGAGCCGGGCGTAGCGATCGTCGCCCAGCGCCAGCGCAGCCTGTGCGCAGGCGGAAATCATCAGGCCGTTCCACGAAGTCAGGATTTTCTCATCCCGCAGCGGGCGGGGACGTTTGCCGCGCGCATCGTAGAGCAATCGCTTCGATTCCTCGAGCATCGAATGCGCTTTGCCGCCCGGAATGCCGAGCTCGCCGGCCACGAGATCCAACGGGCGGTCCACATGGAGAATGTTCCGGCCATGGAAATTGCCCTGTGTTGTAACGCCGAAGTAAGCTTTCGCCAGGCGGAATCGGTCTGGCCCGAGAGCCGATTCCATCTCCTCCGGCGTCCAGGTGAAAAACCGGCCTTCTTCCGGCGCCCCGTCGGGACCGGCGCTATCGGCGTCGGTCGCGGAGTAGAACGCGCCTTCCGGAGAAAGCATGTCGCGCTCGACATATCGCAGCGTGTCGCGGGCGATCTGGGCGAAGTCCCGGCGTCCCGTGGCCTGATAGGCTTCCAGGTAGGCGGAAATCAGCAGGGCGTTATCGTACAGCATTTTTTCGAAGTGCGGCGCCAGCCAGCGGGAATCTGTCGAATACCGATGAAACCCGCCGCCGATCTGATCGTAA
>DASREK010000103.1:0-2441 GCA_035652135.1 Bryobacterales bacterium | reverse complement strand
ACGACGCTTTGGTATCAGATCTACCCTGAAGCCGACATGGCTCCGGTATTGACCCGCGTGCGTCAGGCAGTGAAGCTCGGGTGCAAAGTTGTGTGCCTGACTGTGGGCACTCCGTATCAGCCGGCCGGGGCTAACGGCCCTCCCAATCCATCAAAGCTTGCTGTGGAGGGAAACCCGCATATGGATTGGGCGATAGTGGACCGTGTGCGTCAGGCGGCTCAGGCGCCCGTCGTATTGAAAGGCATCATGAGCGCCGACGAAGCCCGGGTTGCCGTGGAGAAAGGGGTCCAGGGCATCATCGTTTCCAATCACGGCGGCCGCTTCGTGCAGGGTCTTGCTTCGCCCATCGAGGTGCTGGCGCCCGTAGTGGATGCCATCGGGGCCAAGGCGCCGGTAATGATCGATGGCGGCCTCCGCCGCGGCAGCGATATCGTGAAAGCTCTTGCGCTCGGCGCTCGCGCGGTTTTGGTTGTGCGCCCGCCGCTCTGGGGTCTGGCGGCTTACGGAAGCGACGGCGTGCAGACCGTCATGCAAATGCTGATTAGCGAGACGGCGCGCGACATGGGGCTCTGCGGCAAACCCACTCTGGCGGATCTGAATCGCACTCTGGTGCGCATGGTGCGGCGCTGACAGGCCGCTGGGTCAGTCATGCGGCCGTCAAGGCTGCATTGCTGCATTGTTTTGCGGCCGATCGGCCGTCGGCCACTCATCGAAGAGGAACACATGTCATTTTTTACGAAAAGAGCCGCTCTCACGTGCGAGGGTGCTATCGCCGTGCTGTCTGCCTGCTGGCTGGCCTCAGCGCTGGCGCTGAGCCGTCCGGCTCAGGCGCAATCCCACCCGGCAATCACCAAGGAAACGTTTGATCAATGGATGACCGAGCTCTCCAACTGGGGCCGCTGGGGTAAGGACGACGAGCTGGGGGCAATCAACCTGATTATGCCCGCCAAGCGAAAACAAGCGGCCGCTTTGGTGAAGGAGGGCGTGTCTTTCTCGCTGTCGCGAAGCGCTGAGAAGGAAAAGGCAGCCGATAATCCTGCTCCTTTTGGACACCAGATGATCAGGACCGGTATCAACAATCCGGGGACTTCGGTCGCCGATACGTTTTTCATCTCGCATCACGGCTATGCCCACACTCACATGGATTCGCTTTGCCATTTCTTCTACAAGGGCAAAATGTATAATGGATTTCCCCAGGAGATGGTGACCGAGCGGGGCGCGGCGAAAAACGCGATATTCAACTTCAAAAACGGAATTTTCACGCGCGGAGTCTTAATGGATATTCCGCGCCTGAAGGGCGTGGAATACCTGGAGCCGGGGACCCCGATCTATCCGGAAGACCTGGATGCCTGGGAGAAGAAAGCCCGCGTCAGGGTAGGAGCGGGGGATGTAGTTTTCATCCGGACGGGACGCTGGGCGTTGCGGGACGCGAAAGGCCCTTGGGAGATCTCGCACAAGGCGGCGGGCCTGTATGCTTCCTGCGCCCGGTGGCTGAAATCGCGGGATGCGGCGATGGTGGGCAGCGATGCGGCCAGCGACGTGCTGCCTTCCGGCGTCGAAGGCGTTACCCAGCCGATTCACACGCTGGTGTTGGTCGCCATGGGAATGCCCATTTTCGACAATTGCGACCTGGAATTGATCAGCAAAGAGGCAAACCGGCGGCAGCGCTGGGATTTTCTCATCACCGCGGCGCCGCTGGCCGTACCAGGGGCTACCGGTTCCGCGCTGAATCCGATCGCAACGTTTTGAGGCGTGTGACAGTCGTGTTTGTGCCGCGTCAACGAAGCGGCCACGCCTGTTTGCCGCGCCGGCCAGCGCCGGCTGTTGTCGGACGAACGACGGTATTGGTATAGTGCCACCGTGCGGCGAAGAGATTTTCTGTTACAAAGCTCCGCGGCGCTGCTGGCGGCCAGGGGGAAAGCCGCTTCGTGGGATGCCGGATCCGTAGCCCACTTGCTCCCGACGGTCAATGATCGGCGCATTCTCCTCAAAGCCTCCTTTCAAGCTCCTCTGAGCCGGGCCCCTAGCCTGCGCGCCGGCAAGAGTTTCTTCCCTGGAACGCGCATGGACACCGCCGGCCTGTTCTGGGCGTTCGACGCAACAGGGCTGGGCCCTGGCCGCAGCCACGAGTTGCAGTTAATCAGCGACTCGCGGCGGCCCCTGTGCGATCCGTGGACCTTAAAAACCTTCCCGGATCCTCAGGACCAGCCGGCCAGGTTTCGCCTTCTGATTTATACATGTGCAGGCGGGCATGATGCTCTGACCGGCCGCGACGGCCAGCCCCGCTTTTTGTCTCTCGCCCGCCGCCGCCGGCTACTGGAGCGGGGACTCTCCTTCCAGCCGGACGCGGTGATTGCAAACGGCGACCACATCTATTGGGATCTGCGCACCAAGAATGCCAAATTCCTCGGCGAGTCGCCTCGCGGCATAGCATTTGCAGG
>DASREK010000102.1:0-14657 GCA_035652135.1 Bryobacterales bacterium | reverse complement strand
TCCATGCTTTTATGGCGACCTCCCGGGCAGACGCCTTATCTCCTGCCAGAAGGTAAAGTCCGATGGCGCGCCGGGCCACGCTGATGCCCGACGGCTCGTTTTTGGGGCTAGCCTTGGCAGGAATCTTTGTTGCGCCCTCCGGGTCGTACTTGAGTCGTATCAAACGGTGAACTTGTCTTCGGCGCCGCAATCCGCTCTCATCTCTGGAATAGGAGCTCACGAGCCACCGGGCGTAGTAGAGTGACGCTCCTAGGACGGCGCCCTGCCCGTAGCGGAGAAGCTTATACCAGAGCGGCGTCTCATATTCAAATTCGGAATCATACAGTCCGGCCGATACAGCCTGCCGGCGATGAAATATAGTTCCGGGATCGCAAAAAAGGCCGTTGCCCTGAGTGATGTCAGCCGCAGTGACGTATTTCCAGTCGAAGCTCTGCTTGGGGGCGAGAAAATATCCCCTGGGCGTCACCAGGCCGTAATACGTGGTGACAAACACGCATTCGGGATGCGCCTCGAGAAAAGCGATTTGGCGCTCGAGGCGCTTCGGGTGACAAAGGTCATCAGAGTCCATCCGGGCGACAAGATCCCCGCTGGCTGCTTCAACACCGGTCCTAAGGGCGGTGAGAAATCCGCTGTGGGGAATGCGTATTACTCGGATGCGGCTATCCGTAACCGCGTGCAGGACATGGCTCGTGCCATCGGTAGAACCGTCGTCGACGATAAGAAATTCGAATTTTGAAACGGTCTGATTCAGAATGCTGTCGATCGCAGCGCGGGCATAACACGCTTGGTTGAACACCGGCATGACGACGGTAACCGAAGGCGTAATCATGACCTACTGCCCGCTTGGGGCGGAGTCTTTGATGGAATGCCTGAGTGATCGAACTACCCGCGCAGCTAACGCGGCTCCCGGCAGTCGCCGAATGGCGCTCTCGGCGAAAAGCGTCCCCAGGCGGGTAGTGCTTTGGAGTTCGCGGCCAAGTTTTTCCATTTTACCCAGGTACAACCTTGGGTGCACAAGAGAAAGGCTGTCGCAGGATGCAATAGAAAAGGACTTCAGCCTGGGATAGCACGGCAGGGCGCTTTGCCGTATATACAGGACCGTGTTTTGGGCGTACCAGACCTTTATGTCTGGATCGTTCCAAATGACAGGCCGTATACAGTCGACTGGGACATATTCTCTTCCCATGAACATTTCCGCCCAATATGATTGCCATTGCTCATTCAGGTGGTAAATTCCTCCCTGGAAGGGTATGGCCGCCGAGAATAAAACCGCCGGCCCCATAGCTGTGAGAGAATTAATAAACGTCTGAGCCGCTGAAGCTGGCAGATGTTCTGCCACCTCTAGCGACACGACCAGATCGAACCCTCGGTCTAGAGTAAGCGGGCGCGCTAGATCGGCCTCCTGGAAATGCTCAGGCGAGATATGAAGCATCTCTTTCCTAACCCACGGGCCATCGATGCCTAGGACGTCCCGTATTCCGGATTCCATAAACACCGCAATCCACGAACCGAGACCGCAGCCGACGTCAACCACGGATTTCGGCGCGATCAGGTCAATCACCAGAGGGACGATACGGCGGGCAGAGCTGATCGAGCCCTCGCCTTGCCTGGCATAAAACGTATCGCTGTATGCACTCACGGGATAAAACCTTGACCAACGGCCAAGCAGATTGCGGTCGTGTGTGGCCTGGAATCGGCGCCGGAGAGTCAGAGCGGGCGGGCGAGGGACCGCGTTTCCAGGCCACTAGCAACCTGATGGAAGGTCGGCGGAGCCTGCCAAGAAGTCAGCGACCACTCGCACGGAGGAGCGAGTAAGGCACGGCTCAGGCCGGCGGTAGCGCCATCAACCTCTAGAAATATCTTTTCCGATAAGTAGCGCATATACTGGCCGTCGAAAGTCTCGATGATAAGTTTCAGATAGACGGTGTAAACTCCGGGAGCCAGCCACACGGCAGGAAGCCTGCTAGTTACCCGGTAACGGCCCGGCCCTATGGGCTCAGAACACATGGTAGAGAGAGCGGCCCGGCGATGCACAACAAGCTGGCCCATGAAATCTTCGATCAGGAGAAAAACAAGGCCGCCCTGGCAATTCTGATCCAGTTCAAGCCCGGCGTGGATCTGCAACGGCTCTTCGGGAGTGGTGACCGCGAGCGAGCCATCCGAGCAGCCATTCAGATAAATGTAACGCCACCCTGTAGCATGTCCGGAGTGCTCGTCATTAGCCGCTTCGGTGAGCGTTCGGCCGTAGAAGGCCAATGCTTGCGCAACAGATCCGCGGAAGGCTAACAAACCGTTTCGCAGGACAAGACCCATGTTGCAAAGCTCCTTCACCGCGCCCAGGTTATGACTCACAAACAGGACGGTTCGGCCCTCCGCGGCGATGTCGCCGATTTTTCCCAGGCACCTCTTTTGAAATGCGGCGTCTCCGACGGCGAGGACTTCATCCACCAGGAGAATCTCCGGCTCCAGGTGGGCGGCCACGGCGAAGGCCAGCCGCAGATGCATGCCGGTCGAGTAATGCTTCACCGGAGTATCCACAAACTTCTCCACCCCGGCGAACGCGATGATTTCGTCGAATTTTCGCTCGATCTCGGCCCGCTTCATGCCGAGAATCGCCCCATTCAGGTAGATATTTTCCCGTCCCGTCAACTCGAGGTGAAAGCCGGTGCCAACCTCCAGCAGCGACCCCACCCGGCCGTGTATCTCCGCATGGCCGCTGGTCGGCTCCGTGATTCGAGAGAGAATTTTCAGCAGCGTGCTCTTGCCGGCCCCGTTATGGCCGATCACGCCGACGACATCCCCTCGGCTCACCTCGAATTCCACGTTGGACAAAGCCCATATCTCGCTCTCGCCGCAGCCGTTCCCGTTTTTCCGCCGGGCCATTAGTGAAGCCAGGCGCTGGAAGGGCGCCGCAGCCGCGTCGGCGAGAGAATCCCGCAGCGTCTTGTACCGCTCGCGCTGGCCGCCGATTCGGTACTTTTTCGAAAGGCCCGCTACCCGGATTGCCAGTTCACTCATGCCGTAAATGCCGATACCCCGTCCATAATCATGGCCAGACTCAGCCATTGCCACACGAAGAAGCTGTTATCGGACTCCCCATTCAGGAATGCCTGCCACGCAGCCCTCACCTTTTCCGGTTTGAGCCACGATCCGCCATAGGCGGAAATTGCCGCCTCCATCTGCTCTTCGGCCCACGGCCTCAGAGGTCCTCTCAGCCACTCGCGCTGCGGCGTTTGCAAGGGCCGCTTGGGAGCTTCCACCACTCCCTCGGGCAGCAGTTCTCTCGCCATGGCGCGGAGCAGCACCTTGCGTGTGCCATTGGCGATCTTCCGGTCCGCCGGCTGCCGCAGCGCCAGCTCGAAAAGCCGGTGATCCAAGAAGGGCTCGCGCAGCTCGGTCGATGCCCGCATGGATATGCGGTCGTTGAAGCGGAGCGCGCGCGGGATTTTCGTGTGGCGCGCATCGCGATATTGGCAGTTGCGGAGGTTATCGGCGAAGGGGCGCGGCATCTCCCAGTTTTCGGCGAGCGCAAGAAATTCCGGCGCGAGGCACTCGGGCCGGACCGGCGAATCGGCCGCCCCCTGGATAGTGGCTCCGTTTTTCCCGTTCAGAACGTCTTGGTAGTAATCATATCCGGCCCACTGCTCGTCCATGCCCTGGCCATCGAGCAGCACCTTCACTCCGTCGGCGCGCGCCCGTTCAAACAGCCGCGCGTAGGCGAGAGTGGGCAAGCCGCCAAAGGGCTCGTCCTGGTGCATCTGGACCGAGCGCGCCAGGCGGGGAACATCGCTTGGCTCCAGTCGGCAGGGAACCAACGGATGCCTCGTGCGCCGGAGCATCTGCTCGACCCAGGGAAGCTCGTCATAGCGGGGATCGCCGGTGAGAAACGTATAGGCCCGCACTTCGCTCGCCGCCCCCTGGAGGCGCTGGATCAGGCCCAGCAGCGTGGAGGAATCCAACCCGCCGCTGAGATTGATGCCCACGGGGACGTCGGCGCGAAACCGGAGCTGCACGCTCTCTTGCAGGAGGTCCAGATATTCTTCGGCGGCGGCCTCGGCGGAGCGGCTGTCGAAATCAGGCGGTACGCGCTCGGCCAAGTCGTACCAGCGCGTGAGTTTCGTCTCCGCGCGCCGCCAGGTGAGAAAATGGCCGGGAGGAACCGATTGCACGCCGTCCCAGAACGTCCTCTGGGAATGGTCATACAGGCCGCGAGCCAGATATGTCGCCCAGGTTCCGGCGTCGGGCGCTGCGGGAACGCCGGCGGCATGCAGGCCCTTGATTTCGCTGGCGGCGAGCAGCGTGCCGCCGCGTTGGCGGTGGTAGTAGAGAGGTTTCACCCCGAATCGATCGCGGGCGGCAAACAGCGTTTGTTCCCGCTCATCCCAGAGAAGAAAGGCGAACATCCCGATGAAGTGTTCGAGGCAGGCCCTTCCCCAGCGCTCATAGGCCGCCAGAATCACCTCCGTATCCGTATTGCTGCGGTAGGGATAGCCGCGCAGCTCTGTGCGCAGCTCGAGATAGTTGTAGATCTCGCCGTTAAATGCAATCCACAGCGATCCGTCGCGGTTGCTCATGGGCTGTCGGCCCGCAGGAGAAAGGTCAAGGATGCTCAAACGATTGTGGGCCAGGCCGGCGAGGCCGCCGGGACTGATGTAGCATCCCTCGTCATCGGGACCCCGGTGCCTTTGGCTGGCCAGCATAGCGCCGAGTTGCGCCTCGTTCCAACCCACACCGAAGATCCCAGCGATGCCGCACATGTTTTCACTTCCTTGCTTCCGCCAACAAATGCCGCGTGCCATTCGGCCGCTCTCTTATATGTTTGGCGCTTGACTGAATTAGAGTGACGAGATTTCCCACCGCGCTACGCATTGTCTGAACGGGATGCTGAACCGACCACGATTGCAGACCCCAGCGCCGGAATTGTCCGCCGGCAAGGGCATATTCCACGCGGACCGCCTCGAAATGCGAGGCCAGCAGGCTTTGCAGTTGCGCTCTTGTGTAATGGCGCTTATGATCCGGGTTGGTGTTCTGCACGGCATCGCCGTTGGGCGTCGTCATCAAAAAGACGCCGCCGCCCCGCAGCACCCGGTGCACTTCCCGGATGAAACAAACGTCGTCCTCCACATGTTCGAGAACTTCCACGGCGACGACGCAGCCAAACGCCCTTTCTCTAAGCGCGGAGTGCGTCATGTCATCGTAAACAAAGCCCCGCACATTGCTTCTTCTTTGCCGGATCTGTCCCACAATTCGAGAGTTAACTCCCAAGTGGAGTTTCTGTTGAACGGCAGTTTTCCTGGGCAGATCAGTGATGTAGACGGCTGCTGGAACTCCTGCCGTGTAATGAGACTTTCGCCCGCCGACGTCTAGAATGGAGGCCTGCCCGCCACATTCTCGGATTATGGCTTGCAGCCTTCTGCGCACCAGGAAGTACAGGGGGCTCATCAGCGGCTCCGCGCAAATATAGAGCAGCTCGAAAGAGGTCATCTTACGCCAGCGGCGAGCAATTCCTCCGCCCGTTCCCAATCTTCCGGGACATCAATATTCACGCTGGCCTTTGGATCGGCCGGATAGCCCACGATGCGGCGGCCGTACAGGCTGTTGCCGTCAATAATTACCTCTGTTCGGATCACGTAGACCGATCCTTCGCGGTGGAAGGCCGGCGGCAGATCCTGGCGCCGCGAAATGGGCGCGTCCTCGCCGGTGCTCAAGCGAAGGGTCCCGTCGCTTTCGGCGAAGTAAACCCAGTGCGGGTTGTATTCTGGCGGCACAGGAAGCACGGTGATTACGGAATCTGCGCCGCTGTTGACCAGCAGCTCGATGCAGCCGTCGATGTGTTCCGGCCGCCGCAGCGGATTGGTCGGCTGGAGCAGACACACGGCGTCAAAACGGCCGCCGTTCTGCGCAAGCGCGCGGACTGCATGCTGCACCACCGGAAGCGTAGGCGCCCCATCAGTGGCCAATTCCGGGGGCCGCAGAAAAGGGACCTCCAGGCCGCAGCGGCGGCCCACTTCCGCAACCTCTTCGTCATCGGTGCTCAGAATGACGCGCGAGAGCAGCCGCGCCGAGAGGGCCGCCTCCGCCGTATAGCTCAAAAGCGGGCGCCCATGGAGCAGCCGGATGTTCTTTCTCGGAATTCCTTTCGAGCCGCCGCGCGCGGGGATCACGCCGAGCACCCGGAAATCCAGCCCGCTCATGCGGGCGCCCTCTCAAAAGCCTGTTTTTGAGGATTCGAGAACTCCATGGCATCGGGTGCGGCCGGTTCGCTCCAGGTTCAATCCGCCCCCACGGTCTCGGGCAACGGCTCTTCAACGTAGTACAGCCGCTTTTGAAGGTAAGGCTCCAGCCGGACCAGGGCCGCTGCGATGCGCTCGGAAACCCGCCCATCTCCGTAGAGCGTGCTCGGCGGATATCGTCCATGCGCGATTTGCGCCCAGGCGGCCGTGGTAATTTCATCGGCCAGGGGCGGGACGCGGGTGACGTGGACATCGCACTCGCGGCCGTCCTGCCGGCTGCCGATCAGCACGACAGGCGTACCAAAGTAACTGGCGTCGCGAACGAAGCTGCTGGAATTTCCTAGAGCGCAGGCGGCATTGGCCAGAACTTTCAGATAGTCCTCCGGCGTAAGATTGATAATGGTACGCAGCCAGGCCGGTTTTTCCATATCCCGGAAGGTGCGGATGGCCTTGCTGATGTGGTCGGAGCCGGCGTCGATGTTCGGCCACAAAAGGATGGTTTGGATCTGAAGGCGCTTCAGCGATTCCAGCACCTGCTGCATTTGCGCCCGCTCGCCCCCGTATTCGGTGGTAGTCGGATGAAAAACAACGAGCAGAAAGTCTTTCTCGACGTCGATACAGGCTCCGCTGCCGGCGCGGTTGACCACCGCCGGGTCGAGATGGCGGCGCAGCGTGCGCGCGATGTCGCTGCTCGGACAACCGATCGCGAGAATCGCTTCCGGCCGCTCCCCCATGCGAACCAGATACTCCGCCGCTTGCCGGGTGCTCGGGAAATGATAGTGCGCGAACTTGGTGATGGCGTGCCGCGCGCTCTCATCGATGGAGCCCGATACCTCGCCTCCCTGGATATGGGCAATACAAAGATTCATGTAGGCCGCGGCGATCGCGGCGGCCAGCGCCTCGTAGCGGTCGCCGATCAGCAGGACGATATCCGGCTTGAGCCGCTGGAATTCGCTGGCGAACTCCACGACGCCGAAGCCGACGGACTTGGCCATGGTGGCCGGCGTCGAGCCCTCCAGCTCGATATAGATTTCGCCGTCCACGCGGAATCCATCGCGTTTCAGCACGTCGATGGGGAAACCAAAGCGCTCGAGCACCATAGTGCCGGCGGCGATCACTTGAAGCTCCAACTCGGGGCGCTCGGCGATGGCCTGCATCACCGGCTTCAGGCGTCCGTAATTCGCGCGGTCAACCAGAACGACGCAAACCTTCCGGCGCGGTGCGCTACTCAAGGTCCGCCTCGGCAATCAGTGTGTTCGCGCCCACGGCGCGCTTGAGCTTGCGGTTGACCACCTGCCCCAGCCGCGCCGGAGGGATCCCGGTGCCTGGCTTCCGGAGGGCCAGGTCCCCTTCGGTGAGCAATTGTCCCGCCGGCAGGTCGCGGGCCGCCACGATGCTTTTGGAGAAAATCTGGCGCAGGCCCTCGAGCGCGGACGCGGCGGCCTCCTTGTCAACCGGGCTGTTGACTGCTTTCTCGATGAAGCGCACGCCGGCCACCAGTTCGGCCAATTCGGCCGTAGTAATCGACGCGGGCACATCCGGGCCGAAGCATTCCCGCGAAAAGGCCACATGCACTTCGATGACCTCCGCTCCGAGGGCCGCCGCCGCCAGGCCAGCAAAGATCGTGCCGGAATGGTCCGACAGGCCCGCAGGACAGTGAAACCGCTCCCGAATCTCGCCCAACACGTTCAATCCGACTTTCTCCGGCGGGCACGGATACGCCGTAGTGCATTGCAGTACAATCACCGGAGCGCCTTCCCGGCGAACGCAGGCTACGGCCGCGCCGATCTCGTCCCAGCCTGACAGGCCGCTCGAGAGCAGTACCGGTTTTCCGGTGCTCGCCATGCGGCGAATCATGGGCAGGTTCCCAATCTCGCCGGCGCCTACTTTCCAGGCGGGAACGCCAACGCGCTCGAGCAGATCCACGGCCTCCATAGAAAAAGCGGAAGAGAGAAAAATCAGCCCCCGCTCCCCGGCATGCTCGGCGAGGCCGCGCCACTGCTCCTCGGTAAACTCCATGCGCTTCCAATAGTCGTAGCGCGTGGCGTCCTGGCGGCTGAATTTGACGCGCCAGGGTTCCTGCGGCGTGCTCTCGGCGCTGGCGATGTGCGTCTGAAACTTGACCGCATCCGCGCCCGTCTTTGCAATCGCGTCAATATACGCGTGGGCGGTTCCCAGGCTGCCGTCGTGATTCTGCGCCACCTCGGCGATGACCTTGCAGCGGAAACCACCGCTGTCACACCACGTCCGCAAAAGTTTTCTCCATTCGCCGGAAATAGAACGCGCCGGCGGCCAGAATGGCCAGCGCCGCCAGAGACGACACCACAATCATCGGGCCGGGCCTCGTTTCCGTATTCAGCAAAGCCCAACGAAAGCCTTCGATAACGCCGACCATCGGATTCAACGCGTAAAGCTTCCGCCAGGGCCGGTAGAGCAGGCTGCTGGGATAGGCGATCGGCGTAGCGAACATCCAGAACTGTGTTAAAAAGGGGATCACATAACGGACGTCCCGGTATTCCACATTGAGAGCCGAAAGCCATAGCGCGACGCCCAGGGATGTAACCAGGGCAAGCAGCAGGAAAAGCGGCAGCCAGAGGATATGTATGGTGGGCAGGCGTCCGTAATAGAGCATCATTGCCAGAAGAACAACGAACGCGAGCACGAAATCTACGACGCCGGAAAGCACCGTAGCGATAGGTATCGCCAGCCTGGGGAAATACACTTTGGTGATAAGGTTCGCGCTGCCCACCAGGCTGTTGGAAGCCTGGCTCAGGCCCGTGGCGAAGAACATCCAGGGGACGAGCCCGGTGAAGGTAAAAATCGGATACGGGACCTTGTCCGAGGGCATCTTCGCCAGCCGGCCAAAAAACAAGCTGAACACCATCATGGTCAAAACAGGCTGAAGGATAGCCCAGGCTACCCCCAAAGCGGTTTGCTTGTACCGGACCTTGATATCTCTCCAAATCAGAAAGTAAAGCAGCTCCCGGTATTCCCAAAGCTCGCCTAACTTGAGAGACACCCAACCGTTTGTGGGCTCGATCCGCAAGACTGGGGTGGCGCCGGCGGGCGCCTTGGCTCCGAGCTCAGCAGAAATATTGGCGTTCGCGCTCATGGTTCAGAGAAATCCAGTTCTACTGCGCAGCCGGCGAAGGCTCGGGATGCAAGGCCCTGCGCTCTGCCGTGGCGGCGGGCGCGCCGGCAAAAGTCTCAATTTCGCGAGCCCAGTCTCGATTTTTTCTGTACCAATCGACCAGGGATGCGATTCCTTCTTCCAGCCCGACTGTGGGTTCCCAGCCAAGGCAGCGGCGCGCGCGTGTGATATCGGCCCAGGTGGCCGGAACGTCAGAAGCGTGGGGCGGATGGAACTCAAGCCGCGCTTTCTGTTTTAGCTGCTGTTCAATCATGCGAATCAAATCCAGGATCGGCGCTGGCCGGTCCGACCCCAGGTTGATGGTCGAGTACCCACGCAGCGCCAAAGAAGCGATGGTTCCCCGCGCGATGTCGGCGACATAGGTGAAGTCCCGGGACTGGCGCCCGTCGCCGTACACCACCAAGGGGCGCCCTTCGCTGATCCACTGCACGAATCGAAAGGGACTCATATCGGGCCGCCCGGCGGGACCGTAAACCGTGAAGTACCGCAGCACTGTCGCGTCCAGGCCGTGCAAGTAGTGATAGGTATAGCAAAGCGCTTCCGCAGCCTTCTTAGAAGCCGCATACGGGGAAAGCGGCCGGCTGGTATCCGCATCCTCGGCGTAGGGCATGGGATTATGAGACCCATACAGGCTGGAAGTCGAAGCCAGGATGAACTTGCGTACGCCGTGAATCTTCGAGAGTTCGAGAAGGTTCAGCGTGCCGGTTACGTTGGTTTCCGTGTACAGCCAGGGATTTTCAACGCTTTGCCGCACGCCTGCCCGGGCAGCCAGATTCAGCACGGCGTCAAACGGAGGGCTGGCCTGCCAGAATTCGGACAGCTTTTTCCAGTCACAAATATCCAGGCGCTGGAACACGAACCTTGGATAAGGCAAAAGCTGGCGCAGCCGCCACTCTTTGAGCCGCACATCGTAAGCGTCGTTCAGGTTATCGATGCCGGTGACGTGATGGCCGCCTGCGAGGAGTTGTTCCACCACTGCGGCGCCGATGAACCCGGCGGCCCCAGTGACAAGATAATGAGCCATCTCCGCTAACTTCCTTTGCCTGCATAATGGCTGTGGTAGGCATCGTAATAGCCGTAGCCATAACCATAACCGTAGCCATAACCGTAACCATTCGTTGACGCCGCGGGGTTCCAGTAGTTCAACACTGTTCCCAGCACGAGCGTTCCATCCTCGGCGAAGCGCTGCTTCGCGGCAATTGCGCTATCCCGCGTAGTTTGGCCCGCGCGAAGAACCAGAATCACGGCGTCAGCCAGGCGGCCGAGCACTCGGGCGTCGGAAATCTGGAGCATCGGCGGGGTATCGATCAGCACGGTATCGAACTCACGCCGGAACCGCCGCAGCAGCTCCGGGACTCGGGCCGAGTAAAGGAGGTTGGAGATACTAACCGTGCCCGGCCCGCTGGGCAGCAGATACAGACCCGGTATCGCGGTTTCCCGGGCCAGCGCCTCTCGCGGGCAATCGTCAATCGGATTTCGCTCGCGCAGCAGGTCGCTCAAACCCCAGCTATTGGGTACATCAAATACATCGTGCAGCCGAGGCTTTCGCATATCGGCGTCGATCAGCAGTACGCGTCGGCTGATTTCGGCGAGCGCGATCGCGAGGTTGCTGATGACCGTCGTCTTTCCTTCCGATGGGCTTGGGCTGGTCACGACCAGGACGCGAGGACGGTTGCCATTCTGTCCTGAAAACAGGATGGAGGCTAACGTCGCCCGGAACGATTCCGCCAGCAGCGACGGCTTCTGCTGCCAGGTAATCAACTCGACGCGGGCGCCGGCGCCGTCCTCCGTTCCGTTGGGTCCGCTGTTGTCGCCGGCAGGACTTCCGATTCTTAGAGTCAGATCGCGGCTGGAGGGGGCTTTGCCGGAATCAGCGCGCGTAGAGGGGATCACGCCGAGTTCGGGCACGTTCAGGTACGTAGAGGCTTCGCCGGGCGCCCTGAGGCTCCGGTCCGCGTGCTCGCGCACCAGCACAAAGACGATCCCGAGGAAAACGCCGGTGAGCAGTCCCAGCGCGGCGTTTTGGCTCGGATTCGGCTTATAAGGCCCTCCGGGCGGCCTGGCGGGATCGACCACGCGTACGTTGCTGGCCCGCATCGCCGAGGTAATACCCGCCTCCTTGACCTTTTGAAGCATGGCGTCGTAAAGCTGGCGGTTAGTATCCACCTCACGTTTTAGAATGTTGTAATGAATTGCTTTTTCCGCCTGCTCGGAAACGATCTTGGCCTGCGTGGCGTACGCGGTTGCGAGCAAGCGCTCCCTGCGCTGGGCGGAATCATATTCGTTTCGGATCCGAGTCATTATGTTGCCGCGCTCTTTCTTGATGGACGCTTCGATCTCCGCGATCTGCGCCTGTAGTCGTTTCACCTTCGGGTGAGCCGGCGTGAAGGACGAAGTGAGGTCAGCTAATTGGCGCTTCAGATCCACCAGCTTCATCTGATACTCCGCGAGGGACTCGCTGTCCAATACCTCGGGCAGCGCGTCAGGCGGGCTGGAGAGAGCCATTTCATAGAGGGATTGCTTGCTCACCCTGTCGGCTTGCGCTTTGGAGAGCTCTTGCTGCAATTGCTTTAGCTTTTCTTGGTCGACGTTTTCATTATCCTTTTCGGAAGTGAACATCAGGCCCGACGCTCGGGCGTAGGATTGCAATTGATCTTCGGATTTTTCCAATTTGATCTTCAGGTCCTGAAGCTGGCGGGTCAACCATTCTCCGGTTTTCTGGGATGAGTTCCAGCGGGATTCCAGATTCTGCTCGATAAATTCGCTGGCCAGAGTGTTGGCGAAATCGGCCGCCATTTTGGGATCTGTCGAATCGCACGTAATATCGACGATCCGGTTTTGGCCTGTATTCCGGACCCGGACCGTGCTGGCAGCCGTCACCAAAGCCTGTTGGCGCGGATCCATACTCGGGCCTGTGCCGAGACCCAAGGCTTTGCGCCAAGCGGCCAGCCGCCCCAGAGGCGGCGGCGGATCTGCGGATTCCTCCCCCTTTAGCTTGGTGACCGCTCTCTCGATGAGCGTGCGGCTTTGCAGAATCTTCATCTGCGTCTGAATGTCGTACTCGGGATAAAAACCCGACGTAGTGGTCGGGTTCATATTGGTCATGTTCAAAAAGTTTTCGTTCAGGCCCTGGATCTCAAGGGAGGTCTGCGCCTGATAAATCGGCGTCTGCGGAAGGCTGAAAAGAACCCCGGCCACCGCCCCCAAAAAGGCGATAATCACGATGGTGCTTTTGTGCCGGCGCAGCATGTGCCAGTAGACAAGCAGGCTGCTCGAAATTTCGGAATCGGCCAACTCCGGATCGCCGGCCTCCACCAGTTGCAGGCGCCCCGGCATGTGCTCTCTCGCGCTCTGGCACAATTCTTCGATCCGGGCTTCTAGTCTTGCGACGTCGTAATGCAGATTCCCGTGGTCGCCGGAGGGGCCTTCTGCGGGATCTCGATCGCTGGGAATCAAATTTGAGTTTTCCATGGCCGCTCCTTCTTCCAGCTCAATGGCTGTAAATCGCGATGCCCGCGCCGATCTGCGCTCCCATGCCCAGCGCCGTTTCCAAGGACCGGAGAGCAACGCTCTTGCTCGCGCTGTTCGGGATAAACAAGATGTCTTCCGGCTGCATGGGAACGTCGTCCTTTTTTCCCGCCAGAATGTCTTTCAGGTTCACAGCCAACTCAGTCCGGCTGGCCCCTTTGCCCCCTGCGCGCAACAGCTTGGCTTTGGTAGGAGCGGCAGCGCGCCCCAGGCCGCCGGCCAGCGAGAGAGCTTGCAGCACGGTAACGCTTTCTTGCTCATTGAGAACAAAGCCGCCGGCCCTGGGCACGTCGCCGACCACATAGACCATCTCGGCGCGCGGCACCGAGATGACGTCCTCGGGTTGGATCAGAATGTTGTCCTGCGGGTTTCTGGCGTCCAGGACCGATTTCAAATTGACTTCGGCAACGCTGAACTGCCCGGTGGGGTCGTCTTTGGCGTTCGGCAGTGGAATCCGTCCCCATTCCAGCCGGCGGGTGATTTTGACCGTGTGTCCCGCATCAGTGCGCGTTCCCCCGGCCAGGGAAAGGATCTCGATCAGAGTTTTGTGGCCCTGCAATTGGTGAACACCCGGTGCATTGACAGCGCCGATCACGGAGACCGGCTGGCTGCGGAACTCACTGACGCTTACCGAAACCTCAGGAGATTGAATGTAGGTTTGCAGCCGTGACGTTAGATCGGCTTCGAGCTGCTCGACCGTCATCCCGGCGGCGCGCACACGGCCCACCAGCGGCAGATTGATGTAACCGCTGCTCGAGATTCGAGTCGGTTTGTCGGAAATTTCTTCTGCATCGAACGCGCGGATGACGATCTGGTCGCCCGGACCGAGAACGTACGAGGAAGGCGCTTCTTCCGTCGCCGGACGAGGCTCCACAGTCTTGGTTTCGCTCTCCTGCGGATGGACGCTTGGGGACACGGGGGCGACTGGCGGCGCGGATGTAACCTCTCGCTGCGGCGCGCCCGAAGCGGCCGCTGCCAGCCATGTCATACCTAGAATCAAGAGACTGATCCGCATAACTTATCTCCATTGATTACTTTGCGCGAAGCGGCGCCGCTTTCGCCGGGGCTGGAGGCGGCGTTCTTCTTGGGGACTGCGGGAGACCCTGCCTCTGCGAACAGCTGCGCTAATCTCTTGACCTCGCGGTCAAGCTCGGCGAATTTCCCATGCAGCTCTCGCACTGTGCCTTCGAATTTCTCCGCATTGCCATTGCCCCCGAGCGACTGGCATACGGCGGCCCGCGCAAAGTCGGAAATGCTTCTGGATCCGTTGGCGATGCAGAGATTCTTCAGTTCCTTGTATTCGTCTTCGGAGAGACGAAAATTGACCATTCGCGTTCTACGCTTTAGTACAGTCATGCTAGGTGCTCCTGCGGCTGTCCCGCCTAATAACCAAACGACCGGTTGAGAAAGCGGGATTCTAAGCGGACTTGACGTCCGGGACGAAGGCCGAAGCAGTGCTGGCGGCAGGGCGGCGGAGCCCTCGAATCGGCGTTACCCAGAAACGCTCGATTTCTACTGCGACGGACCTTTGAAGAATGGTCACCGAGACAATGAGCCGGCGCCGGTTTTTGATGTCCAGCAGAATGCCCTCCAGATCAGCGAGAGGTCCCGCCTCGATTCGAACCAACTGGCCCACGCGGAGAAAGGGCCACGGCTCGGCGGGGAGGCCGGATTTGATAATGGTCTGAATAGCGCGAATTTCGGCTTCGTCTACAGGCGTGGGAATCTTACCGGCGCCGACGATG
>DASREK010000101.1:0-4223 GCA_035652135.1 Bryobacterales bacterium | reverse complement strand
TCGGAGAACCGAGAACCGTATCGAGAACGGGGCCTCCGTGGTAGTCAATTCCATTTCCTGTCGTACCCGCGCCGCCCAAATTGGCTTGCGGCGGCATTTGCCGGATGCGGTCGCCTCTGCCATCGGCGCGAGCCGGGGCTTGTGACGGCTGGCTCCAGCCTTGGCCCGTCAGAACACATACTGTGAGAGCGCTGAGCAGCGGGAAAGTTCGCATGGGGCCTCCGGCGCCGGCGAGCTGCGACGGATGGGTATGGCAGCGCACAGTTTTTCATACGCCCTGATTAGTGGTCAATAGTACTTTGCGGCTAAGTCCTTGTAAGGCAAGATATTTATTTCTGATGGAAAGCGCGTGAGAACGGCCCGGCCCTCCCCGCTGGCAGCATAGCCGCCCCGGAAAGGCTCCCCCGGCCCTTGCCCGGCGCAGGGTGGCACAGGCGCGGAAAACCATCCCGTCTGCGGAGCCGCCGTGCGCGCGCGCGCCTGGAAACTTCATCTGGGAAGCGCCGATTCGGTTTTTATGCGCTCGCGCTCTAAGTTAAAGAAAAAGGGCTAAGGGCGGCGTCGAGGCGGCCCAGAAAGCGGCCCCCTGATCCTGTATATTGAAAGCAGGCGGCCTGTATGCCCGGCGAGTTCACTACGATCAGCGGAACACCCGTCCAGAGACTTTACACGCCGGCAGATCTTCCGGATTTCGACCCTGCCACTGACCTCGGAATGCCTGGAGAGTTTCCATTTACCCGGGGTATACACCGGGACATGTATCGCGGAAAGCTTTGGACGATGCGCCAGTTCTCCGGCTTTGCCACGCCGGAGGAAACCAATCGCCGCTACAGGTACCTGCTGGAGCAAGGCCAGACCGGCCTATCCGTGGCTTTCGATCTTCCCACGCTGATGGGATACGACGCCGATGATGAAATGGCGATCGGAGAAGTGGGGAAATGCGGCGTGTCGATTTCATCGCTCGCCGACATGGAAGTGCTGTTCGAAGGTATCCCGCTCGGGTGCATCTCGACTTCGATGACTATTTCTTCCCCGGCGCCCATGCTCTGGGCGATGTATCTGGTAGTGGCCGAAAAGCAAGGGGCGAAATGGGAGACTCTCTCCGGCACGATCCAAAACGACATTCTCAAGGAGTACATAGCGCAAAAGGAGTATATTTATCCGCCGCGGCCGTCGATGCGGCTCGTTGTGGATACCTTCGAGTTCGGATCGCGTCGCGCGCCCAAGTACAATACGATTTCCATCAGCGGCTATCATATCCGCGAAGCGGGATCGACGGCTCTCCAGGAACTGGCGTTCACGCTGCGCGACGGCATCGAGTATGTGCTGTGGGGCATCGAGCGGGGGCTGGATGTGGATGAATTCGCCCCGCGCCTCAGCTTCTTTTTCGACGCCCACAACGATTTCTTCGAAGAGATCGCCAAGTTCCGCGCGGCGCGAAAAATATGGGCGCACGTGATGCGCGAACGTTTCCACGCCAGGAACGAGCGTTCCTGGAAGCTGCGCTTTCATACCCAGACCGCCGGCTGTTCCCTGACTGCGCAACAACCCAGGGTCAACATTGTCCGCACGGCGCTGCAAGCGCTGGCGGCGGTGCTCGGCGGCACGCAGTCTCTTCACACTAATGCGCTTGACGAGGCCTGGGCGCTCCCCACCGAGGAGGCGGCGCTGCTGGCGCTCCGCACGCAGCAGGTGATCGCCCACGAGAGCGGCGTTGTGGACACGGCTGATCCGCTGGGCGGCAGCTATTTCCTGGAGCGGCTGACGCTCGATCTGGAGAAAGGCTGTTATCAGTATTTCGACCGCATCGATTCCATGGGCGGCATGATCGCGGCGATCGAGCGCGGCTTCCCGATGCGCGAAATCGCGGAAGCCAGCTACCGGTATCAACAGGCCGTCGAAAAGAAGCAAAAAATCGTAGTTGGCGTCAACGCCTTCGAGGCGGGGGCCGAACCGATCGAGACGCTGTACATCGATCGGAGCGTGGAGGAACAGCAGATTGCGCGCCTGCGGAAGCTCCGCGCCGAGCGCGACCAAGCCCGCGTGCGGCGCGCATTGGACGATCTGAGCCGGGCCGCCGAGCGGGAGCAGAATACGATGCCCTACCTCATAGAAGCCGTGCGCAGCTACGCTACCCTGGGAGAAATGTGCGGCGCCCTGAAGAAGGTTTTCGGCGTCTACCGTGAGGCGGCCGTCACTTAAACGGGTTGCGGATGCACCTCCCCGGCGCGGACCCGAACGGCGGCGTCATGCTGTTTCCGATAGCAACTATTTGGCGGGAGCCGCTTTGCTCTACGTTTCCTTGGGGTGTCTCGAGAGAAGATGCAGCGTCCCATTCGTGTGTTGATCGCCAAACCCGGACTCGATGGCCATGACCGCGGCGCCAAGGTAATCGCCCGGGCCTTGCGCGACGCCGGCATGGAGGTGATTTACACCGGCCTGCGCCAAACGCCGGAAATGATCGTCTCGGCGGCCCTTCAGGAGGATGTCGATTTTATCGGCCTCTCCATCCTTTCCGGCGCGCACAACGCCATCGTGGCTCGTTTGATGGCGCTGCTAAAACAGCACGGCATGGAGGATGTGAAGGTGATTGTCGGCGGGATTATCCCTGATGCGGATATTGCTGCTCTGAAGCAACTGGGGGTAAGCGCCATTTTCCAGCCGGGAACTTCCATGGAAGAGATCGTGCGGTTCATCCGGGAAAATGCGCCAGCCCGGGATTCCATCGCGTAGGCAAGCAGGACAATCTCCCGCTTCACCCGGGACGAAACGCTGCCTCCAGCCTCCGCCTCTGAAGAATCGAGCGCGGGCATGTACGAAATAATACGGCCCGCGGTAGATCCAACGGACGCCGCGCCCGCTAGTAATGCAGCACCTCATCAACGCCGCGCCGCAGATCCTCAACCGAGGGGAGAACCATCAACTCCAGGTTGCTCGCTGAAGGGACGAAGGAGTCCTGGGCCGCGACCCGCTTGACCGGCGCATCGAGATGCTCGAAACAGTTCGCCGCGATGCGCGCTGCCACTTCGGCTCCAAAACCCATAGTGAATGTGTCTTCGTGCGCCACAACGACCCGGTTGGTTTTGCGGATGCTGTCGTAAACGATTTGTTCGTCAAATGGAACGATGGAGCGAAGGTCGATAATCTCTAAGGATCGGCCTTCTGTTTCCATCTGCCGGGCCAGTTCCAAGGCCAGATAGACCGTGCTGCCCCAGGTGACGATTGTAATGTCCGTACCTTCGCGCCGGATGCGCCCGCGGCCAAACGGGACCAGATAATCCGCGTCGGGCTCCGGCGTTTTCGCCTGAATGCGCCGGTAGAGTCCCTTATGCTCGAGGAAAATGACCGGATCCTGGGACCGCGCGGCGCTCTTGATGAGGCCCTTGGCATCGTCGGCGCAGCTTGGAAACACCACGTACCAGCCGGGAATCCGGGCGAAGAAAGCCTCGACGCAGGCCGAATGCCACGGCCCGCCTTTGATATACCCGCCGACGGCGATGCGCACCACTACCGGGCAGGTCCAAACACCCTGGCTCCGCCACCGCACAGTGGGAATCTCATTGCGCAATTGCATGAAGCCGGGCCAGAGATAATCGCCGAACTGGATTTCGACGATCGGCTTGTAGCCGCCGATGGCCATACCGCCGGCGACGCCTACGATGCTGGCTTCCGCGAGAGGCGAGTTGGAGACGCGATCCGGAAAGGCGGTGCTCAGGCCGCGGGTCACGCCGAAGACGCCGCCTTTCGGATCGGCGATGTCCTCGCCCCACATGACGATTTTGGGATTTTGCTCCAGCTCCTCTCGCAGGCCGTGATTGATCGCGTCAAGCATGGTCACGGGCTCGCTGGAAATGTAGCGAGGCGGGACCGGCTCGGCCCCCACCGCCGGGTCATCCGAGTAAATGTGGGCCAGCAGATTGTCCGCCGAGGGCATCGGATGCCGGTCCGCCTCATCGGCCGCTCGGTCTACTTCCGCCTTCACTTCAGCGCGCAGCGCGTCGGTCTGTTCGGGGGTGAGAATCTTGTTGCGATACAGGTAGCGCTCCGTCTGATAAATCGGGTCGCGGACCAGCAGCTCTTGCAGTTCCTCCTCCGCGCGATATTTCCGCTGGTCATCCGAGGAGGAATGCGCATCCATGCGGATGACTTGCCCTTCGACCAGAGCGGGTCCGCCTCCCCTCCGGATACGGCGGATTACGGCCGGCAGCGTCTGGTACATCGGC
>DASREK010000100.1:0-3883 GCA_035652135.1 Bryobacterales bacterium | reverse complement strand
CTACGTCAGCTCTTACTGGCGCAACGGCCCCGTGCTCAACAACGCTATCAGCGGCGTAGACCAGGCGCTGTGGGACATCAAGGGCAAGCGGGCCAACATGCCTGTATACCAACTATTGGGAGGCAAATCGCGGTTCGCCGTGGATCTGTACGCGCACGCCAGCGGCAACAGCTTCCCGGAGGTGGAAGACAACATCCGGAAGTGGATGGAGCAGGGATACAGGAATGTACGGGCGCAAGTGGCGATTCCGGGCCAGGCCACGTACGGCGTGGCCGGGCGCGGCGCAGGCAGAGCGGCAGACAGCGCCGGCCCGCTTCCGCCGGCTGGGCCCCCGCGGCAGGGCGTGTTTGATTCCGCTCCTTATGTCCGCACTGTTCCCAAGCTGTTTGAGTACCTGCGAAGCAAACTGGGCGACCGGGTCGAACTGCTGCACGACGTCCATGAGCGCGTGACGCCCACCGAGGCTATCGGCCTTTGCAAAGAACTGGAAAAATACCGCCTGTTCTTTGTGGAGGACGCTCTTTCGCCGGAAGACATCCAATACTTCCGAATTATCCGCCAGCAGTGCTCGACGCCGCTGGCGATGGGAGAACTCTTCAATAGCCCGCACGAATTTATGGGGTTGATTTCCGAGCGGCTGATCGACTACATACGAATTCACATTTCCCAGATCGGCGGCCTGACGCCCGCGCGCAAGGTTGCGGCTCTGGCCGAATGGTTCAACGTGCGGACAGCCTGGCACGGGCCGGGGGACGTCTCTCCGGTCGGCCATTGCGCCAACATCGCGCTCGATATTTCCTGCCGCAATTTCGGCATCCAGGAGCAGACCGTCTTCCCGAAAGAGACGCAAGAGGTCTTCCCGGGCTGCCCGAAAATCAAAGACGGCTACTACTGGGTCAATGAAGCGCCGGGATGGGGCATCGATCTGGATGAGAAGCTCGCGGCAAAATTCCCGCCGAAAGCCGATACTCCCTTTGACTACAACTGGGGCAGTACCCGAAAAAGCGACGGGACGATCATTCGGCCCTAAGCGCTCTACGCCCCGTGGGTTCCATCTCGCGGACCAGTCCCGTTTTTTGGGGAGGACCACTTCGTGGCCTGGATGCGGGACCGACTGCGCCTGATTCGCGGCCACAGGCCGCAGTTTCCAGACAGCGCTCCACGAAAAAAGCGCCAGGACTCTACGCCCTGGCGCTTCCCAGCTGCTGGGTTAGTCGGTCAGTACATGCCGCCGGGAGGCCCCGAAGGAGGTCCGGCAGGCTCTTTTTCTGGAATCTCGCTGACCAGCGCTTCCGTCGTCAGCATGAGCGCAGCAATGGAAGCAGCGTTCTGCAAGGCGAAGCGGACAACCTTCGCCGGGTCGATCACCCCGGATTTCACCAAGTCCTCGTATTCGCCGGTTTCCGCATTGAACCCAAAATTGGAATTCTTTTCCGCCTTGACTTTCTCCACCACGATCGAGCCTTCGTAGCCGGCATTGGATGCGATCTGCCGCAGCGGCTCTTCCAAAGCCCGGAGGACGATATCTACGCCGGTCTGCTCATCTCCTTCGAGCTTCAGCTTCTTCACCGCCGGGATGGAACGCACCAGAGCCACGCCGCCGCCCGGCACAATACCTTCCTCTACTGCCGCCCGCGTGGCGTGCATGGCGTCTTCCACCCGCGCCTTCTTCTCCTTCATCTCCGTCTCGGTCGCCGCGCCTACCTTGATCACCGCCACGCCGCCCACCAGCTTCGCCAGCCGCTCTTGCAGTTTCTCCCGGTCGTAGTCCGACGTGGTCTCCTCGATCTGGGTCCGCAACTGCTTCACGCGCCCCTCGATCGCCTTCTTCGATCCGGCGCCTTCGACGATCGTCGTGTTGTCCTTGTCTACCGTCACCCGCTTGGCCCGGCCGAGGTCCTCCAGCTTCACGCCTTCGAGCTTGATGCCGGTCTCCTCCATGATCGCCTTGCCGTTGGTCAGGATCGCGATATCCTCCAGCATCGCTTTCCGGCGATCGCCGAAACCGGGCGCCTTCACCGCGCAGCAGTTTAGCGTCCCCCGCAGCTTGTTCACCACCAGCGTGGCCAGCGCTTCGCCTTCCACTTCTTCCGCCACGATCAGCAGCGGCTTGCCGGACCGCGCGATCTGCTCCAGCAGCGGCAGCAGATCCTTCATGTTGCTGATCTTCTTCTCGTGAATCAGGATGTACGGATTTTCGAGCACGCACTCCATACGCTCGGCGTCCGTAACGAAATAGGGCGACAGGTAGCCGCGGTCGAACTGCATCCCTTCGACCACATCCAGCACCGTCTCCATGGTTTTGGACTCTTCGACCGTGATCACGCCGTCCTTGCCGACCTTCTCCATAGCCTCGGCAATGATTTTCCCGATGGTCGAGTCGTTGTTGGCCGAGATCGTCCCGACCTGCGCGATGGCGTCACCCGAGACCGGCTTCGCCAGCCGCTTGATTTCTTCAATGGCCGTCTCGATCGCTCTTTCGATCCCTCGTTTGAGCGCCATCGGGTTGGACCCGGCCGTGACGCTCTTGATTCCCTGGCGGAAGATCGACTGCGCCAGCACGGTGGCCGTAGTAGTGCCGTCTCCGGCTACATCGCTGGTTTTGGATGCGACTTCGCGCACCATTTGGGCGCCCAAATTCTCCAGCGGCTCGGGCAGCTCGATTTCTTTAGCCACAGTCACGCCGTCTTTCGTGATCGTCGGCGAGCCAAATTTCTTCTCCAGAACCACATTCCGCCCCTTAGGGCCGAGAGTAATTTTTACTGTGTCGGCCAGGGCGTTTACGCCGCGAAGAATCGATTGCCGCGAATCCTCGCCTAAAATGATTTTTTTTGCGGGCATGCGCTATGTCTCCCTCTATTTTTTCCCTTTCTTGTTGTCGGATCCCGATGAATTTTTGTCGAGAATCGCAAGGATCTCGTCTTCGCGTAAAATCAGAAAGTCCTCGCCGTCCAGTTTGATTTCATTCCCTGAGTATTTGCCAAACAGCACGCGATCGCCCGGTTTCACCTCCAGCGCCACGCGTTGCCCGGTGTCCAGCAGTTTTCCATTGCCACAGGCAATGGCCTCGCCTTCCTGTGGTTTTTCCTTAGCCGTATCGGGGATGATGATGCCGCCCCGGACCGTCTCCGCTTCCTCTATACGGCGCACGAGAACACGATCATGTAGAGGTCGAAATTTCATCGCTATCTCCTTTCTGTACCGAAAGTTATCTTGATTTTTGACTGGACCGAGAAAGGGGCCGCGCCCCTTCTAGCACTCTCTGCCTTAGAGTGCTAATGATACGACCTGCCGCCATCCATGTCAAGCGCCTGCGGCGAGCCGGATTGCCGAAAACGACTGGAAAGGATTCCGCCCCGCTGTGGGCTAATCTTTTCCCAGCCAGCGCAGCCGGAACACAAAGTGCCGCCCTTCGCTCCCGTAATAAGTCAAAAACTGAGGCGAGCCGAGCGTGTTGTTGACGACGGTAGGATTCCTGTGGTTGGTGGCGTTGTTAAAGCCGCCCCGCAAGGCGAAATGGTAACTGCCGAGACGGAAGCGGCGCTCCAGATGCAGGTTGAGATTAAAGTACATCGGCAAGCGGGACGCATTGACGCCGCCGATGACCTGACCCTGTTGGTTCACTAGGGAAAACGGGAACCCGTCGCGCACCTCGAGCAGATAAGCGAGGGCCCAATTCTTGTGCGGCGTCGGCAGGTAACCCCAACTCAGAAACCGGTTGGGGCTATCCCACGGCATGGGACCCACGTTGCTCGAAATCAGCATCGGCTGATCGATCGTGATGTCGAGGACGGCGTTGGAATAGGCCCGGGACCGCGTGTAGCTCGCCATCCATTCGTATTGCTCGCGCAGCGACTGGTGGAGAATCACTTGAGCCGAGTCA
>DASREK010000099.1:0-2572 GCA_035652135.1 Bryobacterales bacterium | reverse complement strand
ATCAGATCTCTCTTGTCACCGCGGCCCGCGAAAACTGGGCGGTCAGCCTGCAAGGCCAGGCGCCGCGAACTCTTGCCGGCGGGCAGGCCGCTAATATCCGCTTCCGGGTAACGGCGCCCGAGAACGCCGAATACACGCGTCCTTATTTTCAGCGCCACAATGTCGAGCAGCCCTATTACGAGATTCTGAAACCGGAATATGCGAATTTGCCGCTGCCGCCCTATCCGCTTTCGGCGCAGCTAGATCTGCTCTATGAGGGTGCTCCGGTGCGCCTGGCGCAAGTGGTTCAGTCGGTTAAACGGGTCACCGGCCGGGGGGTCGTGATGAATCCGCTGGTTGTCGGCCCGGCGATCTCCGTGTCCGCCGCTCCCCGAACAGGGATCCTTCCGCTGGATGCGAAATCCTTCCTTCTGACTGCGAACATTCACAGCAACGTGAAAGGGCCCGCCAAAGGGACGGTGAAGCTCGAGCTCCCGCAGGGGTGGCAGTCCTTGCCGGCGACAGCGGAATTTTCCACTTCGAAGGACGGCGAAGAGCAGATGCTGAGCTTTCGTGTGATGCCCTCCCGATTGCAGGAGAGGCCCTATACCGTGACTGTGGTCGCCGAGTATAACGGCCGGCAATATAAGGAAGGCTATCGAGCCGTGGGCTACGAGGGCTTGCGCCCCTATCATCTCTACCGCCCGGCCAGCTACACGGCCACCGGCGTGGATGTCAAAGCGGCGCCCGGTCTCAATGTCGGCTACGTCATGGGCAGCGGCGACGAGATTCCCGAGTGCCTCGAAAACCTGGGAATCAAAGTCCACATGCTGGTTTCCGCCGATCTGGCGACGGGCGATTTGGGCAAATACGATGTGATTCTTCTGGGCGTCCGGACTTACGCCGTGCGGGAGGATCTCAAGACCAACAATTCCCGGCTGCTCGATTACGTGAAGAATGGCGGAGTCGTCATTGTGCAGTACAACACGCCCGAGTTCGACCACAACTTCGGCCCGTATCCTTATACGATGACCGGCGATCCGGAAGAAGTGACCGACGAGCGGTCAAAGGTTGAAATTCTCGAGCCCGGGAATCCTGTTTTCAACTGGCCCAACAAGATCACCGCCAAAGATTTTGAAGGCTGGGTGGCCGAGCGCGGCTCAAAGTTCCTGAGCCAGTGGGATCCGCGGTATCAGCCGCTGCTCGAGACGCACGATCCGGGGCAGGATCCCCAAAAGGGCGGCATGCTTTACGCCCGCTACGGCAAGGGCGTGTATATTTATAACGCTTACGCATTTTACCGGCAGTTGCCGGAAGGCGTTCCCGGCGCCTACCGGCTGTTCGCCAACCTGGTCTCGTTGCCGAGGAACCCGCAGTTCCGCAGTGCGGCTTCCGGCCGGCCCGGGGCGAAGCGGCCCGCGCATTCAGGAGTATGATCGTAAGGAGGAGGACGAATTTATGGATCGCCGGCAATTTTTAAAGGACACAGCGAAAGCGGCGGCGCTGGCTACTTCGGCTGTCTCTATGAGCGCGCGCGCATATAGCCGCGTGCTGGGCGCCAACGACCGTATTCGCCTCGGACAACTGGGCTGCGGAGACCGCAGCCGCGGCCATGTGCACATGGCTCAACTCGCTGCCAAGCACACGCCGGTCGAGCATGTCGCGGTGTGCGACTTGTGGAGCAAAGCCCGCGAGCGGCGCGCCGCCCAGGTGAAGCAGGCGTTCGGGGTGGAGCCCAAGGTGTTTAAATATTATGAAGACATGCTGGCCCAGAACGACATCGACGGCGTAATGATCGCGACGGGCGACTTCCAGCACGCCAAGCTGTGCGCTGAGGTGGTCCGGGCAGGCAAGGATTGTTATGTCGAGAAGCCGTTCGCCAACGTGCTTGCCGAAGCGAAAGAATGCCGCGCGGTGGTGAAGGCTTCAAAGCAAGTGGTCCAAATGGGGAGCCAGCACCGCACCCAGCCCTATCAAATCGCCGTGCGCGACATCGTGCGCTCCAACCGGATCGGCCCCATCGTGAAAATCGAGCAGGAGTGGAACGTCAATATGCCGCGCTGGCACCAGCGGCAGGCGGCAATCCGGGAGCTCCGTGAAGAAGACACCGACTGGAAGCGCTGGCTGCTGGGCAAGCCGTATCGCCCGTTCGACCCGCGCGTCTACCTCGAGTTCCGCCTGTTCAAGGATTTTTCGGGCGGCATTTTCGACCAGTGGATGAGCCACGGCGCCGACCTGGTTCACCTGTGGACCGATTCCACGCATCCGGTAAGCTGCGTCGCGACCGGCGGGATTTTCGTGTGGAAGGACGGCCGCGAAAACCCGGACACGGCTACCGCAGTGTTTACTTACCCGAAGGGCTTCCTATACAGCTATTCCACGACGTTCGGCAACAGCTATCGCAGCTTCAGCCGCATTTTCGGCCGCGAAGGCACGATTGAGAACTATGGCGGCGAAGGCGCGTCGTTGTTCATGGTCACTCGCGAGGGCGGCCCCCACGAGCCGGATCCGGAAGGCTCGCCGCACAAGCCGGAATACTTTGCTCCTCCGGGTATGGGGCCCAGCGACGAGAAGCCCGAGATTGTGCGCGTTG
>DASREK010000098.1:0-4782 GCA_035652135.1 Bryobacterales bacterium | reverse complement strand
GATTGAAAACTCCGGCCAACGACGACGCATCGTAGCCGGCAACAGGCTGAGGCAATACCAGACTGCTCGAGCCGAGGCTGTTGATATAGGTAAAGCCGTCGTGGCTGCGTTTGCGCAACCAATTCAACCGCAGATCGAACTTCCTCGGCAACTGGCGCTCGAACCCGAGAGTCCAGTTCTGGTATCGAGGCACGGTCAGATGCGGATTCTGAATGGTGAAGATCGTCAGAGAAGGGCCGCTTGCGACCGTCCCGTCCGGATTGTAAGTAGTGCTGACTGAGTACTGATCCATTGGGCGGGTAAATAGCTGCAAGCTGGTTGCATCGTGCACGACGGCGTAACCGCCGGCGATCTTCGTATTTTTCGAGCCGAAGGGGGCGTACGAGAAGGAGAGCCGGGGCGAGAGGACCGTCCTGCGCACCAGTTCGTCCCAGTCCTGGCGAACGCCAAGTTCCAACAGCAAATTCGGTTTGGGCCTCCAATCATCCAGCAGATAAGAGGATGCCTCGAGGCCCGGGCGGCTGAACCGTCCATTGCCGACAAAGGTTGTCAGGCGGAGCAGCCTGCCGCTGAGATCCAACTGCTCGAAACCGGTGCGCCGGATGTCTTGCCAGTAATTGAGGCGGTCCCAATCGATGCCGGACTTGAACTGGTGCGATCCCGCCAAATGAAAGGCCGGGGGAATCAAGTTGGCAAGGAACTGATCGCGCCGCGATTTTTGGACGGAGTCGATGAAGTAATTGCCGCGCCGCCCCGCGGGCGTCATTACATAGAAATCATGCCCTTGGGGTATCTGGCGAAGAAACGTCCGGTTTTCGCCGAAGCCCAGCTCCAGCATAGCGCCGCGCCCCAAATAGATCTGGTCTTTCAGGCTGTAGAACCAGGTGCGCAGGCGCTGATCGGTGGTGGTAGAAATCGGATCGAGCGCGCTCAAGCCGAGATTGGAGGAACTGGCGCCGTTGATCAAAAAATCGGCATAAAGGAGATTAGATGGCGTGGCGTTGAACTGCGTGTGCAGCAGATTGTCTCCGCGCCAGGTAGAGGAACGGTCCTGTCCCGGCGGCGCATCGGGAATCAACAGCTCGGAAAACTCGCCGTCCATGTTATCGGAAATCCAGGCGCGGCCTTTTTTCAAAGGGCCGGAGACATTGAATCGCGGAGTCCAGGCGCCGATGTGGATGCCCTTCAGTGTATCGATGCCGGGCACGAAGTTCGTCGCCGAGTAGCGCCACTGATCGTCTCCGGTTTCGGTTTGGATGGCGAGGGCCCCGGCTGAGCCCTTGCCAAATTCCGGCGAGAAGCGGCCCGAAGAATACTCGAGCGACCGGACCGCCTCCACGCTGAGGCGCGCGGAAAACCGGCCGGTCAGCGGATCGCTGATGTTGAAGCCATCCAGAGTATACAGCACCTGATTTTCGGCGCTGCCGTCGAAGTGCAGGCCGCCGCTCGCGTCCTGCACCACACCGGGGATCAGCTTGATCGCGTTGCGCAGGTCATGCGTGGAAGGGTACGGAACGTTCATGATTTGGAGTTTGTCGAGCGTGCGTTCCGATGTGGTCCGGTCGAAGTCAATCGGCGACACCGAGGTTTCGACGTTCACTGACTGAAAAACTTCCCGGATATGATTTAGCACCAGGTGCACCTCCTGAGGCCCCTCTGTCACTTGAATCGAATATTCCTTCAAAGGGAAAAATCCGGTTTGTGCAGCGGCGACAGAATAAGCGCCCGGCGCGGGAAGCCGGACATTGAAAGTTCCTGTGGGGTCGGCCAGAACGTCTTGCGAAGTGGAGTCGCCGGCTTTTTTGAACGTTATGCGCGCGCCGCCCACGGCTGCGCCGTTCTCGTCCACAATGCGGCCGGTCACAGCGATCTCGGACGCCAGGGCCGGCATAAGGACGCACAACAGTCCCGCCAACAAGCCCCGGGATAATCTCACAGCCGCACCTGAAAGCTCAGTATACATCCCCGAGAGAAGCAGGTAAATTTCGGGTTTAAACTGAAAGCGATGACTCGCAGATACTGCCTTTTCGTATGTGCGACGGCCGCAGGCATACTGCTCGCTGCGCCCCTCAGCCCGCAGATGCGGCGCGGTTCGAGCGCACGCCGGGGGCGGCAGCAGCAGGCGCCGGGCGCCCCGGAGAGCGTCCCGCCGGCGGATTTCAGCGGAACTCTCCGCAAACTGGACAAAAAAGAGATTCTGCTCGAAGTGGAGCCGGACCGCGTGCTGAATCTCCGCCGCACGGGAAAGACGAAGTTTCTGAAAGGTTCTGCCGCCGTCCAGCCTTCGGCGTTCAAGAACGGCGACCACATTTCCGTGGAAGCAACGCGCGAGGTTGACGGATCGCTCACCGCTGTTGCTGTGTTTCTGAGCCCGCCGCCGGCCGAGCCGGGGAAACAATCCAAACCGGAACCAAATCCAGGCGGGAGCGAAACAAGCGGCGACGGGGCTTCCGCCTCCCACGGCCCCGCGCCGGCGCGGTAAATTTGTGCGGGCCAGGCGCCGTTTCGTGGAACGATGGAGATCGACATGGTAAGGCGTTGGGGAGTATGGCTGGCGTGGACGGCCTTCTTGCTTCCTGCGTTTTCCGCAACCGTCTCCTTCGATCTGCGGGATGCTGAGGGCCGCCGCCACACCATCGCCGAGGCGCACGAAAGCAAAGCTATTGTGCTCCTGTTTTTGGCGCCCGACTGTCCGATTTCCAACAGCTATGCGCCGGAATTAAACCGGCTCGCAGCGCAATACTCGCGGCGCGGCGTGCTGTTTTATGGCGTGTTTTCCGATCCGGCTGTCAGCGGGACGGAAATGGAACAGTATGGCCGGGAATACGGCTACTCCTTCCCGCTTCTGCTCGACCGGTCGCAATCTCTGGCGCGCCAGGCCGGCGCGGCAGCCACGCCCGAAGCCGTGATCCTCTCAGCCCGCGGTGAAGTGCTTTACCGCGGACGGATTGACAACCGGTTTATCGATTTCGGCAAAACGCGCCCGGCGCCAGCGCGCCGCGATCTGAAGCTCAGCCTCGATCAGATTTTGGCCGGCAAGCCGGTCTCCCATCCCGCGACGAAGGCGCTTGGATGCGGCATTCCGTTCGGGCGGGAGATTCACGGGGAAGCAGTAACTTTCGCGCGTGACATCGCTCCGATTGTCTATCAGCACTGCGCCCCTTGCCACCATCCCGGCGGCGCCGCGCCCTTTCCCTTGCTGCGCTATGAAGACGTTACGAAACGCGCCTCCCAGATCGCCGCGGTCACATCCAGCGGTTATATGCCGCCCTGGAAGCCGCAGCCGGGCTATGGCAAGTTTCGGGGAGAGCGCGGGCTGACCGAAGCGGAGGTGACGGCCATTCGGGACTGGGTCAACGAAGGCGCGCCCCTGGGAAAGACGGCGACTCCGCCTGCGCCGAAGTTCGCTTCCGGCTGGCAACTTGGAACGCCTGACTTGATCGCGAAGATGCCTGAGCCTTTTACCGTTCCGGCCGAAGGGCCGGATATATACCAGTGCTTCGTGATTCCCATAACACTTCCTGCTGATCGATACGTCAGAGCTGTCGAGTTCCAACCCGAGAACCGCAGCGCCGTACACCACGCTCTGTTTTTCGCTGATCTTTCCGGCGGAGCGCGGAGGAGAGACGCGGAGGACCCTGCCGCCGGGTATCGCTGCTTCGGGGTGCCTGGGTTCCTGCCTTCGGCGGCTCTCGGCGGCTGGTCGCCGGGCGTGGCGCCTCTCGAGACGCCCGCGCAAACCGCGGTGCCTCTAAAGAAAGGCTCCGATCTGGTCCTGCAAATTCATTTTCATCCGACGGGCAAGCAGGAAAGGGAGCAGGCCAGCCTGGGCCTGTACTTCACTAGCGTTCCACCCCAAAGGAGGGTCGCTGACGTCGCGCTGGGATCGCGCAACATTGACATCCCGCCCGGTGATCGCTCTTACAAAGTCCGGGACGGCTTTACCTTGCCCATCGACGTGGAGGCGGTAGGAATCATTCCTCATGCCCACTACATTTGCAAGGACATGAAGGGCTGGGCTCTGCTGCCCGATGGCACGAAAAAGTGGCTGATCTGGATCAAAGATTGGGACTTCAACTGGCAAGAGCAGTATCAATACGGCCCATCTCTGCATTTGCCGGCCGGCACGCGCCTCGAAATGGAATTTACCTACGATAACTCGAATCAAAACCCGCGCAATCCGAACCACCCGCCCAAGCGCGTGCTCTGGGGCCCGGAAAGCACCGACGAGATGGCCGGCCTGCATTTGCAGGTAATTCCCGAGCGCATGTCAGAGATGCCGATTTTGGGGCA
The DNA here is from genome assembly GCA_035652135.1 of Bryobacterales bacterium. Classification (GTDB taxonomy): domain Bacteria; phylum Acidobacteriota; class Terriglobia; order Bryobacterales; family JACQDG01; genus DASREK01. The sequence goes on along the minus strand of DASREK010000098.1, from coordinate 489 downwards.
AGCCCTTTGGGGAAAGATCATGCGCAGCATGGGCGGAAAGTTCTTTACATTACCAAGCCAGTGAAAAGATGCTTCGCCAGATCGGGCTTAACCTGACATTCAGGGCCTTCCATAACAAATCTGTTGGAAACGCAAACCAGCGCTGCACATCTCTCACTGCGAGGTGGCTGTTATGTGCAAGCTGGAGCGGATCGGATTGTGTACTGTCCTGGCGCTCGGTCCCGCCGTCATGGCTCTGCATGCCCAAATCGGGAACCGGACCCAGCCAACGGGGGCGCTTGCGCTGGAGGATAATGCCGGAATTCTGGTTTGCGAGCGCGTCTCGAATGTTTGGAACCCCGGCATGTACTCTGCCGGAATGCTGCAACAGAACGCATTCCAAAAAACCGGTCCCGGCGTGATCACACCCGCGGGGACGATTACCTGGAACGAAGCGGCGCTTGCGGCCGAAGAAGGACGCGGGCCGAACCAGTATCCCGATCAGGGGCC
>DASREK010000097.1:0-3997 GCA_035652135.1 Bryobacterales bacterium | reverse complement strand
TTTGGCCGTACTCGAGGAAGTTTACCCGCTCGTAAGGGATCAACAAGCGTCCCTTCTTGTAGGTAAACAGAAAGTATTGCTCGTTGGTGGTGGTTACGGCTCCTTCGGTGTTTTCCGGCAACGCGGCGATGGTGCCGCCGCGATAGACAGCCTTGTCGCTGGGGATGCCACCCAGCAGAACCGGCGAAATGGCATTCGCAAGGAGAACCGCCACCGTGAAAAAGACCAGCTTTTTCATCGGCGTCCTCTCCGCGAACAAATCTGTCGGTGCCTATTTTGCCTTTCCCAACCGAAAAGCGCAAGGGCCAGCGGATCCAGCGGGATTTTCCAGCTTTTCGAATTTCTGCATTCGAGGGCCCTGTCTGTGGTTCATCGCCGGCAGAGCGCACCGGCGGCCAATGTCTGCCGCTCGTCCCCCGGCCGGCGCTCGAAAACTATTGTGATTGGTTCGAAATGCTGATACAAACAATGAGAAGCGTGCAACCATGAGCGTCCGGATCTGCGTCCTGGGCAGCGGCAGCGGCGGCAACTGCACTTTTGTAGCCACCGAGCGGACGCGGATTTTGGTGGACGCCGGCTTCAGTTATCGTGAGATCAAAACCAGGCTGCGAAAGATCGGAGAGGATCCGGAGCGTCTGGACGCCGTCTTGATCACCCATGAGCACAGCGACCATGTCGCCGGCCTGCCGGTCCTGGCGCGGAAGCTTTCCAATCCGATTTTCCTGACACGGCTCACGGAGAGCCGACTGGAGTGGGGCGAGGCGCGGCCGCCGGTCGAAATTTTCCAGGCCGGCCAGAGGATTTCCATCGGCGATTTTGAGATCGATTCGTTTACCGTTCCCCATGATGCTATTGATCCGGTGGCCTTCTGTTTCCGCGCCGAGGGGCTCAAGCTGGGCGTGATCACCGACTTAGGTTATATGCCGGAATCGGTGAAGCACCAGATCCGCGGCTGCGATTTTTTGGTGCTCGAATCGAATCATGATCTCGATATGCTGAGAGTCGGGCCATACCCGTGGTTTGTGAAGCAGCGGGTGATGAGCCGTGTGGGGCATCTTTCCAACCACGCGGTTTCCGAGTTTCTGACAGCCGACTACGACCGCGCGTCTCAGGTGCTCGTGCTGGCTCACCTCAGCGAACAAAACAATCACCCGGAAATTGCACGCCTGACTGCGATTCAGGCGCTGCAAGCCGCCGGCGCCGAAGCCACCCGGCTTGTCCTGGCCGAGCAGTGGCGGCCCACGGAAATGTTTCAGTTTTGAGGCAAGCTCTGGCATCCGCCTCGCGGAACCGCCCCGGCGCGGTTTGCTGATACTATGGTTTGCTCGCGCGCCGGCGCAGCGGTTGAATTCATGCCCGGATGCCGGCTTGCCGTGGCCGCTTTGCACATCCGCTGTCGCCCGAAGTAAGAACGAAGCGCTCGGCGGCGCCAATAAGGGTTGAACTTTCGCTATGATTCCCCGCTACACGCGCCCGGAAATGGGGCGCATCTGGACCGATCAGAACAAATTTGACACTTGGCTCAAGGTAGAGCTGGCGGCCGCGGAGGCTTTGGCCGAGATGGGTGAAATTCCGCACGAAGCGGCTGCGGCGCTCGCCCGGCACGCCGCTTTCGACGTCCCGCGGATCCTCGAAATTGAGCGCGACGTGAAACATGATGTCATCGCCTTCACCACCGCCGTCTCCGAGAAGATGGCGGCCGCAGGCCAGGCCGAGGCATCCCGCTGGCTGCATTACGGGCTGACTTCCAACGATGTCGTCGATACGGCGCAAGCGCTTCAGATCTCGCAGGCTTCGGCCCTGATCGCCGTCGGGCTGGAACGCCTGAGCGAGGTCCTGAAGGCCCGGGCTCTTGAATTCCGCGATACGGTCTGTATCGGCCGGACCCATGGAGTGCACGCGGAGCCTACCACCTTTGGACTCAAGCTGGCCAACTGGTACGCCGAAGTCTCGCGTCAGATCGCGCGCTTTGCGGAAGCCCGCGAGCAGATGCGGGTGGGCAAAATTTCCGGAGCCGTGGGCACGTTTGCGCACATCGGGCCCGAAGCCGAAGAACGGATCTGCGCCAAACTGGGGCTCAAGCCCGACCCGATTTCTACTCAGGTGATCCAGCGCGACCGCCATGCGCATTACGTTTCGACCCTGGCGCTGATTGCCGCTACCTTGGAGAAAATCGCTCTCGAAATCCGGCATCTACAGCGAACGGAAGTGCGGGAGGCCGAAGAGTTTTTCTCGAAGGATCAGAAAGGCAGTTCGGCCATGCCCCATAAACGAAACCCAATCACGTGCGAACAGATCTGCGGGCTGGCGCGCGTGGTGCGGGCTAATGCCATCGCCGCCGGCGAAAATATCGCGCTTTGGCACGAAAGGGATATTTCGCACTCGTCGGTCGAACGCGTCATTCTTCCCGATTCGACAATTTTGGTGGATTATCTGTTGGCGCGTACCACGAACATTATTAGCACCTTAGTCGTCTATCCGGAGCGCATGCGCCAAAACCTGGAGATGACCCAGGGACTGGTTTTCTCGGGCCAATTGCTGCTCGATCTGGCCGCCCGCGGCGCGCTGCGCGAGGAAGCGTACCGATGGGTCCAGCGCAATGCGATGCGGGCCTGGGAAAGCGGCGAGAGCTTCCGGCATCTGGTGGAACAGGACTTGGATATATCTAAGTATTTAAATATAAAAGACTTAGATAACACATTTTCCCTGGATCGCCAGCTCCGGAACGTGGGCCGGATTTTCGAGCGCGTCTTCGGCCCGGGGTCTTAGTTTGCCGGCTCAGGTTTTTCTATCGAAAATCCGAACAAAGTGGAGTAGAATTGTTGCCATAAGGAGCTTTTTGGGATGGCCCTGAGGCATCGGGCCAGCGCCGGAGAAAAGGCGCCGGTCCGCGAACTAGCGCGTGTATTGTTGCTGGAAGACGATGTGACAGTTCGCCTGGCCTTGCAGGCGATTCTGGAGGCAAGCGGATACTCGGTCGATTCGGCTGCCTCCGCGCCGGAGGCCATGGATAAACTCGAGCGGGAGCAGTACGCGCTGGTGCTGTGCGGATTGCACGATGGGGCCCGCGACGAGTGCCGCCGTGTGATCAGCCACGCCCGCGCTCAGGATTACAAGCCGGCCACCGCGTATTTGACCAGTTCGGGAGGGCAAAATAAGCCGCCCAAATCCGGCCGGCTGTTGATCGAACCCCAGGAAGTCCCCGCCTTACTGACCAAAATCGCCGACCTTCTCGCAGATCGTGCGGCCGGCCGCGAGCGCCGGAATATGCGCCGGAGGCGGGTTGATTTGGTCGGGATTAACTGATTCGGTTTTTCCTTAGTCATTTTCTTTTTTCCCATCAGTGCTCGCGCCGCCCGGCTGCTATAGGCCGTACAGTTTGCGGGCATTCTCGCGCAGCACCATGCGGGCCAGCTCGAAAGCCCGGTCTTTTGAAATCTCTCCGTCCCGCACCATGGCGGTGAGGGCGATCGCCAGGGCCTCGCGCCCGCGTTTTGCCGCCAGCCACTCGGATTCCTCCCATCCCAATTCGTCCGAATAGGGGTAAGCGTCTGTGCCGAAGAGGACCTTTTCGGGCGCCCATTCCAGCCACTCCCGAATGGTGGGAGCCAGCGTCGCCGGTGGCAGCAGCAGGGATTGGGCGGAGTAGTCCAGGTAGGTATTGGGTTTCTGGAGCAGCGCTGTGGTTTCCCTGGTAAATGGCCAGCCGCCGTGCACTATTACGAAATTCGTCTTCCTCAATGCGGGGTCGTTGAGAACGGATTGCAGCAGCAGCGGATTCGCTCCGGCCACATCGAAATAGCTGCCCGCTCCGGCCGCCGCGTGCAGGTGAACCGCCATGCCAAGACGGCCGCATTCCGAGGCGATGTAGCGGAAAAGAAAATCCTGAAGCGCCTTGTACTCGGCGTCGGGCGGCGGGGCTTTTCCCAAATGGCGGGCGTATACGCGCTCTGCCGCGGCTCTCTCCGCTTTGTCGAATGCCAGGGAACGCAGATAC
>DASREK010000096.1:0-9244 GCA_035652135.1 Bryobacterales bacterium | reverse complement strand
AGGGAATTTCGCCGGCATAGTAGGGATCGGTGCGAATGGTCGCGCCGCAGTTCTTACAAGTGGACCGCAGATGGTGCAGGCCGCGCAAGTTGCCGCATTTGCACTCCCAGTTCCCAATGGAGTAATCCACAAACTCCAACTGGCTCACGCCGCGGAAGTCCGTGATCGGAAAAACCGAGTTGAATACCGCTTGCAGACCTGTGTCTTCCCGCTCGCTCGGCAGCAGGTCCATTTGCAAGAACCGCTCGTATGATTTTTTCTGAACCTCGATCAGATTGGGAATTGGTATCGTCGTTTTGATCTTCGAAAAATCCAGGCGTTCGCGGGGAGCGCCATCGAGTCTTGCGTCCATTAGAAAAGCTCCTGAAACACAGATATGGGCCGAAGCGCCGGCCTCACCATGCGAGATCAATCACTCGATCAGCGGCCATCCCAGACAGGGCCGGCCGCTTCGCCACACAGCGGCAGTACACGGGCAGGAGAAAACGGGAGGGGCTGCTCCCGATTCAAAAGAGCCATGACAGTTAGGACCCGAGCGAGAGCGGGACAGGCTCCGCCAGACACACCAACCCCGTGCCCGGCGGCAAAAAGGCGTAGCCTCCGCGCAGCTTCTAGCGAAGTGCGAAGCCATCCCTCAGAAAAGTTGTCGGCCACCACGAATCCAGCGAGTGGAATCCCAACACCAGCACCGAAAAACCAGTCTAACACCAAAGGCGCGCCCGGCGCAAGCGCGCGCCTGCCCGGCCCCGGCCAAGCGCCGGGTCTGTGTCCGGAACCCCCCTAAACCTCAAAATCGTGCTGTCGCCGGTGATGCGGGCTGTCAAACTGCTGTGTGGACTTGAACAATTCGTGCCGCCCGTCTCCAGCCTCCTCCCGCACCCGGCTCAGCAATCTTGTTTTTTCGAGATCCGCCATGGGCCGGAAGTTCCGCGCAACGGCAACATCCTGCCGGAGATCTTCCATCGACCGGATTCCCACCACGAGCGACGCCACGGGAAGGCTCAAGGCATACCGCAGGCACTCCTCGGCTGTGATGGCTGTCGCCGTGGGTATCCGGCCACGAGGAGAGCCGCCAGCCAAACCCTTCATCCCGATCACGCCGACGTTGTTTCGCAAGCAAACCGGCACGACCTCTCTCTGAAAGCTGCGATAGTGCGCGTCCATCACATTTACCGGCATTTGCGACGCGTTCCAGGGGTAATCCTGGCTGAGCATCTTCAGGTGGATCCGGGGATCCTTGTGCCCGGTGAAGCCAACGAAACGGACCTTCCCGGCTTTGCGGGCCTCGAACGCCGCTTTGATGCCGCCTTTTTCAAATATCCAATCCGGATCGTTGTCGTAAACCAGCTCGTGGAACTGCCAAAGGTCCAGATGATCGGTACGCAGCCGGCGCAGGCTGTCCTCCAGGCATTTCAGCGACCCCGCGTAGTCCCGATTGCAGTTCTTGGTCATCAGAAACACCTGCTGCCGCCGGCCGCCCGATGCGAGCGCCTCACCCATCCACTCCTCGGCGCGCCCGTCATGATAATCCCAGGCGTTGTCGAAGAAGGTGATCCCTTCGTCGATCGCGGCATGCATGATCCGGATCGCTTCGCCCTTGTCTTTCGCCGTCGCGATGTGCCATCCGCCCAGCGCCAGGATGGATACCCGTTCTCCGGTCCTCCCCAAGGGACGCGTCGGAATGCCGCCGCCATTCGAGGATGTTTGCGCTAGTATCTTCTTGGCCAGCGACGCGGCAACGGCGCTCCCCAGGAGGGTTTGAAAGAAGCTCCGCCGCGCGGGCCTGCCGGTCTTCTTACGTTCCTTTGCAGTTAAAGAGCGCACCCGTCCACCCGCAGACAAACCGGCCAGGCTCCCGCCTTTCCGGCCGGCCCTGGAACGCTATCTGATCTCGACTGTCGCCCCGGCTTCGGTGAACTTCTTCTTGAGTTCCTCTGCTTCCTGCTTGGAGACGTTCTCTTTAATTACCTTCGGCGCCCCATCCACCAGGTCTTTCGCCTCTTTGAGTCCCAGGTTCGTGACTTCCCGGACGGCCTTAATCACATTGATCTTGCTGGCGCCGGCGCTGGTAAGAACGACAGTGAACTCCGTCTTTTCCTCCGCCGACTCCGCCGCCGGGGCCGCCGCGCTGCCGCCGCCGGCCATCATGACCGGCGCAGCGGCCGCCGCTGAAACGCCCAGTTTGGTCTCAAGAACCTTCACAAGCTCCGCGGCCTCCAGAAGAGTGAGACCCTGGATCTGCTCTGCAATTGCATGAATATCAGCCATTTTGCCAAATGCTCCTTAAATTGGAAGCCGTCAGTTCTGCCAGCAGTCAGCGCTGCACGCCCGCGCGCTGGCGTTGAAAAACCGGTCGCTGGGAACTGAAAGCTATGAAAATTTCTTTTCCTTCACTCCCTGATCTATGACCACTGCCAGATTGCGGCCGACCGCATTCACGGCTGTGACCAGGCGCTGCGCTCCCGCATTAATCAGGAACAACAGCTTGGCGTAGATCGCTTCCTTGCCGGGAAGGTTCGCCAGGGCCGCGATCTGGTTAACGTCAACAACCTTGCCCGCGACCATTCCGGCGCGGAAGGAAAACACCGGGTTGTTCTTGGCATAGGCGGTGAGGGCTTTGGCCAAAGCGACCGGATCCTGGTCGGCCAGAACAAGCGATGTCATTCCCTTCAAGTCCTTCAGCAAAGGCTCGGCCGGAGTTCCTTGCGCCGCCACCCGGGCCAGGCGATTGGCCACGACACGGTATCTTCCGCCGGCAGCCCGCACCTGCTTGCGCAGCTCGAAATCCTCGTGCACTTTGATGCCCTGGAACGAAGCGGTGAATGCGTTCTGCGTCTTGGCAAGTTCTTTGTGGAGCTGCTCGACTGCTTCTTTCTTCTTCGCCTTCGATTTCATGTTCGTCTCTCTTCCATTAAAGGGCGCTTCCGCTCCGCGTGATGGGAGACGTCCCCGGCAACCGTGAGAACCATGCCTCTAGGCTCTGGTTTCCATGGCCGAAACGTCAATGCTTACGCCCGGGCTCATGGTCGAGCACAGAGTGACGCTGTGCACGTACCTGCCCTTCGCGGCCGCCGGCTTGGCCTTGATGATAGATTGAATCAGCGAAGCGGCGTTTTCGACCAGCTTGTCAGCCTGAAAGCTGATCTTGCCGACCGGCGCGTGAATGATCCCCGTCTTATCCACACGGAATTCCACCTTGCCGGCCTTGATTTCCTTGACGGCTTGCGCCACATCCATAGTGACCGTGCCGGTCTTCGGGTTGGGCATCAGGCCCCGCGGTCCGAGCACCTTGCCTAGCCTGCCGACGTGGCGCATCATGTCGGGCGTAGCGACGACGGCATCGAAATCCAGCCAGTTTTCCTGCTGGATCTTGTTGACCATTTCTTCCCCGCCTGCGAAATCAGCGCCGGCCCGCTCCGCCTCCTGAATCTTCTCACCGGAAGCAATCACGAGGACTCGTTTTGACGTGCCCAAACCGTTGGGCAGCACGACGGTCCCGCGCACCATTTGGTCCGCATGCTTGGGGTCCACGCCCAGGCGCATGTGCAGCTCGACGGTTTCGTCAAATTTGGCGTACTTGATCTTCTGAAGAAGCGGAACAGCCTCTTCCAGCTTGTACTTGCGCTGCTCGACCTGCTTGGCTGCCGCTTGATACTTCTTACCTGGTTTCATGTGTACCTCGTGGTAGTTGCGGCCGTTTAGGGCCTCCCACTTCGTTCATCCCGGTTTGTGCCTGCCTTTGGAATTCCCTGCGCGCCCGCCTCGCGGCGTCAGGCTACGTCCACCCCCATGCTGCGGCAAGTTCCCTCGACGCACCGCATGGCCGCCTCGAGCGTGTGGCAGTTGAGGTCCGGCATCTTCTGCCGGGCGATCTCCTCGATCTGCTTGCGCGTGATCTTGCCAACCTTGTTCTTATTCGGCTCGCCGGAGCCCTTGGCCAGATTGACGGCCTTCTTTACCAGCACGGCCACCGGAGGCGTCTTCGTAATGAAGCTGTACGAACGATCCGTATAGACAGTGATTACGACCGGAATAATCAGGCCCTCCAGATCCTTCGACGCCGTCTTGGCGTTGAAGGCCTTGCAGAAGTCAACGATATTGACTCCGGCCTGACCCAATGCCGGCCCTACCGGCGGCGCGGGTGTGGCCTTCCCCGCCATGATTTGCAGCTTGATCTCGCTTTTTACTTTTTTTGCCATATGTCAAAGCAATTATTGCGCCCGAGGCCCGGGTCTCCGCAGAGAGCCCAGCCGGCTACATCTTTTCCACCTGGAAGAAATCCAGTTCTACGGGCGTCGCGCGGCCGAAGATAGTCACCAGCACCCGCAGCGTGTTCCGGTCGGCGTTGATTTCATCCACCTTGCCGGTGAAGTTGGTAAACGGCCCGTCGGTGATCTTCACCGTTTCGTTCTTGGTAAAAGTCATTTTGGGCTTCGGCTTGTCGGCCGCCGTCGCCTGGCGGTAGAGAATCTGGTTGACTTCATCGGCGCTGAGCGGCGTAGGCACATTGCCGCCGCCGACAAATCCCGTGACTCTCGGCGTGTTTTTCACCACGTGCCAGAGCTCGTCGTTCATTTCCATCTGCACTAGGACGTAGCCCGGATAAATCAGCCGCTTGCTCGTCACCTTCTTTCCGGCGCGCAACTCCACGACGTCTTCGGTTGGTATCAGAATCTCGCCGATCTTATCCCCGTAGCCAAACGCCTCGGCCCGGCTGCGGAGGCTCTCCTTCACCTTGTTCTCAAAACCGGAATACGTATGAATGATGTACCAGCCCATGCCCGGGTGGGCTGCGGCCTTGGACCCTTCCGGCGCGCCGCCGTCAGCCGTCTCGGCCGGACTCTTCTCCCCGGCAGAGGCCTTTTCCTGCGGAGAAGGATTCCGGCTCACTTCGGCGTCCGCCGTTTCTTCGTTGACGGCCTTTTCCCGGTCTTCTTTCGCTGGCTCGCCAGCGGTTTTTTCAGTCTCGTTCACGTTAATGCTTCCCTGCCAAACTAACGCGTGAAGTAATTGAACAGGCGGGTCACCAAAAACTGCAAAATGGAATCGACCACGGCAAAAAAGGCGCCGAACAAAAAAACCGTAATGATGACCACTATGGTAGTCGCCTGTACCTGTTTCTTGTTCGGCCAGGTGACGCGCCGCATTTCCATCCGCAGGCCCTCGATATAGTTCTTGACTTTCTCGGGCCAGCCCTTAACGGTTTCCACCGCTCCCGTTACGCCTTCGGTCGCTTCTTTCGCCATGGTAGCCATCGCTTCTTTTCAGTGGCAGGGGCGGAGGGATTCGAACCCCCACTCGCGGTTTTGGAGACCGCTGGTCTACCGTTCAACCTACGCCCCTGCACGCCGGGTTGAGGTCCGCTGCCGATTGGGGCGACAACCCCTTCCGGCCAACCTGCACAACCCTGCTCTATTTAATCTCCCGATGCGCCGTATGCTTGCGGCAATGGCGGCAAAATTTTTTCAGCTCGAGCCGCTCCGTCTTCGTCTTCTTGTTCTTCGTGCCCGTATAGTTGCGGTTCTTGCACTCACTGCACTGCAACGTGATAATCTCTCTCGGCATACCGACTCTCTGTTGCGGCGGCCCATCGCACCAGACCACAAGTCTCCGGGCCCCATCCTTTCCCGGCTACTCCAATATCTCCGACACGGTGCCGGCGCCGACCGTCCGGCCGCCTTCACGGATGGCGAACCGCAGTCCCTTTTCCATCGCCACCGGCGTGATCAACTCCACCGTCAGGCTCACGTTGTCTCCCGGCATCACCATCTCGGTCCCTTCCGGCAACTGCGCCACCCCGGTCACGTCCGTGGTCCGAAAATAAAACTGCGGCCGGTATCCGTTGAAAAACGGCGTGTGACGCCCCCCTTCTTCCTTGCTCAATACGTATACTTCCCCGCGAAACTTCTTGTGCGGCGTGATCGAACCCGGCTTGGCCACCACCTGCCCCCGCTCCACTTCGTCCTTCTCGGTCCCTCGCAGCAGCAGACCTACGTTGTCCCCCGCCTGCCCCTCGTCCAGCAGCTTCTTGAACATCTCCACGCCCGTCACCACCCGCTTCATCGTGTCCCGGAATCCCACGATCTCCACTTCTTCCCCTACCTTGATCTTGCCCCGCTCGATCCTCCCCGTCACCACCGTCCCCCGCCCCGAGATCGAGAATATGTCTTCGATCGGCATCAAAAACGGCTTGTCGATGTCCCGCTGCGGCAGCGGTATGTACTCGTCCACCGCCTTCATCAGCTCTTCCACCGTCGCTTCCCACTTCGGGTCCCCGTTCAACGCTCCCAGCGCCGACCCCCGCACCACCGGCAGCTTGTCCCCCGGAAACCCGTACTTCGTCAGCAGCTCCCGCACTTCCAACTCCACCAGTTCCAAAAGCTCCGGATCGTCCACCGCATCCACTTTGTTCAAAAACACCACGATGTACGGCACCCCTACCTGCCGCGCCAGCAATATGTGCTCCCGCGTCTGCGGCATCGGCCCGTCGGTCGCCGCCACCACCAGAATCGCCCCGTCCATCTGCGCCGCACCCGTGATCATGTTCTTGATGTAGTCGGCGTGCCCCGGACAATCTACGTGCGCGTAGTGCCGCTTCTCGGTCGAATACTCCACGTGCGCCACCGCGATCGTGATCCCCCGCGCCTTCTCCTCCGGCGCATTGTCGATCGAATCAAACGACCGGAACTGAACCTTCGGATCCTTCTTCGCCAGTACCTTCGTGATCGCCGCCGTCAACGTCGTCTTGCCATGATCGATGTGCCCGATCGTCCCTACGTTTACGTGCGGCTTGCTCCGATCAAATTTTTCCTTCGCCATTATGTCCCTCGCTCCCGCTCGCAGCGCTCATCCGCCGACGATCGCGTCTCCCTGCCAGCAAACTCCACTGCCCGATCCCTACACCCGCCTTTCCCAGAGGTTCCGGTCCGCGCTCCCTTCAGCTCCGGACCACCTTTCCCTGCACCCGGCTGATGATCTCCTCGGCCACAGCGGCCGGCACTTCTTCATACCGCGCAAAGTGCATGGTGTGGCTGCCGCGGCCTTGCGTGCGGGAACGAAGGTCGGTGGTGTAGTTAAACATCTCGGCCAGCGGCACGACCGCGCGGATAATCTGCGATCCGCCGCGCAACTCCATTCCTTCGATCCGCCCCCGCCGGGAATTGATGTCTCCAATCACATCGCCCATGTATTCCTCGGGAACGACGATCTCGACGCTCATAATGGGTTCTAACAGCACCGGGTTGGCTTTCCGGACCGCGTCCTTCAATGCCATGGAGCCGGCGATTTTGAAAGCCATTTCGGAACTGTCCACCTCGTGGTAGCTTCCGTCGTATACGGTGGCCTTTACGTCGACCATCTCGTAGCCGGCCAGAATCCCGCTCTCCAGAGCCTCCTGAATGCCGGCCTCGACGGGCTTGATAAACTCCTTCGGGATCGCGCCGCCCACAATCGCATTTTCAAATTGAAACCCGCTTCCCTGCGGCAGAGGCTCAACCGTGATCTTCACATGCCCGTACTGCCCTCGCCCGCCGGTCTGTCGGACGAAGCGCCCCTCGCCTTCGGCCGCCTTGCGAATGGTTTCACGGTAGGCCACTTGCGGCTTACCGACGTTCGCCGACACCGAGTGTTCCCGCATCATCCGGTCGATGATGATCTCCAGATGCAGTTCGCCCATGCCGGAGATGATCGTCTGGTTCGTCTCCGGATCGGTCGTTACCTTAAAAGTTGGATCCTCCTGTGCCAGTTTCGCCAGCGCCATACCCAGTTTCTGCTGGTCGGCCCGCGTTTTGGGCTCGACGGCCACCGATACGACCGGAGTCGGAAACTCGATCGATTCAAGCACCACCGGATGATTCTCGTCACAAACCGTGTCGCCGGTCTGAACCGTCTTCAGCCCGACCACCGCCGCAATGTCGCCGGCGAGCGCTTCGTCGATCTCTTCACGCTTATTGGCGTGCATGCGCAGCAGGCGCCCAATCCGCTCTTTGCGCTGTTTGGCGACGTTATATACGCTGTCACCGCTTTTCAAAACGCCCGAATACACCCGCAAGAAGGCCAACTGGCCGACAAACGGGTCCGTCATGATCTTGAACACCAGCGCGGCGAACGGCTCTTTGTCGTCGGCGCGCCGCTCGATCACCTCTTTGCCGTCCAGACTCGTTCCCCGGATCGGGGGAATATCCAGGGGCGAAGGCAGATAATCCACCACGGCATCGAGCAGCGGCTGAACGCCTTTGTTCTTGAACGCCGCTCCGCAAACGACCGGAAACAGCTTCATGGCGATGGTCGCGCGCCGCAGGCCGGCTTTAAGCTCTTCGTTGCTGACCGGTTCTCCGTGGACGAATTTCTCGAACAGCTTCTCATCCTGCTCGGAGACGGCCTCAATCATCCGCTCCCGGTACTCCCGGCAGACTTGCCGGAGCTCTTCCGGAATCTCCTCCACATCAAACTCGGCGCCCAGCGTCTCATCCCGCCAGAAAATCGCCTTCATCGCGATCAGATCGACCAGGCCTTTGTAGCGGTCCTCCGCGCCAATAGGATATTGAATGGCCACGGGATTGGCCTTCAGGCGCTGGCGGATCGTCTCGATCGAATGCTCGAAATCGGCGCCCACGCGGTCCATCTTGTTGATGAAGCAAATGCGGGGGACGGAATACTTGTCGGCCTGCCGCCATACAGTCTCGGTCTGCGGCTGAACACCGGCCACCGCGTCGAAGACGGCCACCGCGCCATCGAGCACGCGCAGGCTGCGCTCGACTTCGGCGGTGAAATCCACGTGGCCCGGCGTATCGATAATGTTGATCTGGATGTCGCGCCACTGGCAGGTGGTCGCGGCCGAAGTGATCGTGATGCCGCGCTCCTGCTCCTGCTCCATCCAGTCCATAATGGCTGTGCCTTCATGGACTTCGCCGAGCTTGTGCGTCCGCCCCGTGTAATACAAAATCCGCTCCGTAGTTGTGGTCTTACCAGCATCGATATGAGCCGCGATGCCGATGTTTCTCATCCTTTCGAGCGGGATTGTTCTTGCCATAAAAAACTTCTAAAACCTGACCCTTCCTGCCACAACACGGTGGCGCGGACCTCCCGGTCCACGTCGTTTGCCTACCATCGGTAATGCGCGAATGCCCGGTTGGCCTCCGCCATCCGGTGCACGTCGTCTCTCTTCTTGATCGCTCCTCCGCGCAGATTCGCCGCGTCGTTCAACTCATTCGCCAACTTCTCCGACATCCCTTTTTCCGGCCGG
>DASREK010000095.1:0-2675 GCA_035652135.1 Bryobacterales bacterium | reverse complement strand
CCGATGACAGACGCCAGCACCGGACCCAGAAAAACCGCCCCCGATTGGCCGATATTGCCGAGACCATAAACGCCCAGCGCAGCACCTTGCCGGTCCGCGGGGAACCACCCGGAAACGAACTGGACGCCGACTGCAAACGAGGAACCCGCCATCCCGAGCAAAAAGCCAAGCGCCAGAAGTTCGCGGTGGCTCTCTGCTTTGGGCGCCAGGAATGCCGGCCCGGCGGCAAAGAGCATCAGCAGAGAGAACACGACACGACCGCCGAAGCGGTCCGCCAGCATGCCCATGGGGATCCGGCCCAACGAGCCGAGCAGCACCGGAACGGATACCAGAAGCGCCGTATCGGTCGCGGACAGCCGGAACATTTCGCGGAAATACGGAGCGAAGGCGCTGATCAGCCCCCAGGCAGCGAAGCAGATCGTGAAGGAGATGGTGGCCAGCAGAAGCTGGAGGCCGGAGCTCGAAGACTGTGTTTGTCCTGGCATCAGAGTCAGACAGCGCTCCTTGTTCCGCTTCGAAGCATCTTTGCAACCCTTTCGACTTTCGATGATACCGAAGACAGGATTACAAGAGGGCGGCCAGCCCTTGCAGTTGGCTGGTTCGGTGCGTCGCGCGCGGCTCCTTTTCGGAGTCCTCTATGCACTGGAGCAGGGCAGGCGCCAGCACCTCGTACTGTATATGTTTGAGACGGCACGCCTGCTGGAGCGTCACGGAGCGTACGGCCAGGCGCGCTACCGGGTTGTTGATCAGTGAAAAGCCGAACGCTTCAAAGACGGCGGCCGCCGCCGGATAACGGCTGATGATGTCCGATACCAGGGTTTGCGGAGTCACCGTGACTGCGCCAGCCAGCCCTCGCGCCTGGGAGGGCTTGTGATCCATGGTGCGCCACAGATCGATGGCCCACCAGATCAGCCCGGCAACCTCTATCCAGGCGCTCAGCGCCATCCAGGGATAGGCCCAGGGCTGCGTATCGGTCAGGATTTGAAAGAGCACGCGCATGCCGTTGCCGGTATTCAGCAGCCAGAAAGGGGCGGCGAGCGATCTCCTCTCTCGCGCGTTGATTCCGGCCAAGATGGGAACGACTTTACTCGAGACGCCCACAATCATCATGCTAATGAAGCCGACGGTGAAGGCATGCCGGTAGGCGCCGAAATAAGCATGGGAAAAAACCCTGCCCACCGCGAAATGGTAGAGCGGCATCAGCATCAGCAAAGCAAGCGCGAAAGCGGCCCAACCATAGGCGGCTCGGATGAAAGGCAGTGAGCGATCTTGTTCCCTATTCTCGGAATACAGGTGGAAGCTGCGAATCAGAATCAGGACAGCGGCCAGCAACCCGAGCAAGCTCAGCTCGAGCATGGCGCCCCATGCCGGGCGGCGCGTATGAATCAGCAGGGAGTAAAATGCGATGTTTCCCGCCACGGACAGGTTCCATAAGTAAAAAGCCCGGTTCGAGGCCCTTGGGGAGACTTCACCGAAGCCGTAGAGGAAGGGCAGGAAACGCTGGCTCACGCCGAGAATCATGCCGCCGGCGAAACCCAGCAGTTGCAGGTCGCGCCACGGCCCGTCGTAAGCGCCAATGAATCGCACCCATTCGCTGTAGCCGCTGATGGCAGAGGATGCCGCGAAAACCCAAAGATCAAATGCAAATGCCACGACCATCCAGCCCAGCGCCGCGTAAATAAACTTTTCGTACGGTTCTCTGGCCTGTTGGGAGGACCGGAGAGTTTGGGTGATGATCCAGACAAAGGCGAGGACTGCCGCCAACTCCACCGCGCCGGCGGTAATGCCGGCAACCTTCCAAAACGGGGCCTTTTGCCACAGGTCAGCCAGGCAACGCACGGCCAGCGCGGGCGCCATCACATAAGGAATGGCAGCCGCCAGGCGAGGCCGCCGGAGCGCTGTCAGCTTGAATCGCGGGAAGGCCTGATAGGCGAAGCCCATGACGAAGAAAGTCACCCATCCGGCCACTTGGGCGTGTGCGTGCGACCAGATGAGGGCGCGCATGTCAAGCGAGGCGAGCTGATGTTTGGCGGCCAGAATGGCCAGATTGATGCCGCCGAAGACACAGCCGAACGTAAACATGACCACAATGGCGGCCTTGAAGAAGCGGCGGTAGATCACTGCCGCAGAATCTGCGTCGTTGGCAGGCCCGGCGCACCAGTCTGCACCGCGCTGCGCCGCCTGCTCGAGTTCGCAGAGCAGTTGAGCTTCCGGAATGCGGTGAGCCCGGGCAAAGAACCACAGCGGCTCCTGCGGTCCATAAGGCCCGCCGCAACCAAGCAGGCCATACCGGTCTAAAATTTGGCGGCAACCGGGGTACTTGACGAGAATTTCCGGAAGAGGCATCGCGCGGTGAATGAGTTTTTCGCTCATACAATGCTCTCCTGCCGCGGCGTGGCGCTGGCGCCGTTCGGACAGCCTTGAGGATACACGCCGCATGCGGTACATTCGTCGGTAGCCGAATGGGTGCGCCTGTGATCTCGCGAAAAGTGGAAGCCCTCTCCAGGACTTCTTTGCTCGCCAGCCTCACTCCCGGCGAGATCGAGGCGCTGGCGCTGCGGGCGATTGAAAAACGCTACGCGCCCGGCGAAATGCTGTTCCGGGAGGGAGAAGAGTGCACCGGGTTCTACGTGCTGGCGCAGGGAAGCGTCAAGATCGTCAAAACTTCGCCCGGC
>DASREK010000094.1:0-13270 GCA_035652135.1 Bryobacterales bacterium | reverse complement strand
TTCTTGCATCTGGCGGCCGGTGGCGGTGGGCATGGCGATGAGAATTTCTTCTATGTTCCGGTTGTTTCGCTTGTAATGGTCAATAATGCGGGAAGCATCCCTCCCCGCGCCAAGTACGGGGACGCCAAGAAGCCTGCCGTTCCGTTTCTTGGGGTCATCGTCCAGAAAGCCGACAACGTCGTAACCCAAGCTCTGGTTCGCCCGGATTTCCTTCAAGACTGTCGCCCCCGCCATGCCGGCGCCGTAAATCAGCAGCCGCCGGCGGCCGGGCCTGGATAACTCGCCGGCGATCGTTTCATAGTAAAGACGGACGCAGAAGCGTCCGCCGGCCGTCGCCAGAAAGCAGATCAGGAAATCGATGAAGTAGATGGAAGCCGGAAAGCGGGACCCGACCAGAAACGAGGCCATCAGAGCAAGAGCCCAGGATCCCATAGCGTTGGCAACCAGCACGCGAATCAGATCGGCCATTCCCACGAATCGCCACCACCCGCGGTCGATTCCCGCCAGGTAAAATGCCAGCATTTTCGACACGACGGCAATGCAAAACACACGAAAGAGCAAGGGAACTTCCGAGGCCGGGATCGAAAAATCGAAACGGAGCAAAAAAGCGGAAAGCAGTGCTGCGGTAATGATCGCAAGATGCCATAGGGCGATAAACAATCGCCGAAAACGGTAGAAGAGCTTCTTGATAATCTTGGTGTTCATGGGGTCGTAGCGGCCAGAAAAACCGGCTTCCGCCGTTTCGCCGCAGTCACGATTTCCTTCACTGTTCGAGAGACGTAGCTGACTTGGTTTTCGCTCATCGCCGGATACAACGGTAATGACACCAGCCGCGGATATAAGGCCAAGGCTCGGGGACAGAAGTTCTCGGGACGCGACGCATATTCCTTGAAAAACGGATGCAGCGGCACGGGAATAAAATGGACGCTGGCTCCGATGCCTTTCCGGTGCAGTTCGCGAATGAATTCATCGCGGTTGATGTCCAGCAGTTCGAGATTCAGGCGCAGTATGTATAAATGCCACGAATGGCGGCGCCATTCCGGGTCGGGGGGAATGTCTACTTCGGGCACGCCGGCAAGAGCTTCACTGTAGAGGCGGGCGTATCGTGTACGGACTTCAATAAAATGCTCCTGCTTTCGAAGTTGATGAATGCCGATGGCTGATTGTATGTCGCTCAGATTGTATTTGAAGCCGCAGGCCTGAACCTCGTAATACCAATTACCGTGCTGCGCGTAGCGGTTCCAGGCGTCTTTAGTGATCCCGTGAAGGCACAGGATTCGCATCGACTCCGCAAGCGCGGAATTGTTGGTGGTGACCATCCCTCCTTCGCCGGTGGTCAAGTTCTTCGTGGCGTAAAAGCTGAATGCCACGGCGTCGCTGCCGCCGCCGATTGGCTGCCCCCGGTAAAGTGAGCCAACAGCATGGGCGGCATCCTCGATGACGAACAGGCCATGTTGTCTCGCCAAAGACCAAAGCTGATCCATTTCGCAGGGCAGCCCTCCGAGATGCACAGGGAGGATAGCCCGCGTGCGGCCGGTGATGCGCTGCGCCACCGACGCCGGATCGATGTTGCCGTCCGCCCCGATATCGGCCAAAACGGGTACCGCGCCGACTTGGAGAATCGTATTGACTGTGGCGCAGAAAGTCAGCGGGGTGGTAATGACTTCGTCGCCCGGGCCGATCCCCAAGCCAGCCAGGGCCAGGTGCAGGGCCGCAGTGCCGGAATTTACGGCCAGAGCATGCGAAACGTGAACGTACTCTTTGAATTCGCGCTCGAACTGCGCCGTCCGCGGACCTGTGGTCAGCCATCCCGAACGCAACGCCGCCGCTGCCTCGGAGATCTCTTCCTCGCCGATGCTGGGGATATGAAATGGAATAAAAGATTGCTCGCTCACGAATTTTCCTGTTTGAGAAACATCCGGCTTATAGAACTGGAATGAAAACCGGCAGGGAAAAATGAATATCGCATAGTGATCAGGATGATCTTCAAATCAGACCACAGGGACCGCGACCGGAGGTAGTGCATATTCAACGCCAGCTTGGCCGGCAGAATCTCGTTGCGATAGTAACTTTCTGGGTCATTTTGGCCGCACAGAATCTCTTCTTCATTTCGATAAACGAGGCTGGCAAGATCGGTTATCCCGGGCCGGACCTGAAGAACGGTTTGCCAGGTTGGATCCTGAAAATCGACAAACGCCGGAACTTCCGGCCGCGGGCCCACCAGACTCATGTCGCCTTTCAAGACGTTCCAGAGCTGTGGCAATTCGTCGAGTTTAAAGCGCCTCAAAAAAGCGCCGACCCTGGTCAACCGCGGGTCGTTCCCGGCCGTGATGCGCGGCCCGGGCACGCGGGGCCGCATCGAGCGGAACTTCAAGAGCTGGAACGGAACATTGCCCCGGCCGATCCGCGTTTGCCGGAACAGAATCGGAAGGCCGTCGTCCCACGCAATTGCCACGGCGATAAAAAACCAGAGCGGTAAGAGGAGCACCAGAGCAGCCGCCGCGCACATTCGATCGAGCAGGACTTTGGTCATTTCTTCGCGCCCTTGCAATGTACGGGTTTCGAAGGCGCCTCACGACTAAATAGCGGTTTTGCGGATGGCGCCAAGATAATGGGTTCTCAAGATCGGAATTTTCTCAAGCAGCAAGGCGCCAATCCACGTAATCGGGACAACGAACCGGGCGACGGGCGGCGCCAGGGTGACGCGGCGCAAGTGGATCCGGCACCCAGGAAAGAGCGTTCGGATCTCTTCGGATTTGATGCCCCGGACGCTGGAGTTGCTTGGATTGTTGAAGCGAAAATCGTACCACAGTATGAGGCCGCCCGGTTTGAGCACCCGCAGCATCTCTGCGGCGACCGCCTTTTTAAAATGCGGCTCCAGGATGGAGGTAAACACCGTAAACTGGCTGACCAGGTCAGCCGAGTTAGACGGAAATGGCAACCGGCGAGCATCGCCGGTGTGCAGGTTGGCCTCCGGGAGCCTCTTGCGCGCCTCCTCGATCTTATCGGGCCGCAAATCGATCCCACCGACGTCCGCACATCGAGCGCCCCACTGAATAAACTCGGTAAGCCATTCTCCCGAGCCACAACCAATGTCCACAATTGTTTTCCCAGTAAGTGGAAACAAAGCCTCCCGAACCAAGGCCGCAACGCACGCGCGGAGGGTCTGGCAGTGGAA
Organism: Bryobacterales bacterium; assembly: GCA_035652135.1. Lineage (GTDB taxonomy): Bacteria > Acidobacteriota > Terriglobia > Bryobacterales > JACQDG01 > DASREK01. Next base: position 10,092 of record DASREK010000094.1, on the reverse strand, counting down.
AAACTGATTTACCGGGCGGCTCCAGCTATAAAAATCCTGTGGAATTTCTCTGCCGCGGCGCGCATATTCCGCGCGAATTCGCTCGATCTCGCTGCCGGTAGGGTATGCCGATGGCATTGAGCTGCTGCGATCGGGGCAAGCGGAATTGTTTTCTCTTTGGCAGCAGCCTTCCGACTCGCCCATCTCATCTGCTGATTTCAACGAAGGCTCTGGCCGGCCGCGACAGCCGGCTGCCAGGAAACAGCGCGCAGGCCAGGCCACAAAGAAATCCGAGGCCATACGAAAAGTGATAAACGGCGAAAATCGGTGGCAAGATCGGAAAAATCGACCAGCCGTGCGACCGGGCTGACGTAAAAGCCGCGATAACGCAGCACCCGGCGTAGGAAAGGAGCAGAGTTAGCAGCAGCGATTCGGAAACGGCCGCCAAACCCAAGCGCCCGCCGCCTTCGGAGATCAGCCACGATAAAAAGCTGATCCCAAGCGCCGCCACAAACGCCCCGGGGACCAAATGACGCCAGGAAGCGGGTAAACGATGCTTGCGAATGACGGCCACCTTCCAAAAGCCGTATTGAAAGTATTGGAGGAATAGCTTGCTCAATTCAGTCCGAGGGTGATAGTAAGACACGATTCTCGGCGTCTGCCACACTTTGCCGCCGGAGCGCGTCAGCCGGAGATTGAGCTCATCGTCCTGATTCCGGACTAACGTCTCGTCGAAAAGGCCGAGTTCCACGAGGGTGAATTTTTTCCAGCAGCCGTAAGGCACCGTATCGGCAAAGCCCTCGTAATAGTCATTGTGGAATCTGACGCCTCCGCAGGCGAAAGGAGAATGGTAGGCAGCCGCGATGGCTCGCTGCCACAATCCATCCGCTCGTGTCCGGGCCGGTCCGCCGACGTTGCCCGCCCCTGTTTCCTCGAGCGCCCGGAGGCACTCCCTCACATAGTTCGGGGCGTATTCCGTGTGGGCGTCCATTCGGACGATGATATCGCCCCGCGCCGCGCGGATGCAGGCGTTCAGCCCGGTCGAGACAATTCCGGCTGGATTTCTCAACAGGCGAAGCCGCGGTTGCTTCCGAGCGTATTCTTCGAGTAACGGCCATGTGCCGTCGTCGCTCATGCCGTCCGCTACGATGACCTCCCAGTCGAAGCCGGCCAAATCTTGCTCAAAGACCGAGTCCAGAAAGCCCCGGATGTGTTTTACCTCGTTGCGGCAGGGCACGATGATGGAAACGATCGGCTGTGGGTTCCGAATGCTCCCGGAGACCCTTGTCTGAGCGGAAAGATCTGCGTTTCGTGTCATACCAGCGTCGAAGTCAACTCACTGCCGCACCGCTGCCCATCAGGCCGTTGTTCAGGAGGAATGCGGCAAATTACCGCGCGGAATTTGCCGTTAGGTTCGCGGGGAAGTTGGGGCACGGATTCCAAAAGAACCTCAACCGGACCCAGCCGGGAGCGTATGGCTTCAATGATCGTGTTCGCCGACCGATCGGTGAAGCCCGCCGCAGGAACATAACGGACTCGCACTGTTCCCAGGGTCTCCTGAATGATCTGGGCTTCCCGCACGGCCAGATCGGATTTGAAGACGGGGTCCATCCGCCCGATTTGGCGCCCGTCGGCAGCGTACAAGAGGTCGTCGGCCCGGCCGTCAACCGACGCCAATACCGGCAGCAAGCGGCCGCAGGAGCAGGGAATGTTGTTCGCGGCGAGCGCGCCCCGGTCGCCGGTCGTATATCGGATCAACGGCATATCGGCGTTCAGCAAACCTGTCGCGACTATATCGCCGCAAGCGCCGGGCTGTACCGGATTGTCGTGCTCGAGAATCTCGACCCGGCCGGCCTCCGGCCACAGGTGGAGTCGCCCCCACTCGCACTCGGTGGCGGCGGCTACGATCTCAGTCATGCCGTAGGTTTCCCGCACGGGGCATTGAAAGGCCTCGGAGATCATTTGCCGCTGGTGCGGCAGCAGCGGCTCGGCGTTTGTGACGATCACCCGCAAAGGCAGGCTTCGCCGCCCTGTTCGCAGCGCTGCCTGCGCCAGGGCGCAAAGAGAGGATGTGTAGCCGAGAAGATACTGGATGCGATACCGCGCCAGCGCTTCCAGATAGTACGGCGTGAGATCGGGGGCGAGATGGTATGACGACAAGTATAGCTGGTTGAGCGCCGGGTTCCATACCCAGAACGGCGGTTTTCGCTGGTCGGCGGGCGTCACCAGTCGGCCGCCGAGAATGCCCCAGCGATCGAACCGCGAAACGCCGTACCACCGCCGGCAGCGCGCCTCGAAGAGGGCATACCAGGCCCGTACTGTGTTCCGGTTCAGCCAAACGCTGAGCGGGCTGCCGGTTGTGCCGCTGGTATGATCGTGAAACATCCGCCGGGGGTCGCAATCATCGGCTACGAACGCTCGAGGGTTGGCGCGAACCATCTCTTTTTTCAGTACGGGCCAGTTCTCCAGCCGGTCCCAGGAAGCCCGGTCCCCGCGCCGCCGCCGCATTTCCCATTGCTCGCGGTAGTAAGGAACGCGGGTAGCCGCCCGATGCAATACGTAGCCCAGGCGCTCTGCGCGCCATTTCTCCCACTGTTGCGGCTGCCAGTAATCCCGTTGGAGAGCCTCAGTCACGAGCTGTTCCGATTCCGGTCCGTACCGCCAGAAGCGCAGGCGAAAACCCCACACAGCGGCCGCCGCCGACCGGCAGGGTTGAGGAAGGCGATGATAGATCCGGATCCAGGCGTTGCTCATGCCGCCGGCTTGTCCGCAACGGAACGCAGCAGGGCTTCCCATCGCGGAAAAATCAGTCTCCAATCGAATTGCTGGGCCTTGCGCCGCGCGTTGCGGGAAAGCTTTCCGGCCAGCCCGGCTTCGGTCAGGATGCGCCGCACCCCATGCGCCATGCTTTCCGCCTCGCCTGGCTGCGCCAGCAGGGCGTCTTTCTCATGATCGAGGAGATATGGAATACCGCCCACGCTTGTAGTAACAATACACATGCCGCTCGCCATAGCCTCGATGAGGCTAATGGGTGTGTTGTCTATATTCGCCGTATTAAGAAAAATATCGGCTTCGAGCAGCCGGCGCGGCACCTCGGTCTTGGGCACTCCCGGGACGAACGTTATTTGGCGGTCGAGGCCCAGCTTGCCGGCCAGCCGTTGCGCACTCTGTAAGCTGCGGTCCCCTTTATCCGGCCCAATCATCGTCAATTGGGCGTCCGGGAAATCCGTTGTCAGCAAGGCTAACGTTTGCACTGCCAGGCTGGGGTTGTATATTTCGTGGAAAGCGCGCAGCCATATCAGGGAAGGCGTGGGCCGCTCCCGGAGCCGGAAAGGGTACGACGCCACATCCACCGGATTGGGCAGCAATTGTAAATCCTTGCGGTAGGCCCGCAGTTGTTCGCGCAGATATCCCGAGGGCGCCGTGGCGGCGGTGGCCGATCCCAGCAGACGCCGTACGCGGCGGGGCCAGCGGCGGGCGAATTCCGGCAGATTGCCGCCGTGCAATGTGAGCACATAAGGCTTTCGGCTGCGCTGCAATATCCAGCAGACCAGCTCCGCCCAGAAGAACGCCGGCCCGCTGAACACGTCCACGTGCGCGACGTCATACCGGTCCCGCTGCGCCCGCGCCGTACTCAGCATGTCCCAAAGCCGCCGCAGCTTTCCAGGCTTCGACGACGCAAACAGCACCGGCCAGCCGGCCGAGATCAGGCGGTCCGCCAGGTCCTCGCAAACCCCGCGCGTGCCTGCGGAGCCTGACAGGAAGTTTCCAATCATCAAAAGTCTTGTCCGGGAACTCCGCATTGAGCTGCCATTCACGGCGCGGCAGTTTCAGCCGGATGCCGGAAAAATTGCCGGATCCATCGGGCGAGCATGGTGAGATGCTCCCGGCGAACTCTTTTGAGGCCGTTCCACACCACAGCCCAATGGCCGCGCGACAAATGGAACCACATGACTCGCACGGCCAGGACCGTGTTCCGCTCGGAACGCTGCTTCCAGAAGGAAGCAGTGCAATCGCCCTTCAAATCGTCACTGAGGCGCGCCAGGCGCCGGAGAATCTTCCGGCCAGCCTCGCCCGTAGCCCACTGAACCGTGCTTCTGGCCTCGATGCGTGTGGGTAGGGCGGCCATCAGTGAAACGCCTTCACGATCCACGTCGAACAATAAGATGGCGCCCTGGTTTTGCTCGGCGATCATCACCTCCGGCGCCACGTTGCCTTCCCGCCAATCGAGGAGAAAATTGCCGAGGCTGTAGCAAATGCCCCGTCCTTCCGGCGTGATTTCGATTCCCTGGAGCACATGCGGGTGATGCATAAGAACGAGGTCAGCCCCGGCTTGGGCCAGCCGCCTGGCAAGAGTCCGATGGTCCGGGTGCGGGTAGTCAACATACATAAAGCCCATGTGCAGCGAAGCGACGAGAAAATCAACTTCTCTGCGGGCGCTGGTCACCGCCTGCAACAGCTCTGCTTCGTCAAATTCCCAAAACTGGGGGCCGTCAGACGCTGGCGCGCATTCCGAGCGGCCGCATCCGAGCCAACCGATCCGAAGCCCTCGGCGATCCGTCCGGACCGGCCTCCGGGCGGAGAAGGAATCGGTTCCTGCGCCGAGCGGCGTCACGCCGGCGCTTGCCAAAGCGGCAAGCGTGGATCCCAGTCCGGCAGGACCATAGTCATACGCGTGATTGTTGGCGAGATGCAGCAGGGTGAATCCGGAGTCCGACAGCAACGACGCTGCGGATGCGGGCGCGGCGAAGAGGGATCCGCGCGGAATGCTATCGCTGAGCGATCCTTCCAGGTTGCCAAAGACGATGTCGCCCGACTGGAGCAGGGCGGCCACGCCGCCGGCGATTGGCGACGACCGCCCTTCGAGGCTTGCCGCCACCCGTCCCGAAAAGGCCGTGTCGCCGACGGCAAAAATGCGCACCGGTCTTCCCACGGGGTTTCTACGCCAAAAGCAAACAGCAGGCAAACCGGCCGGAGCACACTCCCAAAATGAAGATGCGCAGAGAAGCGCCGGCGGTCCAAAATCAACTTTAGGCTGTGCGGCCACCGCGGGGCTGTCATTCATAGGCGCTCGAAAGGCGCCCCGGCGCCCGTTGGGTAAATGCCGGATTCACAGCGCCAATCTGTTTCACCGCGACCTGACCTTGATGGCTCGGATACGGCCCGGTCGTCCACTGAAGGATCTTTCGCTGCCGCAGCAACTTCACCGACGCCAGCCCAAATACAAAAGAGGGAGCCACCAGCCGCATGGCAGCGTTGGTCATGAACAAGAGACTCCAGGCGGTCGCGGCGGTCAGCAGCGCTTTATGGACACCGCTGCGAGCCTGCCGGAAGTTTTTGATCGCCATGAACAGCAGCGTGAACAGTGCTGCCAGCCCCCACATTCCATGCTCGGCGAGGAGGCGCGAGAATTCTGTGTGGGCCGCCACACCTTCCCGGTAGAACTCGCCACGGGAAAACCGAGCCCTTCCGGGCCCGACGCCGAAAACAGGATTCTCCTCCCAGGCTTGCAGGTCGCCCCGAATCAGGCGGTCTCTGCCGGTCAAATTCAAGCTGCTGAAGCGCTCGGACAGCGCGCCGCCGGTGTAGTCATCCAGCGAGGGAAGAACCACGTAGTGCGCGATGATCAGCACTAATACGGCGACCGCTAACACCCTGAGCTTGAACTTGGTCTTCGAAAGGAAAAGCATCGAAGCGACGGCGCCAGCCCCCGCCGCATTGTATAAGCCGCCGCGGGAGAAGGTCAGCGCGCTCTGGATGGCGAACAACGCCAGACCGCAGAACAGACATAGCTTCACGCCGGCTTTCTTGCCCTGGTAGGTGAGCAGGATCAGAAAGGTCAGGAGCGCGCCCAAGCCCAGCACGGCCGAAACCTGATTGGGCCCAAAACCTCCGCTGGTTTCGAAATTCGACTGGGTGGTGAAATGGATTTCGGAAGCGGCTACAGTCCCGTATAGGGCGATCGTCGCGATTCCGGCGATCGGCGCAATGAGCACGAGAAACAGGCGCTGAAGCTGCTTTAGCGAAAGTCGAACGTTGGCGAAAAACCAGCAGCTCATGGCCAGTGCGAACGGTCCTGAAAGATTAAAACTGATTTGACTGCGCGCTTCCGCCCACCGCAAATCCTGGATTGTTTGGACCGTGGAAGGGGTCAGCAGACCGAGGTACAGCAGCGGCAGCGCGAAATGCTGTAATTTGCCTGTTCGCAGCAGTGCGAGGAGGAAAATGCCGGCCACGGCATACTTGCCGAATTCCCAAAATACATCGGCGCTGGCCATGCGCCACAGCACTTCGGCTCCCGTGATATAAGCCGCGACATAGGCCACCCGCTCCGGTCTCCGCCCATAGATAGCCCATCCGCAACCGATCAGGAACGTCACGATCGCGTGCACCGTGGCGATCGCGTTGAACTGATGCATCAGCAATCCCAGAGGCACGTGGGCCAAGGCAAATAAGCCCAGCTTGCGGATCGGCAGGGATGTTTTTTGCAGCAAGGGGACCCGCCAGGTTTGCACGGTGTTCGCGGTCATCTTATGAACGCCCTGTCTCACGAGAGCGCCGCCTCGTACAGCTCTTGCAAAAGACGGCCAAGCCGCTGCGGAGAATGATTGTCTTCCACATACTTCCTGGCGCGGCGCCCCATTTCCCGACGAAGCCGGCAATCGCCGATCAAAATCGAAAGCGCTTCCGCCAGAGAGCTTTCGTCGTCCGGATCCACTAAGTAGCCCGTTTCCCCATGCTGGACGATTTCCGGAACCCCTCCCACGCGGGTGGCTACCACCGGCAGCCCCGAGGCCATCGCTTCAAGAATGACATTGGGGGTTCCCTCCCAGTCGGAAGCGAGGACGAAAATGTCGGATTCCCGGTATAAGGCGTCGGTCTCCACGACACCTCCGCGAAATTGGACCCGGGGGAGCAGGTCAAGGCCTCGGGTCAGCGCTTCTAAACGCGGCCGTTCGGAGCCTTCTCCGGCGATAACGAGACGAAAATCGCGCCCGCACGGTCCGCTGAGTTGTTTTTTAAGAGCTCTCAGAAGCCGGTCATGCCTCTTTTGTTCCTCCAGTCTTCCCACCGAGAGCAGGCGAACACGCCCGTTGTGTTCGCAGCCGCCGGGACAAAAGCGATCGAGATCTACAACGTTCGGCAGCCATCGCAGGCGCGACGAAGGGATCCCGAGGGCGCTCGCCCTATCCATCGCAGCGCGGGAATTGGAAACGAGCAGCCGCGGCGCCCGGAGACTTAACTGCCCCGTCACAAACCCGTGAAATTTCATTTCACCGCCGGGATCGTTTCGCAGGGCTCCCACATCCCGTGAACCTATTATTCGAGCTGCCGCCGTGGCATACAGATTGGTATAGAAATGGTGGCTCTGGATGATATCGGGAGGGTCATTTTTCAGCACTCTTAAAATGCCTCCCAAGCGTGCCAGCCGCGACTTTTGCCGGCCGACCCAGATAACCGGAATTTCCATCTTGCGGATGGCTTCTTCCCAAAATTCGCCTTGCGTCAGGCAGAGAAGCCTGACCCCCGCCCCGTGGCAGCGCAGCGCCTTCAGAATGTGAATGAGTTGCCGCTCTGCGCCTCCTTGTCCGAGTGTCCCGGCGAGAAAACAGATTTTGAGCCTGGCGAGATCACGCGTCACACGCAAGAGGTCCCCATGCTGCTCGCAACAAACAGGCGATATTCTCCCGCCACTTTTCCAGGGAGTATTCGCGGGCGATCTCCAGCGCCCGGGCTGACATGAACCGGTACTCATCCTGGTGGTCTACACATCGCCGGATCGCTGTGGCGACAGCTTCGGGCGTTGGGGCGTCGAGCAGGATGCCGCAGCCCTGACTGATGAGCTGCGGCAAAACAGAGACGCGAGTGGTGATGGCGGGAAGCCCGCACGCCAAAGCTTCCAACACAGATTTCGGGAAGCCCTCGGAAGCCGCCGTCGGATAACAGAACAGGCTTGCCTGTTGCAACAGGCTGATCACCTCGCCATGTCCCAGCCTGCCGTGGAAGGTTATCCGCTCCGCCAGCCCCAAATCGGCGGCCTGCTTCCGAAATTGCGGAAGCGCGGACCCGTCCCCCACGACGTCCAGGCTGGCTCCGGGAAAATCCTGGCAGACCAGCCGCAGACCGTCTATAACAATGCCTGTGCCCTTTTCCTTTTCTTGCCGGCACACGATGATCAACCGCAGGCGCTGGGGATCAATGGAGCTGCGCCGCTGGCCGCAGGCCCGGATTTCGGCTTCCGTCAGCGACGTTGAGAAAATCCACCCGATGTGGGAATTCCGCGGCGAGGGCGGCTCCTCGGCTCCCCCTGTGGCGAGCATCACCCGCCGGCCTCCGGCGAACCGGACCATGAACCACTTCCAGAAGCGCTCGGCGGCGGTTCTTTCGACGAACCAGTTGCCGCAATGCCGCACGAAAAGAGGCTTGCCGAGGACCAAGGCCAGCACCATTCCGATGGTGCCGATATCGCCGGGGATAGGCACGTGCACGGCGTCGGCGCGCGACATTTCGCGAAGCAGCGCCGGCAGATTCCAAAGAAACCACGCCGGCATGAGAGCCTTTCGCCACACACCGCGTCCCAGCGGCGGAACCAGCGGCGCGATTTTCAGGTTGCGCCCGGCTAAAGCGATCTCGCCTCTGGGCGGCCCGCACTTGTAAATGGGGACGGCTACGGTGGTCTCGTCAAACATTTCCGCAAGCGCGGCCATCTGAAACGCAAAGCCGCCGTCAGTGGCGTATCCGCTGGGCGACGCGCGGCTGCGCCAGCATGGCTTGTGGGAAAACACGGCGCACTTCATGAGGAACAGATGGTTCCTTCTGAAACAGGGGCGGAATCAGCGGAAGTGGAACCAATGGGGACGGCCGGGCCAGCTTTTTTCAACCGCATGGCGGCCAAAATGCCCTCGACTTTTCCTAATACCGCTGGCCAATCGCCCTTCTCGCGCGACCGGAAAGCGTGGGCGCAAAGACGCAGCAGATCCACTGCCTGAACGCTCCAAAAACGAAGCTCTTGCTTCCAGTTTCGCTGAGGAACGATGTCCACAAACACGTACCGGTAGTTTACGGCTGTTTTCCAGGCAAGCCTTCTCTTGCTGACCCGGCCCTTGGGGGAGCGATGATGCACACAGCGGGCTAGCCCGCATTCCCAAAGCGTCCAGTCACGGCCCGCCCGCAAGGCCAGGTGTGCGTCTTCCAAAACGCCGTAATCGGAAAAAAAGGGCGAAAAGCGCAGTCCGCTTGCAAAAACCTCCCGGCGCCAGACGGCGCAATTGGAACCCATAAAATCGATCGTGCGGATTCCGGCGTGCGGCGGCTGCAAATAACGGTTGATCGGATAACCGGTCCGATAATCATAGCGTCCCGGTTCGTAGGTAGTGAAGAGGTGCAGGCGCCGGTACCAGCGCCAGCGCGGCGATTTATTCGGGTCGAGGTGCTGGTTGGTGATGTAACCGGCTATGCCGCCGACGCGCTGATCTTTATCCAGCTCGTAAGCCAGCAGAATCTGCTCGAAGAAATCAGGCTCGAGAGATATATCGTCATCGATAAACGAGACGAAATCTCCCTGGGCGATATCAATCCCCGCATTTCGTTGAATGGCCGTGCCGCCGCTCTGGCGGATGTATCGGCACCGGAACGGCAAAGCGGAGGACCGGCTGGCCACCAGCCTTTCCGTGGCCTGCTCGCTCACCGGAGCCCCGTCCACGATGATCAGCTCCAGAGGGCGCACAGTCTGGCCAGACAGGCTGTCCAGCAACTGATCAATTTCGTCCCGGCGGTAGTACGTCGGCGTGACCACCGAGATGGAGCGAGCGTTTTTGCCGGGGCGTATTTTGGCTGGCTCAGATGCCATATGGAACGCTTTGCGAGGGTAGGCGGGGATTGGAGCGCCCTGGGCTGAATCCCCAGCGCGAATCAATCATGCCGATGAAGAACAACAATCATGTGACGCGGCCGCCAGCTTCCCTAGCTGCTCCGCTACCCGGCGGCTGGAAAAGCCGTCGAGAGTGCAACCGAACATTTCCCGGATCAGCGCTGCCCTGCGGGCGGCCAGCCGTGCGGGATTTTGAAGGGCGCCGAAAAGCAGCGCGCGGAGTTCGTTTTCGGACCGCGCCA
>DASREK010000093.1:0-23180 GCA_035652135.1 Bryobacterales bacterium | reverse complement strand
CAGTTTCGGGGACACACCAGCGAATACCTGGAGCCGACGCCGGGCGAAGCGAGCCTCAATCTGCTGCGGATGGCGCGGGAGGGTCTCGTCCTTGTGCTGCGGCGCCTCATCCAGGCCGTGGCCGAGCAGAACGTTTCGATGTCCGAGACCGGCATTTATGTGGATCATAGCGGCGAGCAGCGTCAGGTCAACATCGAAGTGACGCCGATTGCCGGAGTCGCACCCGGCGAGCGGTATTATCTGATCGTATTTCAGGAAGGCGCCAAGAAAAGCGCCGCGCCTCCGCTCCAATTCAACGTTGGACAGAGAAGCAGCAGCCTCGAGGACTACACCGAGGCGCTCGAAGAGCACGCGCGGCAATTGCAGCAGCAGCTTGCCGAAACCAGGGAATACCTGCGCAATCTCACCGAAGATCATGAAGCCCACGCCGAGGAGCTGCGCGCCGCCAACGAAGAGGTGCGCAGCGCCAACGAGGAGCTCCAGAGCACCAATGAGGAGCTGAGCACTACCAAAGAGGAATTGCAAAGCGCCAATGAGGAGCTTACGACCGTAAACGAGGAGCTCCAGCACCGCAACCAGGAGCTCGCGGCCCTCAATAGCGATTTGAAGAATCTGTTTTCGGCGGTGAGCATTCCCATCGTCATGGTGGATAACAGCCTTCGCCTCCGCCGCTTCAACACGCCGGCGGAAAAGCTGCTCGAGCTGGGCCCGGCCGATGTGGGCCGGCCCATCGGGCACCTGCGGGGGCCGCTCGAACCGCTTCCTCTTGAGAAGTTGATTGTCGGCGTGCTGGAAACCCTCAAGCCGGAACAGCAGGATGTCCAGGACCAGAACGGGCGCTGGCACTCAGTCACGGTGCGCCCCTACCGGACCACCGACGACCGAATCGAGGGCGCTGTCATCACCATTGTCGACATCGACCCCATCAAGCGCAGCCTCCGCGCGGCCGAGGAAGCCAGAGATTACGCCGAAGGCATGATCGAAACCGTCCGCGAGCCCCTTCTCGTGCTGGACGGCGATTTGCGGGTGCAGCGAGCCACTCTGGCTTTTTACGAAATGTTTCAGGTGTCGCGCGAGGAAACCGAAGGGCGCCTGCTCTATGACCTCGGCAATGGCCAGTGGAACCGCCAGCGCCTGCGGGAGCTGCTGGGGGACGCCCTGTTCCGGGGCATCCCCTTCCAGGATTACGAAGTGGAGCACGATTTTCCCCATATCGGCCGCCGCACCATGTACCTCAGCGCCCGCCGCATTCCCCGCCTGGAAGCGCGCACCGTGCTGCTCGCGATCGAGGATGTCACCAAGCGCCGCCAGGAAGCTGAAATCCGCTACGGCCGGCTGTTTGAGGCCTCCAAGGACGGAATTCTTTTGATCGATGTGGAAGCCGGGTCCATCATGGACATCAATCCCTACATGCTCGAACTGACGGGCTATCCCCGGGAAGAGTTCGTAGGGCGCCGCCTGAACCAGACGGCTCCCTTCCGGGACGCGCCGTTCAGCCGGCAGCTTATGCAGGAGCTGATGGAAAAAGACGTCGTCCGGTACGATGACGTACCGCTCATCGCCCGCGATGGCCGCCGGCTGGAGCTGCAAATCACGGCGAACCGCTATCTGGTCGGAACACGCCAGGTGATTCAAATGAATGTCCGCGATACCACCGACCGCGCCGCCCTCAGGGAGAGCCAGCGCAGCTTCCGGCTGTTTGTCGAGAGCGTTCGCGACTACGCCATGTTCCAAATGGACCCCAGCGGCAATATCACGAGTTGGAACGCCGGCGCTGAGCGCATTTTGGGCTACACCGAAACGGAAATTCTGGGCCAGCCGCTCTCCCGCCTGTTCACACGCGAAGACACCGGGCGGGGCGAACCGGAGCGGCTGCTCGAAAAAGCCCGGACCCAAAAGAGCGCCGAGGACGAACGCTGGTTTTCCCGGAAGGATGGCAGCCGGTTTTTGGCCAATGCCATCCTGACCAGTGTCCGGGACGAGACCGACAAGCTGCGCGGTTTCGCCATGGTGATGCGCGACACTACCCAGCAGAGGCAGGCGGAAGAGCGGCTGCGCCGGTCTCTTCAGGAAAAAGACGTCCTGCTAAAAGAGATTCATCACCGGGTGAAGAACAATCTGCAAATGATTGTGAGCCTCATCCAGCTACAGTCCGATTACCTGCGCGATCCGGAAGCCGCAGCCATGTTTCAAGAGATGCATCACCGCGTGCAGTCCATCGCCGCCATCCATGAACTGCTGTACGGATCGCCTGATCTCGCCCACATCGATTTCGGCGGGTACATCCAAAAGCTGGCGAGAGACCTGTTCGAATTCTACCGGGCCCATCCCGACCGCATCCGGCTGCGCACAGACATGCGGAACACCGAGCTCGAACTCAACCAGGCGGTTCCCGTCGGCCTCATTGTGAATGAGCTGCTCAGCAATTGCCTCAAGCACGCGTTTCCGAAGGAACGCTCCGGGTTGGTCCAGGTCACTCTGGAGTGCGGAGACTCGCAGTGCGTTCTTTCGGTGGCCGACAACGGCGTCGGATTGCCCGCTAATCTCGATCCGGCCCACGCCACCTCTATGGGGCTGCAACTGGTAAGGTTGCTGGTCGAACAATTGCAGGGAACACTGCAACTGGATCGGAGCCAGGGAACGCGGTTCACCATTTCTTTTCCGCGCAAGATACAGCAATAGGGAGCCGCAGCCTGTGCTATTCTAATTCCGGAGCGGCGAGATTATGTCGCGAGAAAAGCTCTCGGAAGAGCTGGAAAAGGCTCGGCTCGCTCACCGCGCCGCCCTGGACCGGCTGGAATCAGCCACCGCGCTTTCTCGCGATCTGGCTGGGACTCCCGACAGCACCGCGGCTCTGCTTCGCGCTAACGATGAATTCTTCTCCGCCAACCGGAAGTACCGCGCGGCGCTGATCGCCTACACGGAATACATTACCCGCGAAATCGAAGAACGTTCCCGGGGAAAGATTTGAAGCGGCCGAAGGGCGGGAAAGTCCCACGCGCTTTTGTCTTCCTCCCCCGGCCGGCGGGGAACCGCTGAAACCCGTGCGCCGGCCCATGCCCCTTTTTGCCCGGCGGCTCGGGTTCTCCCTAGGTGGCGCTGAATTCTGTGGATGCTATACTGGCGTCTGCCGCTCCGACTCTCTCTCCTCCGGTTGCGTCCAAAAAACAGAAGCTGGAAGTCTGAAATGTTTGTGAATACATCGAAAATACGGCTTGCCGTGGCCGGCGGGGAAGGGATGGCCGCCGGAGCGGTGATCCTATGAGCGGCGGCGTGGAGCCTGTGGTTCTGGTCGTAGACGATACGCAAGCCTCCCGCTATGTGACGAGCTGCGCATTGCGGCAGGCGGGCTTTCAGGTGCGAGAAGCGGCTACGGGAACCGAGGCGCTCGCCCAAGCGAAAACCGACCGGCCGGAAGCCGTCATTCTGGACGCAAATCTGCCGGACATAAGCGGGGTCCAGGTATGCCGGCAGATCAAGGCTGATCCGGAGACGGCTTCCATAGCTGTTCTGCACGTCTCTGCTGCGTGCGCTGCTGTTCCAGCCGCCGGCGCCGAAGGGGGCGCCGACGCCTATCTGGTCGCGCCGGTGGATCATACCGCGTTGACGGCGATTCTCAAGGCGCTGCTGCGGGCGCGCGAGGCGGAAGAGAAAGCGCAGTCGATGGCGTGCGACTGGGAAGCGACCTTCAACAGCGTTCATGACGCCGTCGCCCTGGTCGATGCTGGCGGGAAAATTCGGCGCTGCAACGAAAAATTCAAGCTCATCTTCGGGGAGGCCGCCGGCGTCCTTCCGGGAAGGCATTATCAAGATATAGTGCCGGCCTGCCAGCAGAACCCGCTGACCCGAGCCCTGCGCACCAAAGCCCACGAGACGAGCCGCCAGCTTATCCGCGACCGCTGGTTTCGCGCGAGCGCACATCCCATAGCGGGCGGCAATGGGATAACGGGAGCCGTGTGGATTCTTTGCGACATCACCGATCTCCGCCACGCGGAAGAATTACGCCACCGCGATGAGCGGCTGGGCGCCCTGACTGCCGCGCTGATTACGGCTCAGGAAGAAGAACGGCGGCGCCTTTCCCGGGAGCTGCATGACAGCTTGAATCAGAAGCTCTGCATGCTGGCCGTGGGCGTCGAGCAACTGGAGCAGGAGTTGCCCGATTCCGCGGCCGCCATCCGGAAAGAACTGCAATCTCTCCGGCGGCGGGCGGAAGAAATCTCCGACGACGTGCGCCGCACGGCCTACCAACTGCATCCCTCGATTTTGGAACACCTCGGACTGGGCGTGGCGCTGCGGTCCTACTGTGAAGAAGTGCAAAAGAGGACAGGCATCAAGATCCGGTTTCGGCAGCGTGGCCTGCCGGATTCGATTCCCCAGGACGTGGCTTTATGTTTTTACCGCGTCGCCCAGGAGGCCATCCAGAATGCCGCGAAGCATTCGGGGGCGCAAATGATCGTGATCTCGCTGCGGTCCGCCGGAGGATCGCTGCGCCTCACGGTCGCGGATTCGGGGAAAGGCTTCGACCCGGGAGATAAGAGCCGGCAGGGGCTCGGCCTCATCAGCATGGCCGAACGCGTGCGCCTGGTGAACGGCGCGCTGGTGGTGAAAACCGGCCCCGGCGAAGGCGCACGCATCGACCTGCGCGTAAGCCTGCAAAGAATCTGATCTCACGCGCGAGCGCGGGCATTCTGCGCGCCCGCCTTGCGGCACGCTTGAAACGCGCCGGTCGCCCAATCCTATTATAAATACCGTGTTGCGCCGCCGGAACCGCGGCGCGAACCGCCGCTTCCCGGAGTGGCGCAAAATCTCTCCGGCTCGATACAATCAAGGAGCGCATTGCTTATGGGTCTTGCTCAAGAGGCGGTCCTTGAGACCCCATCCGCGCCAGCAGAGCGTCCAAGGGCCGACGAAACTCCCTATCTCGCGGCGAAGAGACGGTATCTGCCGGCCCTGACGGGCTTGCGTTTCTTTCTTGCGCTCTGGGTAATCCTGAATCACTTGATGGACACGGGGACGGAACTGGACGCGTGGTCTCTTCGGCTGCCGCATCCGATGTACGTAATTCTTCACAGCAGCTACCTGGCGGTCGGAATCTTCTTTGTCCTCTCAGGCTTCGTGCTGGCCCGCGGCTATGGCTCGATGGTCTGGAACCGGGGCAGCTTTTTGCGCTATGGCGCCGGCCGGATCGCCCGCATTTATCCCGGCTATGCTCTGAGTCTGTTGATTGTCGCGCCGTTCATCATACAGGACCGCGTGCCGGGAAAGGCGGGACTTGTGGCGCGCTATGGCCTGTTATTGCAAGGGTGGGCCGGGACCCCGCCTGTCCACTGGAACACTCCCGCGTGGTCTCTTTCCTGCGAAATTTTCTTCTATTTATGTTTTCCGCTGGGCGCGGTATGTCTGTCTAAGATAAGCTGGCGCAACGCACTGGCCATCGGCGCCGCCGTTTGTTTCCTGCCCGTCGCGCTCCTGCGTCTGGGCGTGCCTGACGTCTGGAAACCGGTGATTCACCTTGCCGACTTTATCATGGGCATTCTCACGGCGCGCGCCTACGAGCTTCTGCTCCGCTCTCGCCGCCCCTTCACCGGACGCGGCCACTGGCTCTATGTTCCGGCCATCCTCCTGAGCGCGTTTTTTATTCTCAATCCCGAGACCATCCGTGGGCCCATTGATCTGAACGGCGCTCTGCGGCCCCTCAACGCTCTGCTTCTCATCGGACTTTCTCTGGAAGGCGGCGTGCTCGCACGATGGCTTTCCTCACGAATCATGGTTTTTCTCGGGCAAACCAGCTACTCGATGTATATCCTCCACATTCCTCTGCTTTGGTGGTACCGGCGCCTCGCCGCCGAGCCGACGCCCGCAGTCTATGTGCCCGCGGTGGTGATCATCTCCGCCGCCGTTTTCCGGATGCTCGAGCAGCCCGCCAATCGCCGCATCAGGAGATGGTGTGATTCACGAATCTGAAACCCGGCGCGAGGGATTCCCCCAGTCCGAGGGATCCGCGCTTGGGCGCCCGGCTTCCGCGTGTGTGGAGAGCGCCGGATGCCGCACCGCAAGGCTCTTGCTAAGCCGTCTTCACGGGTTCTTGAATTTTTCGTCGATCTCAACCTGGTAGCCGCTGGCCAGGCGGTTCGTTTCGTTCGCCATGCCCGTCACGGCCATCAGTTCGGCGAACATCTGGTCCGTCATGCCGGCCTTGCGCGCGCCGGCCGTGTGGGAAGCGATGCAGTACGCGCACTGGTTGGTCGCGCTGACAGCCAGGTAGATCATCTCTTTCGTGAGCGCGTCCAGCGCGCCGGGAGCCATCACTTCCTTGATGCTCTGCCATGTTCTTCGGAGGGTGACGGGATCTCGCGCGAGAGCTTTCCAAAAATTGTTGATCCAGTCCGTCTTGCGGGTGGCCATGATGTCGTCGTAGACCTCCCGCACTTCGGGGCTGGCATCGGCGTATTCAATGAGTCGGAGAGTGGCCATGCGGCGATTATCGCGCAGCCGCCGAGCCTGGTGGGAGGCTGTGTGCAGTCCGCTGGGGAAGGGAAACTTTACGCCAAGATTTCTTTGACCACGCGGCCCGACACCCCTGTCAGGCGGGCGTCCATGCCCTGAAACTTTATCGTGAGCCGCTCGTGATCGATTCCCAGAAGATACAGCATGGTCGCATGAAAGTCATGCACGCTGACCGGATTCTCCTGCGCCGCATAGCCGAGGTCGTCGGTCGATCCGTAGGTAAGCCCGCCTTGGATGCCCCCGCCCGCCAGCAGGAACGAAAAACCTTTGATGTGATGATCGCGGCCATCGCCGCCCTGCGACATCGGCGTGCGGCCGAACTCTCCGCCCCAGACTACCAGGGTGTCGTCGAGCATGCCGCGCTGCTTCAGGTCCTGGATCAGCGCGGCCGTTGGCCGGTCCACCTCTTCGGCTTTCAGCGCTACGTTCTGTTTGACGGCGTCGTGGTGGTCCCAATCCCGGTGATAGAGCTGGATAAACCGCACTCCCCGCTCGGCCAGCCTCCGCGCCAGCAGGCAATTGGAAGCGAAGGACCCGTCTCCGGGATGAGCGCCGTACATCTCGAGAATCTGTTTGGGTTCCTGGCTCATATCCACCAGGCTCGGCACGCTGGTTTGCATACGGAACGCCATTTCATACTGCGCCACGCGAGTCAGAATCTCCGGATCTTTCACCGAGTCGTATTCCAGCCGGTTGAGTTTGTTGACCGCTTCGATCGAGTCGCGCTGCACCTCCGCGCTCACTCCGGCCGGGTTCTCAATGTAAAGCACCGGGTCGCCCACCGAGTTCAGCTTCACGCCTTGGAACTTGCCGGGGAGCAATCCTGCCGACCATTGCCGCGCGGCGATGGGCTGCATCTGGCCGCCCCTGCCCGCCGAGGTCAACACCACGAATCCGGGCAGATCTTCCGCCTCGGATCCGAGTCCGTAAAAAATCCACGATCCCATGCTCGGCCTCCCCGGCAGGATCGAACCCGTATTCATGATCGTGTGCGCCGGGTCGTGGTTGATCTGCTCCGTCCACATCGAGCGCACGATGCAAATATCGTCAGCCACGCTGCCGATGTGCGGAAACAAAGAGCAAATCTCCTGCTGGGACTTCCCGAACTTCTGAAACTTGTGCTGCGGGCCGAAGCAGATCAAGGGCTTGCCCTGCAACTGCGCGATTTGCTGCCCTTTGGTCAGCGATTCGGGCATGGGCTTGCCGTTCATTTCCGCCAGCTTGGGCTTGTAGTCGAAGGTCTCGAGATGCGAAGGCCCGCCGGCCTGGTAAAGGAAGATTACCCGTTTTGCCTTGGCCGGGTGATGCAGCGGATTTACGGCCCCTTTGGATTGCAAGTCCGAGGCTGCGGCGAACAGCCGGGGGTCGAGCAGCGAGTTTAGCGCCAGCAGCCCCAGCCCAGCGACGCCGCGGCTCAGAAACGTCCGGCGGCGGATGTCCGTAAACAGATCTCTTCGATCCACAGCTTCCTCCTAATTTCTGGTGATCGTTTCGTGCAGATTGAGAATCGCGCGAGCCACGGTCGTCATAGCCGCCAGCTCTGCCGGCTCAATCCGCTGCGGCGCCGGCGTTTCGCCGGTTGCGATCAATTTTTTCGCTTCCATGGGCGCAGCCTGGAAGCGCCGGAGATTCTTTGTGTACAAATCGGCAAGAATGCGCTGCTCCTCCGCCCGGGGGGGACGCGTCAGGGCTCGCTCGAAGGCCCATTGAATGCGTGTCTCCGTCGTGCGCCCGCCGTTCTGGATCATGTTTTGCGCCAAAGCGCGCGCCGCTTCCACGTATATCGGGTCGTTCAGCAGATCCAGCGCTTGGAGCGGCGTATTCGAAGCCACGCGGTTGACCGTGCATTCCTCGCGCGTGGGGGCGTCGAACGCCAGCAGGCTCGGATGCAAAAAGGTCCTCTGCCAGAAAATGTAGACTCCGCGCCGGTACAGGTCCTCTCCGCGGCTGGCGCTGTAATCGCGCTTGGGGAAGTTCAATGCAGCCAGGTAGCCATCGGGCTGATACGGCCGCACGCTCGGGCCGCCGAATTTTTCCACCAGCAGGCCCGAAACCTCGAGCGCGATATCGTGCACGATCTCCGCGTCCACCCGGAACCGGCTCTGGCGCGCCAGCAAACGATTGTCCGGATCGCGCTCTTCCACCTCCGGCCTGGGCAGCGAGGATTGTCTATACGTATGACTAGTTACTATAGTGCGGATGATGTGCTTCACGTCCCACGGGTGCGCGCCCTGCGCCTGCCAGGCCGGCTGCATGAATTCCGACGCCAGCCAGTCGAGCAGCTCCGGATGGACCGGCCATTCTCCCTGCGACCCGAGGTCATCCAGCGTCTTGGAGATCCCGGCGCCGAAAAACTCGCGCCACAATCGGTTGACGAACACGCGGGCCGTGAGCGGATTGCGCGGCGAGACCAGCCAGTTCGCCAGATCGAGCCGCGTGGCCCGGCGGCCGCCGGTCTCCAGTTTGCCCAGAAACACCGGAATCGCTGGCTCGACGATTTCATGCGTGTCATCCATCCAGTTGGCGCGCGGCAGAATGCGGGTCACCCGCGGCCGTGTCGCTTCGGTCACGACGACGCGGGGAATCTGCGACTCCAATTGCCCCAGTTTCGCTTCCAGTTTGCCGATCTGCGCCAGGCGATGTTCCAAGTCCGGCGTGAGCCATTCGTAATAGTCCAACAGCGTCCGCTTCTGCTCCTCCGTGCGTTTGTCTTCCGGAGTCCGCAAGGCTGTAAGCACCCGGGCCGGCACGCCGCCATGGTTTGACGGCGGCGGGTCTCCGGTCTCCTTCTTCAAGCGGGCTCGCAAATTCTCCGGCTCCGGCCAGGAATACTCTCCGGCGGAAAGCGCGAGCCGAAATCGACCCAGCGTGGCGCGCCGGAACTGGGAATCGTGCCGCAACCGGACGGTAACCACCGAATCCGCGGTCGTATGCAGCTTCTGCGCGAACCGCAGCGCAAGAAACAAATTGCCCGGGTCGCCGTTCGAGGCCACGCCCCACCCGGTGCGGGGATCTCCGTCGATGACCGCCATCGGGTGCAGCTCAGGCGGCTCGATTCGCATGCTCGGGGTGGCCAGCACAAACGACAGTTTTCGGACCGGTCCGCTGGCGCCCTCCGAAACTTGAGCCTCCACCTCGGTCAGCACCAGGCGGTCGGACCCCCGCGCCAGCCGGTGGCTGGGCAGGCTCTCATCGTGAACGGCTTCCACGCCCAGAGCAGTCCAGGCGCCCTCGCCCGGCCGGAAGGAAACCGTATACGTTTCGTTGTCAGGGTTCGGCCCGCTGACCACAACGAGGCCGCGGCCCGGGGCGCGTTCGGAAACCAGCGTGCCGCCTATGTAGTAGTTGCTTTCTACCGGCTCATCGTTGTAAATCGTCAGCCTGGCTCCGTGGGCCGATTCCGCGGAGACAGGCCGCTGGTAGCGCCAATCCAGTTCTCCCGCTTCGTAGCGCCGCAATACCTCCGCTTCCCAGTTGGTATCGGCGGCGAGCACCTGGGCTTCCGCGTCCAGATCGCGCCGCGCCTGGGCAAGCTGCCAGCTCCATTGCTCGCGCTGCCTCTGCTGTTCCGGCGTCGGCAGATCGAGCTTGGATCCCCACGCGCCGGGACCGATGTCCGGGGCGCGCCCCGTTTCGAGAATGTCGGCGAAAAATGCCTTCATCGAATAGAAATCTTTCGAGAGGAAGGGGTCGAATTTGTGGTCGTGGCACTCGGCGCAGCCGAGCGTGCTTCCCAGCCAGACGGTGCTCGTCGTGCGCACGCGGTCGGCGCCGTATTTCGCGAGATATTCCTTGGGTTGCAGCCCGCCCTCCGGCGACATCCGGTTCAGCCGGTTGTAAGCCGAGGCGACTTTTTGCTCGATAGTGGCGTTCGGCAGCAGATCGCCCGCAAGCTGCTCACGGGTAAACTGGTCGAACGGCTTGTTCTCGGCGAAGGCCCGCAGTACGTAATCGCGATACGGCCAGATCGGGTAGGGAAGATCGCTGTGAAACCCGGCCGTATCGGCATAACGAACCGCGTCCAGCCAGTGCATGGCCTGCTTTTCCGCGTACTGCGGCGACGCCAGCAGCCGGTCAACGACTTTCTCGTACGCGTCCGGCGACTGATCTTTGAGAAACGCGCTCCCTTCCTCGGGGGTAGGAAGCAGCCCGGTCAGATCGAGCGTAACCCGCCGGAGCAGCGTTCTCCGGTCCGCCTCCGGCGAGGGGCGTAAGCCTTCCCGAGCTAGGCGCGACTGGATGAAGGCGTCGATCGGATTTCGAATCGGCGCCAGGGCCTGGGTCACCGCAGGCGCTTCGGGACGCCGCACGGGCTGGTACGCCCAGTGGCCCTCATACTTGGCGCCCTCCGCCACCCAGCGGCGGATCGTTTCTTTCTGCGTCTCTGTCAGCTCTTTATGCGCGTAAACCGGGGGCATGCGCCGCGCCGGATCCTTCGCGAAAATGCGCTGGATGATGGCGCTTTCCTCGGGCTTGCCCGGCACGATGGGGATCACCCCAGTCGCCGTGCGCCGCGTGGCTTCCTCCCGTATGTCCAGGCGCAGCCCCATCATGCGTGCATTTTTATCGGGACCATGGCACCGGAAGCAGGTGTCGGCCATAATGGGCCGGATGTCGCGGTTAAAGCTGACTTCGCCGCTGGCGGCGCCGGCTGTGATAACGCCCAAAACCAGCAGTGCCGGCGCGTGGAGCAGATGCTTGCTGTTGTGTATCCGATTCATTCCGCTCACTTCCACGAGCACTAGATGGCTCATATTCTACTCCCTCTGGCGGCTTTGAGAGCCGGAAATCGATGGCATGTCTCACGGGCAGGATCTTGAGCGGTAATTTCCAAAATTTTCAGGGGACAGTTCGATGCGGCTATCAGGGCCGGGTAGGGGGATGGAAAGGAATCCTCCAAAGGTATAGCTTCCGCCCTTCGATCGCGATTTCCTTTTCCGGCTCCCAGTCGCCCATGTCGAAGTTGTACGATACGACGCGCGTTCCTGGCCGCAGCTCCCGCCACAACTTCATGCGGAGCTTCCGATTCAGCGACTCCACCAGGTAAAGCGTGACCACCGTGGCCTCCGCAATCCCAGCTTCAAACAGATCCTCGTTGCGGAAGATAACCTGCTCTGCTACGCCCGCCAGGCGGGCGTTTTCCTCGCTTTCCCTGATCCGCTCGGGGTTGATATCGACGCCGACCGCACGGGCGCCGTATTTCTTGGCAGCGGCGATTACCACGCGGCCGTCGCCGCAGCCCAGATCGTAGACTACGTCGTCTTTCTCCACTTTCGCCAGGCCCAGCATCTTTTCCACCACGGGCTGTGGTGTGGCGATGAAACTGACCAGGTGGCGTGCTTCTTTGGGCATAGAGAACCGACGTTTGGCCGGCGCGCCAGCAGCGTGGAGCCAGCCGAAAGCAACGTGAGGTCAACAGCGGATCAATTTGACGCCGGTATCCTTGTCAATCCTCCCGATCGATGCGATCCTGAAAGTCTGCCGTCTGCATCCTCCGGGTCCATGGCTCGAAACGCTGTCCTCTTGGCGATCTTCACCGTCCTGACGGCCGCCGCGGCTGGCGACGAGGATTGTTTTTCCCCGCCGCCGCCACAGCCCCTCCCGTTCAGCCACAAAAAGCACGCCGCGACAGGCTTGCGTTGCACAGAATGCCACGCCATGGAAAAGCCCGGCTATTCCGCGGGTCTTCCCTCGACTGCAACCTGCATGGCATGCCATATCACGATCAAAAAAGAGAGTACACCCATCCATCGGCTGGCCGCCTATGACAAGCAGCACAAGCCGGTTCCCTGGGAGCCTGTGTATCGCCTGCCGGATTACGTCGAGTTCAGCCACGCGGAGCACGTCAAGAAAGGAAAAGTCGAATGTCAAACCTGCCACGGGCTGGTGCAAGAGCGGGACGTGACGTGCCGCGAGACTGATCTGGCAATGGCCGCCTGCATCGACTGCCACCGGACGCGGGGGGGCCCGGTGGGCTGCGGCTCCTGCCACGATCCACGCTAGTTCCTTGAGCGCTGGAAAACGGCCAGACAAAACGTTTTCATATAAGAATGTTTCCAGGCGCGTGTCCCTCCGGGTTCCGGTTTCGCCTGAGACCAACAGGATCCACCCAAGTTGCCGGGCAGCGGAGCTGGATAAAAACCCTGGCCCGCCGGCATACTCGCTAGAGCCGGATCGCCGGCCCCTGGCGCCGGGTGGTTTTCCCGTTCTCAGCGCAACGGACGTAACTTGAGGTTTCGAAACTCGATTTTTCTATTGTTGTATTCCAGGCCGATGACCCCGGAGGAAGTTTTGGACTGGCGGGTATCGAGCACCGTTTGACCGTTGTAGACCACGATAAAATGATCGCCCTGCGCGGTCACTTCGTAGCGATTCCACTGGTTGGGGATGATCTTTGCGCCCGAAGCGTGCGCGTGCATCACCAAACTGCCGGTCAGGAACGGCACGGTCTCTTGCGGTTCCTTGTAGTCGCGGATTTGGATCTCGTAACCGGTCTGGCGCGGCACGCCCTCACGTGCAGCGCGAAGGTAGATCCCGCTGTTGCAGTCCGCCGTGGTGCGGAATTCGGCTTTCAACACGAAATCGCTGAATGCCTGCATTGTCCCCAGCCAGCCGGCTTTGCCCTCCGGCTCGCCCACCAGAGCTCCGTCCTCCACCTTCCAGACGCCGCTCCCATGGGATTCCCATCCGTTCAGCGTTTTGCCGTCCCAAAGGAGAATCCATCCCTCCTGCATTTCTTCGGCGCTGAGCGTATTCGGCGGGGTCTGTCCTCGGGCCGCCGCCTCCAGCACGAATAACAACAGTATATTTACAGTCCATAGAACCGCGTGTCTCATTGGGCCCCCTCGACAATATTATGCACGTTCGCCGCCCTGCAACGTGACGTTGCGGAATCGATCCACTTTCCGGCGATCGAAGCAGAGCGCCGGACAGAACCGTCACCCGCCCGGGGAGCCTGTGCGCGCATGTTGGACGCAAGCAACGGGACGCGGCCGGGCGTATTGAGCGTATCTACTCCGGTCAGCAGGAGCGCCCTGGCGGAGGGAAGTTGGATCCCCGAGTTGGATCTCAATGTCTCAGCAGAGGGTACACTAATGCCCTCATAAGTCTTGAGAATATAGGTCCTTGAAAATAGATGGTGGGCGGTACAAGACTTGAACTTGTGACCTCCTGCTTGTAAGGCAGGCGCTCTAACCAACTGAGCTAACCGCCCCTATTGATCCATTCTAGACTACTTCCTCCGCACAAACCGGAAGGAACCCCATTATCCAGGCTCGACCTAGATCCGCTTTTTTAGATTCAGTCCCGGAGTCCAGCTTTGAAGCGCAGAGGTTCAGTTCCGGAACCGGGGATGGATGCCGGGTTCCGGCTCCGGCCCCCGGTTCCTGTTTCGAGGCTTGTTGCCGGTCGCCTCCGAAGTCCATTGCTTCGCGCGGTGCGAGGCCGGGCTCCTCAGAGACGGGTCCTCAGAAGAGAGGGTGCAGCGGCCGGCGTGAGCAGCATTCTTCAGCTAACGATAGTGCCGCTGCAACTCTGAGGCGTAGGCCGCGCCGACTGTTTCCGAGTTTTCCGCCAGCCATTCACTGAGTTTTTTCCGGCCCGCCGGCGCAGCGTGGGACACCAGGAGGCCGGCCATGAGTCCCTTCACCTCATCGCGCGTAAGCAGCACGTCCCCGACGAAATATCCAAGCAGGCGGCATAGAAGCGCTACCAGCCCCGCCGGGGCCCTGATGAGCCGCGCGCGGCTGCGCACGGCGGCGGCAATGGCGCGCACAAGCTCCTCAAAAACGTAAACCTCGGGGCCGGCGGCGTCCCACACGCCATTCTGCTCCGCGCAGGCGGCGGCGATCGCAATGTCGGCCACGTCTTCGACGAAAACCGGTTGGAGGCAATACTGGCCCGAGCCAGGAATCAGAAACACCGGAAAACGCCGGAGCAGCCAGCCGATGTTGTTGATAAGAATATCCTCGCGGCCGAAAACTACGGTCGGCCGGACGATCGCGTAGGACAATCCCGACTCGGCGATGGCCCGTTCTAAGATCGCCTTGCCCCGGAAATAAGGAAGAGGGGAATCTTCCGAAGGGTTGGAGATGCTGATGTGCACCAGCCGCCGGACGCCGGCCGTTCCGGCCGCCTCGATGAGCTTTCGCGTGTTCCGCACGGCTTGGTCGAAAGTGACTTTGCCGTGCGAGAACCGCACCCAGTATGTATTGTAAAGAGTGTCAGCCCCCTGCAAGCTCGCCGCCAGCTTTCCGGCGACTTCAAAATGGAACGGCGCCACGCTGACCTTGCCGCCAAATGGATTCAGGCGATCCGGATGGGCGGTCAGCGTACGAACGGCGCGCCCCATCGCCAGCAATCGCGCGGTGATGTACTTGCCCGTATATCCGAACGCGCCGGTTACGACGTCGAATTCACGCATTTTGCCAGCCTCCGGTACTCATTTCCCGCCTTCCCAATTCCCGTCAAGGCCTGACAGTGCGGCCGCCCGGCCGCAGGCCCGCCTATTCCACTTCCGCCAGCGTCTCGCCGCCGGCAACCGCGGCGCCCTCGGCGACTCGAATTGCGGTTACTCGTCCGTCTTTGGGCGCGCGAATTTCGTTCTGCATCTTCATCGCTTCCACGACCAGCAAGCCCTGTCCGGCTTTCACCTGCTCCCCCTCGCTCACGAGCAGGCGAACCACTTTTCCCGGCATCGGGGAAGCGACGCTCTGGCGGCCGGCTGCGGCCGGCCGGCCGCGCTGTAGCGGCAGCCGCCGGGGATCGCGCACCTGGACCGCATATCGCCGTCCGCGGACGTGGGCGTAGTAATCCGGCGCCGGCCCGTCCGTCCCAGGGCGGGCGGCCGGCTCTGTTCCGGCGCTCCATGCGGAAGCCGGATCGATTCTTACTTCGTAGCTGCGGCCGGCGATCAGGACGGAATATAAGCCCGGCTCGATTTCCCGGATGTCACCCTGAATGGGAGAAGACTCGATCACAAAATTGCCCGGGCCGCCGGCCAGCGCCTGGTCCGGCACTTCGACCGCCCGCGCCCTGCCGTCAATGATGATCTCGAGCTTCATTGCAGCAGCCGCGCGCGGCCCTGAGTCTTCCAGCGGGAAGGCGCAGCTTCGGAGGCCGAAGCTGCGCTGTTCTCCCGGCGCAGGGCATACAGCGCCGCAGCTAAAGCGACCGCCCGTTCCTGGTCGCAGGATTCCAGCGGAGGGGTCTTCGCGCGGGACATCCATCTCGCGATGAAGCCTGTGTCAAGGCGTCCGGCCTGGAATTCGGGGTCATTTACGATTTCTCGGAAGAAACCGAGATTGGTTTGAATGCCGCTGACATGGTACTCATCCAGCGCGCGGCGCAGCCGGGCGATCGCCCCCTCGCGCGAAGGGGCCCACACCGCCAGTTTCGCAAACAGCGGATCATATTCAATGGGAACCGTCCAGCCCGGGTAAGCGCCCGAATCGACGCGAACGCCGGGTCCGGCAGGCTCGCTCATGGACGCAATGCGGCCGGGCGAAGGGAAGAAATTGTTGCTGGGATCTTCGGCATACACGCGGCACTCGATCGCCGCGCCGCTCCAGCCGATCTGCTCCTGGCGGCGTCCGAGCGGTTCTCCTGCTGCGATCAGAATTTGCTCTCTCACCAGGTCGATTCCGGTCACCATCTCCGTGACCGGGTGTTCCACCTGAAGCCGGGTGTTCATCTCGAGGAAATAGAAATTGAGGTCCTCATCGACCAGGAACTCGATCGTGCCGGCGTTGTAGTAACCGGCTGCCCGCGCCGCCCGGACGGCGGTCTCGCCCATCTTCCGCCGCATCTCTTCGTGTTCGGCGACCAGCGGCGAAGGACATTCTTCTATCACCTTTTGATGCCGGCGTTGCAGCGAGCATTCTCGTTCCCCGAGGTGAATCAGCTCGCCGTAGCGGTCGCCCAGCACCTGGATCTCGATGTGCCGGGGCCTGCTCAGGTATTTTTCGATGTAAACACTGGGGTCCCCGAAGGCTCGCTCCGCCTCGCTGGCCGCCTCGCGCATGGCGGCGGGTAATTCCTCTTCGCGCTCCACTACTCGCATGCCCTTGCCGCCGCCGCCGGCCGCTGCTTTCACCAAAATGGGATATCCAAAGCGGCGAGCTTCCGCCTGAGCCTGGCGCCAGTCAGCGGCCGCAGCGGTGGCGCCCGGCACAACCGGAACGCCTGCCGCGAGCATTCTCTGCCGCGCCGCTGTTTTGGACCCCATCAATTCCATAGACCCGGCGCTGGGGCCGATAAACACGATGCCGGCCTCATCACAAGCCCGCGCCAATGCCGGATTTTCGCTCAGGAAACCATAACCGGGATGAATAGCGCCGGCTCCGCTGGCTCGCGCGGCTTCGATAATGCGTTCCACCGACAGATAGCTCTCCGGCGCCGGCGCAGGGCCGATAGCGCGGGCTTCATCGGCCATGCGGACATGCAGCGCGGCCCGGTCTGCTTCCGAATAAACAGCAACGGAAGCGATTCCCATCTCACGGCATGCGCGAATCACGCGAACTGCGACCTCGCCGCGATTGGCGATTAAGATTTTTCGGAATGGCGTCTTGGCCACAGAGGGTCGGGAGCGCAGAGTAGAACTATTCTAACAGGCGCAGAAAAAAGCGGCAGACCCAGTCAGTAACAGCAACGCGCAGGCTGAGCGCACGGCCGCCCCTGGCTGGATGCCGAAGACGGCGCAAGATGGCGCGGCCTCAGTGCAGTTGAGCCAGTCCGGCTTCCAGTGCCTCCACAATCGCGTCCGCCTGTTCGCGGCTCAACGTCAGCGGCGGCGAAAGGATCAACACGTTGCAGAACCCGGGCACGGTGTCGCTGTTGCGCCCTACGATGACGCCCGCATCGCGGATCGCGCGCTGAAGGCCTGCGGCCGCTGCCTCGGGAAGCGGCGTGCGGGTATCCTGGCTCTCCACCATTTCCAGTCCGATCAGCAGCCCGCGTCCGCGCACTTCGCCGATAAATGGCGAGTGAATCGCGCGCAGCGCCTCGAGCAAATAGCTTCCCATGCGCGCGGCGTTTTCCCAAAGCCGTTCGCCCACCAGGATGTCGAGATTGGCCAGCGCCGCCGCGCAGGAGGCTGGATGGCCCCCGAACGTGCTGACTTGTGTAAACTTCGCTTCATCCGACTCGCCCGCTTGAAAGATCTGGAAGACGCGCTCGGTGGCGACCGCCGCCGCCAACGGAAGATAGGCGGATGTGATTCCCTTGGCGATAGTGATGATATCCGGCACGATGCCGGCGTGCTCGAAGCCGAACAGCTTCCCGGTACGCCCAAAGCCGGTGATTACTTCATCGGCGATCAGCAGCGCTTCGTAGCGGTCGCAGATTTCCCGCAGCCGCTCCCAATAGCCCTCGGGAGCTGGAAAAACGCCCCCGCCGCCGATTACAGGCTCGGCTATCACCGCCGCCACGGTTTCGGGACCCTCCGCGCGGATGACCTGCTCCACCTCATCCGCGCAGGCCAGGGTGCAGGCAGGCTCGCGGGAGCAGTGCGGGCAGCGATAGTGGTCGGGCGGGGAGACATGGAAAAATCCTGGCACGAGGGGCTCGAACGCCTGCTTGCGCAAGATCTGTCCGGTAGCCGAGGCCGCGCCCATCGTGAAGCCGTGATAGCCGCGATTCCGGGCGATGATTTTGTAACGGTTCTGGCCGGGATGGGCCTGCCGGCCGTACTGCCTTGCGATTTTCAGCGCCGTTTCCACTGCTTCCGAGCCGCTATTGACGAAGAACACCCGACCCAGTTCGCCTGGCAGAAGCCCGGCCAGCCGCGCCGCCAGCCTTGCGCCGGGGCCGTGCGACTGCGTCAGGGGGTAATACGGCAGCCTTGACATCTGGTCGGCGACCGCGGCCACGATCTCGCGCCGGCCGTAGCCGACGTTGACGCAAAAAAGACCCGCCATGGCGTCCAGATAGCGGCGGCCGGCGGCATCGTAGACATAACAGCCTTCCGCCCGCGTGATTTCGAGCGGCGGGCGCTTGGCGAGATCGCGGTGCTGCAAATTTCCGTGCCAGAGATGCTGAAGATCGAGGTCCCGGCTCGTGGCGCTGAGCGTGGCGGCCATGTAGTCCTCCTGCGGAGCCTGTGGCAGAGCCATTGTACTGCAAACGGAAGACTGCGGAACCGACGTACCGGGGGAACAACCCTGGGGACGGATTCTTACAGTCCTGGCGCCAGTTCCACCCGAAATCGGGAGCCGGCCCGAGCTTTGCGTCCCGGCCCGGCGTGGCGACTCTTTCTGCCGCAAGAATACTGGGAGTGCCTGCGAATCGCTGGTGATCATCGCATCCACTCCGGGGTCGATCAGGGGCTGCCGTTTCCGGCCGGGCCGGCTCCCGCGAGGATCTGAATGAGTAATGGGCATCGTAGAATCGCTCGCCGCATGACCAGCCTCCCGAACCGCCGCCCTTTGGAGCGCTATGGGGCGCGGAGCGCTCGCGCCAGGTTCGCGGCGGCGTCCCGGTGGCCGGGATTGAAACGCAGCGCTTGCCGGTACTCAGCGACAGCTTCGTCCTTTTTCCCCTGCGCTTCCAGCGCTGCGCCCAGATTGTTGTGGGCGTCGGAATTTGTGGGTGCAATCAAAAGCGCCTGCCGGTAGTGTTCCATCGCTTCAGCCGGGCGTCCCAGGGCGTCCAGAGCCACGCCCCAGTTGTTGTGGGCGTCTGCAAGCCCGGGGTTGTAACGCAGCGCCTGCCGGTACTCAGCGATCGAGTCTTCGAGCTGGCGCTGCTGCTGCAACAGATTGCCAAGATTGTAGTGCGCATCGGCGTAATCGGGCTGGTAGCGCAGCGCGAGCCGGTACTGTTCGAGCGCCGGCCCGGATTGGCCCAGGGCGGCGTAACAGGTGGCGAGGTCGTTGTGAGCTGTCGCGAAGGCGGGCTCAATTTGAAGCGCCCGTTGAAACTCTGCGATGGCCCCCGGGAGATCCCCCTGTTTCTGGCTGGCTCGGGCGAGATTGTAATGGGCCTGAGCGTAGCCCGGCCGGATCTCAATCGCCCGCCGGAAATGCGCGGCGGCCTCGCCGAGCCTGCCTTGGGCGGCCAGAGCCTCGCCGAGGTTGTTGTGAGCCACTACCGAATCGGGCGCTCCGGCGAGCGTAGCCGTCCAGAGGCTCGAAGGATCCCGCCACACCGGGATTTGGCGCCGGCAAAGCATGGCGAATATCAAGATGAGCAACGGAGCCGCCGCTCTGGCAATCTCGCGGCGCCGGATGGCGGCAATCGCGGCCGCCCCCGCCAGCGCCAGGCCGAGCGTGGCGAGATAACTGTTGTGATCCGCTGCGTATTGCTGAGTGTCCAGCCGGGCGAAGGAAAGCACAGGCAGCAGCGTCACCACATAGCACGCCCAGACGGCTGCAAAAGCAGGAAGCCGCCTTCGCAAGACGACGGCGGTGATCGTCAGCGCCGCTGCCAGCGCCGCGGCGAGGACAATGCGCCGGTCGAAGACCGAAATGCCGGCCGGCAGAACATACTGCGGATACAGGCCGAAAGGCAGAACCGTTTTCCAGAGATAGAAAAACAGACCGTAGAGCGACAGCCCCGTCCGCAGACCGGGAAGCAGTACGACGTGTTCCGCGAAGCCATGGACGCCGGCCCCCTGCGTCGCCAGCGCCGCCAGCGCCCCGGCCGCGGCGAACAGAAAGTACGGAATTTTCTCGGCGAGCCGGAATCCGCGGCGCAAGGGATATGCATCGAGCAGCAGCAACACGAGGGGCAAGCTCGCCACAATTACTTTGGAAAGCAGTCCCGCGGCGAAAAACGCCGCCGACAGGGCCATCTCCCGCGTCCGGGAGCTGGGGCCGTCTTCGGGGGGCCTTTGTGCGCGCAGGTAAGTGAGAACCGAGAGCAGGTAAAAAAATCCCGACAGCACGTCGCGGCGCTCGGTAACCCATGCCACCGATTCCACCCGCAAAGGATGAACGGAGAAAAGCAGCGCCGCCAGAACCGCCACCCAAATTCTCCCGCCTAGAAGGCGCAGAGCGATCAGATAGAGCAGCACGGCATTGGCCGCATGTAAGAGAATGTTCGTCAGATGGTAGCCGGCGGGATTCATGCCCCAAAGCACGTAATCCAGGCCCAGCGTGATCCAGGTGAAGGGATGATAATGTCCGAGCAGAGAGGTGGTGAACATCCAGCGGAGATGGGACAGCGTCAGCCCGCGAAAATACGGATTATTCAGGAAATTCTTGTCATCGTCCCAGTTGACGAACTGGTTGCCGATCGCTGGCCAGAAGACCGCCAGGGTAATGGCCGCGACCACCGCCGCCCCGTGCCACGACGTGACAGTCTGGGCCTGGTCCTTCGATAGTTTGGCGGGATAAGGCTTTTCCAGCGCTTCCCGGCGGGGCTTCTTCGCCGCTGCCGCAGTCTTTGGCACCCCCATATTCTAGCGCCCTAACAGGTGAGCAAAAGCCGGGGAGAAGCAGGCTGGACTCTTCGCAGAAGTATAGTAGAATCGACTCAGAATGGACTATCGGATCGCCGATACGAATCCCGATCTGTTCGCTCCCCATAGGAATCTGAGCGACGACGTGAACGGGAAGATCGTGAAATCAGAGATCGAAGGCGGCGTTTACCTCGACGATTTACCGCGCGGCGCTGAGATCGAAGTGGAAACGCAGAACCGATTCTACCGGATCGTGAACCGCGGCGGCG
Source organism: Bryobacterales bacterium (assembly GCA_035652135.1). GTDB lineage: Bacteria > Acidobacteriota > Terriglobia > Bryobacterales > JACQDG01 > DASREK01. Next base: position 2,006 of record DASREK010000093.1, on the reverse strand, counting down.
GCAGCGCCCTGATTTCCGGGCATCCGCAGTTTTGCCCGAGTCCGGTTCTGGTGAAGATTCACGGGTCCAATTGGGGCGGCTCGATGTTGAAGCTCCGTTTCATCGGCCGGGGCATGCATCTGGAATTTCTCCACCCTCGCTTCCGTACAATCATCACATCGCGGATCGTGGAGATCCGGCCCCTGGCTGCCTGTACCGCGTAGCGGGAAATTGCTTTGGGACCTGGCGCGCCTGACGAGACTGTGCTGCCCGTTTTCGCTTCCAGCGTCCTTCGCCGGTTTGGCCATCCCGAGCAGAGGCCGCCCGGTACTATTGAGATCTCCGCTTCCAGAGGAACTCTTGAAGCGTCATCGCCGCCCGGAAAACGTCCGCAGCGCGCCGCAACGTTGGTTTCGAAGCTAGCTCTTTTTCCCCGATGCGGCGCGTGTTACCCTGGCGCCTGAGAAAGTGATTATGAAATGCGCCGTTTTTTACGGTCCTGGCGATCTGCGGATCGAGCAGCGGCCCAAGCCTCAGATCCGGCAGGATGGCGATGTCCTTCTGCGGGTGGAGGCAGCCAGCATCTGCGGCACTGACTTGCACATTCTGGCGGACCCGCCCGGCCATCCGGCCACGCCGGGGAGCATTCTGGGTCATGAATATGTCGCGGAGGTTCTCGATGCGGGCGATGGCGTGGACGGCCTGCGCGTGGGCAGCCGGGTCGTGGTGGACCCCAATATCACCTGCGGCAGATGTGCGTATTGCCGCCGCGGCGCGCCCAACCTGTGCCGGAACATGACGACCTTGGGAATCTTCCGCGATGGAGGATTCGCCGAATATAACGTGGCGCCCGCAGCGTCGCTTTACCCGATCAGCAAGGATATTCCTCTCGAGCGGGCGGTCTTCGCCGAGCCGCTCTCGTGCGTGCTGAATGGATTCGGCAAAGCGGGCCTGAAAATAGGAGACAACGCCGTCATCCTGGGCGCTGGCCCGATCGGCCTGTTGTTCTCCATGCTGTTTCGGGCCGGAGGCGCGGGGAAAGTCGGCATATCGGAGGTCTCTCCGGTCCGCAGGCGCCTGGCGAGCCTGGCTGGAGCGGACCAGGTGTGGAACCCTCAGGAAGTTTCCCTGCCGGAGAGCGTCCGGGAGTGGAGTGGGATAGGCGCCGACATTGTCGTCGATTCGGTCGGGTCTCTGCTCGGAGAGGCGCTTCGGCTGGTTCGCTCCGGAGGGCGCATCGTCCTTTTCGGAATGAACCAGCAAGCTGAATCGGCGGTTAATCAATATGAGGTCACCCGGCGGGAGATCAGCATTGCTGGCTCGTTCATCGCCGGCGGGACGTTTCCGCAGACGGTTGCCACCCTCGAAAACCCCCCGCTGCCGCTCGAATCCATAATTACCCATCGCATTGGGCTGGATGGCATTAACAGTATTCTTCCGGCCATGCAGAGCGGCGAAGCAGTGGAAGTCGTCATACGGCCGGAATAGCTTTTTGCTAAAAACATGATAAAGTGGGTTTGTTTGGTAACCGATCGAGGATGATTCATGGACTGCCTGAGCCCTATAAAAGTTCTGGCCTGGATGGCTGCCGGCGCGCTGGTGATTGTAGCGGGAGGGGCTTTGGGTTCCCCGGCGGGGCGCCGGAACAAGCAATCTGGGGCGCGAGAGGAATCCGGCGAGACCGAAGATTCCGAACAGTTCGAAGACTTGGTGGACAGGCCCGTGGCCCAGGCTATTCTTTCGGAGAGCATCGAGGCCGTCCACCGCATCGAGTCACTTGCGGGGAGCGTGGCGGCGCTGGAAGCGCGCATGCAGGCCCTCGAGCGTTCCTCGCCGGCAGGCCGTCTGGACGAGATCTGGCAGCGGGTTCTGCAAATCGAAGAACGCCTCGAGTCGATCGAGGCCGAACGGCAGGCCGCTCCTTCGCTCGACGCGTTGGTCGCCGAAGCCGGGAAGCGCCTCTCTTCCGGCATGTCCGCGATCGAGAGCCGCGTGGAACAGCAGCAGGCTGCTATCGAACAATTGCA
>DASREK010000092.1:0-13676 GCA_035652135.1 Bryobacterales bacterium | reverse complement strand
TGCTGATTCCCGGTGTGCAACGGGCCTATCGCTCCAACTCGCCGTTTTTTAATTCCCAGGAGCATTTGCAGTCCGTGGTGAACGGCCTGGACCAGCACAACAACTACATGATCGAAGGGGTGGACAATCGCTAACGGGTTTCTGCTCACAACGTCCTATGCCTTCGCGAAAGGCATCGACTTCGATGGCCGGACATCGGGCGGGAATTTCAACAACATCAATCTGGCGCTCAACAAAGGCCTGGCGCAGTGGGATCGGCGGCACGTCTTCACCGAGAGCGCCATTTACGAGCTGCCCTTCGGGCAGGGAAAACGCTGGGCGCAGTCGGGGATTTCCAAGTGGCTGCTGGGCGGCTGGCAACTGAATGGGCTGTGGACATGGGAAAGCGGGTTGCCGCTGGATATCAGCATCAGCAATACCACCCTGAACGCTCCGGGCAATATCAATCGCCCCAACGTGAACGGACCCGTGAAAATCCTCGGAGACATCGGGCCGGGCCAGCTCTACTTCGGCGCCTCGGCGTTCTCGGCGCCTCCCCCAAATACGTTCGGCAATCTGGGGCGCAACGTCCTGCACGGCCCGCGGCTGTTTTCCATCGACTTCTCGGTGTTCCGGAAGTTCCGCCTGACGGAGCGGTTCAACCTGGAGTTCCGCGGCGAATCGTTCAACGTGACCAACACGCCCCACTTCGACAATCCAGGGACGAACTTCAGTAACAACAATTTCGGCCAGGTGACCACGGCTCAGGGCAACCAGACGGTAAAAGTCAACGAAAACCGTCAACTGCAATTCAGCATGCGGCTGGTATTTTGACGGCCCGCGCCACAAGCCCTCCAACAAATCGGCCGGCTTTCGGATTGAAATATCCGCCAGCCGGCCGTTCTTGCTTGGCAGCCGGTTTCCGTACGTCCGGCGCCTGCGGTTTTGACTCTGCGGGCCCAACAGGCGGGCCGGGGAAACAGCCTGCTTGGCCCGCACAGAGGAAAACATATTCAGCGGAAATCGCCGCGCGCTTCCGGCATTCGGGAAGGCGATGCGCTACTCCGTGTCGGCGGCCACGGGAACTTCACTTTTCCCGCGGCGGCCTGCGCCAAGCTTGTGACGCAGAACCTCAATAAGACCAGGAAGAATAGAGAGGAAGATGATCAGCAGGATCATCTTCTCGAAGTTGTTCTTCACGATGGGAACGTTCCCCAACCCGTATCCGAGCATGGTCAGAGCCAACACCCAGCCGATGCCCCCAAACACATTGAATCCGATGAAGCGTTTATATTCCATCTGTCCCACCCCCGCCACGTAAGGAGCAAATGTACGGATGATGGGAATGAAACGGGCATACAGGATGGTACGGCCGCCGTGCTTCTGGTAAAACTGCTGCGTGCGGACGACGTGCCTCTTGTGGAAGAGCCGGGAATCCTCGCGCGAGAAAATTTTGGGTCCGGTTTTGCGACCCAGCAAATAACCGAAGCTGTCTCCCAAAATAGCGGCGGCCATCAGAATGCCGTTGACCCAAAGGATGTTCAGATGCCCCGCGCCGGCGAAGACGCCCACTGTGAACATTAGGGAATCGCCTGGCAGGAAAAAGCCTACCAACAACCCCGTTTCGGCAAAAACAATCGCGAACAAGATCAGATAGCCCGGCCAGCCCTGAAGAAACGCAACCAGTTGCCAAGGGTCGGTGAGCGTCTTAAAGAGATGAAGGAGAGGCTGCACTCATCTGAGTGTAGCATTGGCGCCCTCATCGACTGAGGCGCATGGCAGGAAACCGGTCCGAACGGAACAGCGGAACCGGTTCAAAGGCTGTTATAAGCCATTCTCACCGCAAAGCGTGGCAGTAATCGCAGGCGATCGAAGCGTTATTGGCGCGATGGCAATCCATGCAGCCGGCCATCGTAATGTCGGTTTCTTTCCGCAAGACATCGCGTTCGCGCACAGGCCCGTGGCAGGTCTCACACGTGGCTTTGGCGCGCGTCAGATGCACCTTGTGGCTGAAATCGACATAGTCGGGAATATGGTAGACCCGCACCCAAGGCACGGGCTGGCCGTCCCTATGGAACTGGGCCAGTTTTTGAATGGATGGGCTGTCTTTCTTGATCGTAGTATGGCAATTCATGCACGTCGCCGTCGAGGGCAGGCCGGCGTAATCGCCCGGCTCGGCCATCTCATGGCAATTTTTGCATTGCAGTCCCAGCGCTAGATGCTGCTTGTGGCTGTAGGGAATTGGCTGCACCGGAGGAGGCGGCATGTATTTTGCCTTGGCGGCCGGCGCAGTTTTCGGCGATTGCGCAGCCGCGGAAAAAACAGCGAGCGCTAGCAAGAGTCGGGCCCAATCCATGACATCAATCATAGCGCATGGCTTGTGGATGAAAGGGATTGTCCGGCTCTTACGCGGGACTGGAAGCCACCGTCGCCGGGCGATCGACAAAGACGAAACAGCAGAAACGGGCTAATCCAGTCGTGTCGGGATTCCGCGCAGAGGCTCTCGGTCAAATCCGTGCGCCGGAACCAGGGCTGCGCCGTTTCCTGGATTCGAGCCGGCGGCAGCCCAGCGAGCCGCGCCCTTCGCCGGCCGGTCAATCGATCTGACGGGTTTTTAAGCCGGGATCAAGCTCGGGAATCAGAACATTTAGCGATTTTCTGTGTGCTCAGGCGCCTCCGGCGTGGAATGATTGGTTTCGTCCTGTCCCGCCGAGGGTGAGGCAGCCGCACTTTTCTCGGACAGGTTATTCAGGCTCCGCGCCAGCCTCGAGAGCCCTTCGGACATCTCGGTCGGCCCATGGGACGCACCGGCTCCGTGGAACGCACTACTCTCCATGGCCGGCTCTCCCGAAATCCGCTTCCACTCTTCGGGCCGGCCCTTCAAGATTTTCCCGGCCAGAAGCAGCAAAGCGCGGCCAGCCGCAGTTTCGGTGCACGAAACCGATTGCTGCGGCTCGGCGGATCCCAGTCTCTCGCGATTCTCGAGAAAAATGGCTTCGATTTGACGCATATGCTGATCGAAAAGCCCGTCAGTAAGGCGCTGCAATTGCTGCCGGCGTCGCGTGAGTTTCCGAATCTGAGCGTCGGTGACGCGAGCACGGTCGCGGAGGTTCTTGAGCTCGGCGACAAACTTGATCAGATATTCGAGATCCCGCACGGTTGCCTTGAACTGCTTGAAGTCCAAGGGCTTGGTGATAAAAGTAGTTGCGCCACGTCCATAGAGCCGCACAACGTCTTCCTCCCGCCGTGATGTGGTCAACACCACAATGGGAATTTGCCGCAGGCGCGGGTCGGCATGGACCCGCTCGGCTACTTGTTGGCCATTAACGCGAGGCATATTCAGATCGAGGAGAATCAGATCCGGCTCTGGGGCGGCTTCCGTTTCGTAATCGCCTTTTCTGTAGAGATAATCGAGAGCCTCCTTGCCATCCGGCACAATCCGGAGGTCATAGGGCGTTTTGAAGCTTTTAAAAGCTTCCTGAGTCAAGACCTGATCGCCGAGATCATCTTCCACTAAAAGGATGACCGCTGGTTGCGACTTCATGGCCGTACTCACCATCAAACCTCCGCAAACGCCCGAGCTGCGCGGGGCCGCTCGGTTCAAATCCGGCAGACGAGGGGCCCAATTTCCAGGAGCCACCCTCCAGGGAACTCATCGGCTCTTGCGGGCGGAAGTTGCAACGCTCCGCAGCGAAACAGCACACTGTAGCCCTCTGCGATTCGGGCCGATGGGTTGGATGTATGGAGAAAGCGGCCGCCACCCCCTCAAACTTGCCGCAGGATCGCGCGCTTTCGGAAATAGACGAGTTCGTCTACGCCATTTCCCATGACCTGCGCGCGCCCCTGCTGAATTTCCAAGGATTTCTCCAGCGCCTGGAGCGAGCGGCCGAAGCACTCCGGGGCCACGTCGAAACAGGCCATCTGCCACCGGACCAGCGGCGGCTGGCGGAACAGATACTCAACGAAAAAATCAAACCCTCGCTGGATGTGCTGGAGCGAAACGCGCGCCGTATGGACCGCCTGCTAGCGGCGCTGCTCGACCTTTCGCGAACGGGCCGCGAGCCGCTTCAGATGCAGGAGGTTAACGGATCGGAGATTGCCCAGGCGGTGATCGAGGAGTTTCGCGCCGCCGCGGCGGCTAAAAATGCCGCGCTTGTGCTGGAATCTATGCCCGTCTTGTGGGCCGACCCGCACCGGCTGCAAGAGATCTTCCGACGCTTGATTGACAACGGGCTGAAGTTCCTGCATCCCCAGCGCCCCGGCCTCGTCACCGTGGGCGGCTCGGCCGGCCGTTCGGAGCACGTATGCTGGGTGCGGGATAACGGAATCGGCATTCGCGGCCGGGACCGCGATAAAATTTTTCGGCCGTTCGGAAGAGTTCAGGAGATTTCCGCTCCGGGGGAAGGCGCCGGTCTGGCTGCCGTTCGAAAGCTGATCGAGCAACAGAGGGGCAGGCTCTGGGTGGAGTCCGATCACGGGTCCGGCAGTACTTTCTTTTTCGCCTTGCCCGCCAAGCCGGGTCACCTGATCGAATAAACTTTCCCGATTTCGCGCCGATAAGCGCAAGAGAGGGATTTCCATGGCTGCGAGCACAACGACACCTCTTCGCTCAATCCTCTTGGTGGAAGACGACCCCGACTATTCCAGCCTGCTACGGGAAGCGTTCTCGGAGGCTGGTTTCGAGATTCTTGAAGCACGCAATGGGGAAAAGGCTTTGCAACTGCTCCGCGATCAGAAAGTAAATCTAGTCATTTCCGATTTCATGATGCCCGAGTTGAACGGCCTGGAGCTTTGCCGGCTGGTGGCTAATGATGTCGAGCTCTCGCACGTACGGGTGATTCTTTATTCTTGCAATACCGATGCGCTGTTTCGCAGGAAAGCGCGCGAACTGGGAGCTTTGGAATATCTACCCAAGACGGAGGATGTCAGCGCTCTGGTCCGGCAGATCTGTGATGTGGCGGGCCTGGCGGCCGCGCGGAACCAGGCGGCGCCGGAACCCAACGGGCATTCCCGGCTCGAGGATGTGTTGCAGTCCGTCCACCGGAGCACGTCGCAGCTCAGTTCGCTGATCAACAACCTGCTCGATTTCATACAAATTGCGGCTCTCACGGAAGCCTCGCCGCCGCCGGTGCGCGTCGCTTGGGAGGCCGCGCAGCGGATTCGCGCCGACATTCAGCAAGTGTTGGGGGAAATTGAGAAGAACATGGAGCAGTTGAAATCGGCGCCCAGTTCCTGAGGTGTTCACTGCGGCGAGGAGCGCCCGCAGTTCCGAAGCAGAAAGGCCCGCAGGCCGGCCGCATCCTTGAGCAGCTCGTCTTTTCCGATCACTCCGGCCGCCCCGCGTTGGAGAGATTCGTCGTGTAGTTTTTCGTGAAAAAAACCCGTCAGGATCCAGACCTTGCAGTCCCAGACCTGCCGGATGCGAGGCAGCAGCTCGACGCCGTTTTCACCGGCCAGCCGGTTATCCAGCAGGATCGCGTCGAGCGGCGCCCCTGCAAATTGGGCCACGGCTTCCTCGACCCCCGAGGCGTCCAGCCAGCAGATTTCGGTGTGCTCGCCGCCCTCCGGCTCCGGAGACTCAGAAATGAGCTCCCGCAGCAAGAACCGGGTGTCTGAGTCATCATCGATATGGAGAATGGTGAGCGCCCGCTGCATGTATCATGTCAGTTTACCCCGGCGGCGGGGGCAAGGATATTTCCAGCCAATATTCCTCTACACGACGTAGTACGCACTGGAATTCCTGAAAATTTACGGGCTTTTGCACATAGGAATTCACGCCCAGGCTGTAGCACTGGCTGATGTCCTCCTGCCGGCCGGAGGTTGTAAACGCCACCACTGGAATCGACCTCAAATTCTGATCGGCCTTCACCAACGCCAGCACTTCCTTGCCCCCCAGGCGAGGCATATTCAGGTCGAGCAAAATCAAATCGGGACGGCGGCACGATCCGGGAGCCGCATAACGGCCTTGCCCGAGGAGATATTCCATGGCCTCTTCCCCGTCGCTTACGATTTGGATCTGCTTGCAAATGCCGCTGGCCTGAAGCGCCTCCTGGATCAGGATCTGATCGCCGTAATCGTCATCAACAACCAGAATTAACCATGGCGCGCGCCGGCGATCAGACAAATGCATGGCATTCTGCGGGGGCTGGCGAATCAGGCGGCGTTGCGCGATATAAGCGCGGCTCGCTCACTCTTTTTCGCATTGCCGGACGGCGTTTTTGCCAATTCTTTTGCCGCAAGGTTTGCGCCGGCAGATCCGGTCTCGCTTATCTATCGACGAAATCAAGTTTCTTGCGTAGGCGGGCGGCCTCGGGGTTCAACAGGCACGGAGGAGTCCGCCCGGCTTGGTAAGCGAGCACATTTTCGAGCGTCCGTGCGGCGACGCGTTCGGCAGCCTCATAGCTGATGCCCGCGACATGGGGCGTCAGGATGACGTTGTCAAGCCTCTTCAGCGGGCTTTCTCCTAAAGGTTCACATTCAAATACATCGATTGCAGCGCCTCCCAGGGGGCCGTCCGCGAGAGCCAGATAAAGGGCTTGCTCATCCACCACCCCGCCGCGAGCCGTGTGAATCAACAGAGCCCCGGGACGCATACGGCTAAACTGGGGTGCGCCGATCATATGGCGGGTCTCCGGGGTAAGCGGCACGTGCAGGGTGACTGCATCCGACTCTGCCAGGAGCCGATCGAGCGGAGTCATCTCGACCTGGTGCTCGCGGCAGAATTCCGGGTAGTCCAGCAGGTCATACGCCAGAATCCGCATGCCGAAAGCCCGTGCCCTGATCGCCACCTGCTTGCCGATGTTGCCCAATCCGATAATGCCCAGCGTGCGCTGGTATATTTCGTGGCCGAAAACAGCGCGCCACTTCCCCTGCCGGAAAGAGCGCTCGATTTCGCGGAGCTTGCGGGAGAGATTGAGCAACCCGGCAATGGTCATTTCGGCCACCGAGATCGCATTTTCGCCCGGGGCATTGGTCACCAGCACGCCGTGATCGGTCGCCGCTGCCAGATCGATATTGTCCACGCCTACCCCATACTTCGCCACCAGGGCCAGGCGCGGTGAACTCTGGATCGCCTGCCGGGGCACCCGCGCATTCCCCACGACATAGACCTCCACGCCCCGCAGCAGATCGCTCAGTTCGGCAGCGCTCAACTGCTCGTCGGGTTGATTTAGGTACTGGACATCGAATCCCGCCCCTTTTAAACGCGCCGTCAGAAAATTGACAGCTTCGCTATAGATAGGGCTCACTGTGATCAGGACTTTATGTTCCATACAGTTAAAAGTTGATCCGGCAGGCGCTTCCCCCTTGAAATATTTGCGAACGAGCCGATGAGTGTAACACATGAGAGTAACTGGAGCCGCATTGGCGGGCATAAATGCAGCGATCCGGCAAATCGATCAGGCCGCCGACAATCTGAGCCGGCTGGCCGATCCGTCCTCGGCCGCCGAAATCGATGTCAGTAAGGAGGCGGTGCGTTTGCTTTCGGCGCGCTCGGCGTTCACGGCAAACGTCAAGCTCATTCGCGCCGCGAACGAATTGGACGAGAAACTGCTTGATTTGTTGGCGTGAGAAAAACGGAGCAGTTGCCCCTATGGCAGCGGAATTCCAAACAGCGCTTCGACGGCCACCGGCGTATCGCCGCGCATCGCCGGACGAAATGTCCAGCGTTGCAGGGTCGCCATTGCGGTCCGATCGATTTCCTGCCCCGTGCCCCGGATCAGGCGGACATTGCCGGTCTCGCCGCGCTCGTTTACGGTCGCATAGATGACGAGCCGGCGCGCGGAGACGGGAGTGCCGGGATTCGGAACGCTCTTGACGTCCAGCGGGATTCGCTCGATCGGAAACGGGGGCTGGACCGAGCGTTTGGGCAAAATGCGGATCACTCCGTCGGGCTGCTCGAAGAACGTCTTAGAGTCTGAGCCGGGTACGCAATACTGCAAGATCCAACGGCGCGGGGCGCCCGGCACGTCGAAATAGACCGTATAAACCGGCTGGCCAGTCAGAACTTCGCTCCCCTCGAGAATCGTATCCTGCGCCGACTGTTGCACGATGATGACTCCCAGGTTGCCGCTTGGATAGGACTGCCCGGAGGGCTTGCGCCGCTCCTGTTCCCCTGCCTGCCCGGCATTCGAGTCGGCGGCCAAGGATCCTTTTCCCGTAGAGCCTGGGCTGGATGCCGCCAGCAAGTCCGCATAGGTTCCCTTAGACGGCGCTGTTTCGGCTCCTGACGTGTCGGAACGGGTATTCGCACTGGTTTCGGCGCCCGGAGCCTTGGGAGCATCTTTGGCTGTCTCCGATGCATTGGCGTTGGCCGCTGGCGAACCATTCCCGCCTGACGCCCCTTGCGATGGGCCATTCGGGCCGGGTTGCGCCTCGGCCAGTCGATTTCCGGTTTGCAAAAGATAAGCGGGAGCGGATAGAGCCGGCGTTTGCATCAAAGCGATCAGGTTCAAAGGGCTCGATCCGGGAAGAGCCGAAGCCGGCAACTGGCCCGGAGCATCGATCGGAGGTGACGGCATACGGACAGGCGAGATGTTCGCCGGAAGCACGGGCAGTTGCGGGGGCCGCTCCGTCAATACGGGTCCGGATGCGATCTGTAATTCCGCAAGCGCTACTTCCCGATTGGGGCGCTGAACCGCCGGGGTGGAATGAGGAAGGGCAAAGAGCGGTAATTTGACCGCAGGCGGCTCGCCCACGAGCCGGGAAAGGCGATCTGGCGCCGGCCCCTGCGCCCACAAAAAAGCTGTGGGAAGCGGATGAGGCGCCGCAATGCTCACCTGGGGCGGCTGATCCGGTTCGATGACTACATCTCTCGCTCGAGATTGCGCCGACGAGGGTAGCTGTAAGCGAGGCGGCCCTCCCGCAACCCCCGGGAGGCGGCTGCCTGGCGCGGGGGATGCCCGCGCCAACAAGTTCCTGCGCCCCCGGGCAACGCGGCCAGGCGGCTCGGCTCGCTCTCGGGAGCGGCTCTGCTTTGCGTCCGGAACTGTATAGAGTAGAGGCTCCGGAATTCGGAATTCGATGATCTTGACGTTATATTTCCGGAAATCAAAGTTCAGGCGATCCGGGAAGAGATATGGCAGCAAGGGGGTCCCCAGCAAAACAACAGCATGTAAAGCGACCGAAAGCAGCAGGCCGCGGCCGGCAAGACGGCGCTCCAGAATGGCGTTGGAGAACAGTTCTCGGCCGAGGAGGGCGTCTTCTCCCGCCAGCGCCGACATCAAAGGAGTCTGGATATCAGCGTGGCCGGATCGGACCACGTAGACAATGGCAACGATGAAAACAGCAGCTGATAGCGCTGCGGCAAGCGCACCGCCGGGATCGAGAGGGGGGATCATCGATAGCCTCGCTTTGGTCTATCGACAAGAGTGTAGGGAATTTAGAGGTTTCCGCCCATCGGGGGTAACCCTTAGCCCTGGTAAGGACTTCCCTTAAGGGCGTGGGCCATACTCTAAGAGGCCGGTGTGGCAGCCGGCACCGCAGCCGCACTCGGGCGGCTTGGCGTCGCCGCGCCGCCGAGCCCGCGGTTCAGAAAGGCTTCGAACTCCTTTGCATTCCGGGTGACGCCGGCAAAGGTCCCCGAGACGGTGTCATCCGGGCGGATCACGGCGTAAAACGGAATCGCCGTGGTGTTGAAGCGTGTCTCGGCCATCTTTTGGTTCGCTTCGGAGGCGGCATCGGTCCCATCGGTGTATAGTTCGACGAGCACAAAGTTCTTCAAGACAGCGGCAATTTCCGGCCGCGTGAACATGTTGGCCTTCATCCAATGGCAGTTGGTGCAGGCGTAGCCCGTGAAGCTTACAAATAACGGCTTGCCGCTCTGGCGGGCCAAATCGAGAGCAGCGCGGTAATCGTCTTTGATCCACTTCAATTCGGCCGTAGCGCCGCCGCTGGTCAGCGCAGACTCGCCGGGAGCCGGAACGTAGGCGTCGAGCTCGCCGAGCCGCGCGCCAAACATCCCGGGCACGAGCGAAATGGCAAGCACCAGCATAGCGGCCGCGGCAAAAAGGCGGCCCAGGCTCACGGGCTCGTCTTTTTCCTCCTTCAGCTTCAGAATTCCCAGCAAATAGAGTCCGGCCAGCATCAGCATTACAATCCAGACCGCCAGAAACCGCTCGCGCGTGAGGATGTTCCACTGGTAAACCTGGTCAATGTTGCTCAGGTATTTCATCATCGCAGCCAGTATCAGGAACCCCAAGGTTACCTTGGTCCGTTCGAGCCAGCCGCCGCTCTTCGGCAAGCGCTTCAAATAAGCCGGGAACAAGGCCAAAAAGAAAAATGGGGAAGCCAGCCCGATCGAAAAGAAGAACATGCCGAGGATCGGCCAGGAAAGACCGCCCTGGGTCGAGCCCGCCAGCAGCGTTCCTACAAAAGGCCCCGTGCAGGCGAAGGAAGCCAGCGAAAACGCCAAGCCCATGATCAAAGCGCCCGCCAAGCCGCCTCGGTAAGACGCGTTGGTTACGGTAGTCAGCACGCCGCTCGGCACTGTGATCTCAAAAGCTCCCAGCAAGCTGAGACCGAAAGCCAGGAACACCAGGGCAATAAACAAATTGACCCACGGGCTGGAGCCTAGCTGCGTAATTCCAAACGGGCCGAGAATAGCGGTTACTGCCGCGCCGAGTCCCGTAAACAGCAACACGACGCCAAAACAAAACGTAAAGGCTTGGATCACGCTCTGGCGGCGGCTGCCCGTCTGCGCTCCCAGGAAATACGACATGGTGATGGGGATCATCGGAAAGACACATGGCGTGAAGATGGCGAGAAATCCCAAGCCTAAAGCGAGGGCGATGAACTGGCCGGTCCCCTGTGAGCCGGCAAAGGCGGCGGGAGCCGGACTCACTGGAGATCCGCCGGATGCGCCGCCGCCGGTCGGAGTTGCCGTTCCCGGCCCGGCGGCCGGCGGTCCGCCTTTGAATTCCGTGTATCCGGCGGGAATGACCGGGGTGGCGGCCCGGATGTTAGGATCGATTTTCAGCGTCGCGGCGGCCGTTTTCCGGGCCGGGAAAAGGCAGGTTTTGTCGTTGCAAGCCTGATAGCGAACCTGCGCGGTAATTGGCGCTGCACCCGGCGCTGCACTTGGGGCGAGATCCAAATCAATCACGAAGTCGACATTTTTCTCGTAGGTCTCCGTCTCGACGTTGAAATTGGGATCGAGAGCGCGCTTGGGAGGCGGGGCGAACACGGTCCATTTTTCAATCGCCGGGGATGGCTGCACGGCGACTGTCGTCGCAATCGGAGGGCGTGGAGTTGTCAGCGAGTACAGGTGCCAGCCCGGCTCGATCGTGGCAATCAGCCGGCCCAGTATCTTTTGACCCGGGGCCGCTGAGTCAGGCTCGAGACGCAACGACCATTGGACGGGATCAGGCTTCAGATTGGGGACGCCCGACTGTCCCAGCAGCAGCCAGGGGCCGAGCAGGCAAAGGTAGATGAACCTTTTCATTGCGCTATGCAATTGGATTCTCCGCCCGGGCGCGCGGTCCAAGTTTCTTGATCCGGATCACTCAAAAAGCCGCAACGGCCCGAAACCGCCATCGAAACAACATTGCTTAGCGCCCGTTGAGCGAAGCTGTTGCGAGGCCGATTTGTCCGTGGAGGCGCTCGTCGGGGCGGGCAACGTCACCGCCTCCGAACCATAGCCAGAGCTTGCCGTTGACCGCCAGCACGGACGGGTCGCACACCACATGACTATCCCACGGCTGACCGCTCGCAATCGTAGCCGCCAGCGCCGCCCGCTGCCAATGCACACCGTCGGACGATCGGGCCGCCCCCAGGCGTCGCGTCTCGCCGGCACTGCGCCCTGTATAAATCATATAGAATTCCGTGGCCGCGCGGAACACGGCAGGTTCCCCGACGCCGCGCTCGTCGAAAGCTCCCGGAGGCCCCGGATCGAGCACCGGATTTCCAATGAATTTCTGCCAGTGGATGCCATCCGGCGAGCGGGCGGCGCCGATGCGCTGCACAGCCCGGCGGTTCTGCCCCAGATAATACAAGTAGTACGCGTCGCGGCAGCGGAGAACATACGGGTCCGCCACGCCCGACTCATCCCAACTCCCCTCAGGCCCCGGCTCGAGAACCGGAGGTCCCAACCGCTGCCAGTGCCGGGCGTCGGTGGAGCGGGCCAGCCCGATGCGCGCTGGGCGGCCTGCATGATACCAGTAAAGGAATTGCGAGCCGTCATGCAGAGCCGAACCGTTGGCGGCGATGTAATCGCCTTCCCAGGAGCCGGGAAGCGGAGAGAGAACAGGATTGCCGGCGAATTTCTCCCAGTGCCGGCCGTCCACTGAGGTAGCCAGGCCGGTGCGCCAGGTGTGACCGTCAAAGCCGGAGTACAGGTTGTAGTAGAGGCCGTTCCAGAAAACTACGCTCGGGTTCAGTACATCGAACGAATCCCAGGCCCCCTTAGGACCTCGCGTCAGCACCGGATCAGGGTCGACTTTCCATCGCCAGGAGGAGAGTTCCGGCGCTCCATCGAGGGCCGTACAATTCTCCACGGCAAACTCGGCCTGCTTGGCCAGCCAGGCCGGTCCGCAGGCGCCTGAATGGAGCAGGAGGATGAGGATGGCCGCCGCTTGTGTTGGCGCGCTAAACCGTTGTACAACATTCTGCGTCATCAGGCAGGGAAAACCGTGCGTCGATTTTCGTCTCTTCTGCTTTTCGGGGCGGCTCTCACCGCCGCGGCCCAGATCAACAGCCTAGCACCGCCGCAGAAAAAAGAAGGCTGCATTCTCCTCCGCAACCGCCGTGAGAGGACCGGACCGAACGGCAAAACGGCCTTACGGTCCGGCCGAGACGGCGTTCCGCCGGTGGCTGCGGCCGATAGGAGCGGCCTGAAAACACTCCGCTACCGCTGGCGCATCGGGCCACGGAGAAAAACATGAAAATTTCTCTCGGCAGTTGGGCTTTTTCGTTTGGGCCGTATGAATCCCATCCCATTCCCTTCGACCGCGCCGCCCGCCGCCTGGCTGAGGCGGGTTACGACGGTGTTGAGGTCTGCGGTTTTCCCCCGCACGTCAGCCTGAACCGCTATCCGACAGCCGCGCCGCGCCGGGAATTGCGCGTCTTCTTGCAAGACCTCGGGCTCGAGTGTTCCGGTTATGCCGCAGACCTTACCTCTGTGAATCCGGCGGCGCCCGGAAACAAACAAAAATATTTAGATCTGTTTCAGAGAAACCTGGAGCTGTGCCGCGACTTGCGGATCCCGGCGATTCGCGTGGATTCGGGGGCGGCGCCCGATTCCATTCCGGACGCGGAATATCTCGCCGCCCGGGACAGGCTCGTCGAGACCTGGCGCGACGCGGCTGATCTGGGGCAGGCCGCCGGCGTGCGCGTCGTTTGGGAGTTCGAACCCGCCTTCGCTTTCAACAAGCCCTCGGAAATCCGCGCGATCGCCGACGCGGTGAATCATTCCAACTTCGGCATTCTCTTCGACACCTCGCACGCTTACATGTCGGCAGTGATGGGCGCGCGGGGCCAGGGAACGCTGGAGGTCTTGCCCGGCGGCATTCCGGAGATGCTCCGGTTGCTGGACAGTCGGATCCGCCATATCCATCTCATCGACTCCGACGGCTCCCTCCACAACAACGAAACCAGCACCCATGTTCCGTTCGGCGCCGGCAAGATCGATTTTGCCTCGCTGGCGCCGCAGTTGTTGAAGATTCCGGACATCGAGTGGTGGTGCATCGACATGTGCTTCTGGG
>DASREK010000091.1:0-3528 GCA_035652135.1 Bryobacterales bacterium | reverse complement strand
GTTCCCCACCAGTTGGGCCGGCCTGTTCTCGAGCTCGATGCCCTCGCGGCGCCCGGCGTGGCCTCCGCCAGCTTGACATTGCATCGAGGCGAAATTTTGGGTATCGCGGGTCTGATTGGCGCCGGCCGCACCGAGATGCTGCGCGCGATCTTTGGTCTCGCCCCCGTGCGCAGCGGAAAGGTCACCGTCCTGGCTGTCTCTTCGCTTGCGCCGCCTTCTTCCTTCGGCCGGCCCGGCCCTGCGGGCGGCCAGACAGTCGCTCCTGCCACACGTCTGGCTGAAGGAATCGGGTTCTTGAGCGAAGATCGCAAGAAGGAGGGTTTGGCGCAAATCGCGTCCCTGGCTGACAATCTGACTCTTTCCAACCTTCGGCCTTATGCCCGTTTCGGGTGGCTGAATCGGCAGGCCCAATTGCGCGCGGCAGCCGGCTGGATTTCCCGGCTGGCTATCAAAGCGCCCTCCGCCGCTGCCCCGGTCGGATCTCTTTCCGGGGGCAATCAGCAAAAGGTCGCCCTGGCCCGGCTGCTCCATAGCAATTGCGATATATTGCTGCTGGATGAGCCCACGCGGGGCATCGATGTCGCGAGCAAGGCTCAGATATATGAGCTGATCGGGAAACTCGCTCAGGCCGGCAAAGCGATTCTGTTTGTCAGTTCCTATCTGCCGGAGCTGCTGGGCGTCTGCGACAACATCGCCGTCATGTGCCGCGGCCGGCTTGGGGAAAAAGCGCCCGCAAGCGCCTGGACCGAACGAAGCGCCATGAGCGCGGCGATGGGAGAGCCGGTGTGACCGGTCTGACTGCCGCGCCGCCGAAGGCCCGCCTTTCGGTCTGCTTCAATCTGGCCGTGGGCCCGCTCCTCGGCCTCGCCGCTGTCTTCGCGTTCTTCGCGGTCTGGGCCGGTTCGCCCTTTTATTCCGCCTACAACCTGGTCACGATGCTCACGCAGAGCGTGATCGTCGCGTCGGGCGCGCTCGGCATGGTGATCGTGATGATCGCCGGCGGCATTGATTTGAGCGTTGGATCGATCATCGCGCTCTCCACGGTGGTGATCGCCCGTCTTTTGCAAGCCGGAGCGAGTCCCTGGTGCGCAGCTCTGGCTGGCGTGGCCGTTGGCGGCTTTTGCGGCGCCCTGAACGGGCTGCTCGTCACGGGCCTTGGACTCGTGCCTTTCATTGTGACCCTAGGAACTCTGCTGCTCTTTCGCGGTGCGGCGACCGGCCTGGCGGGCGAGCAGAAAATCGACGCCCCCATTACCTGGCTCAATGACATGCTGACCAAGTTCCCGTCGCCTCGCTGGATGCTCGTGGCTTCCGGCGTGTGGCTGACGCTCCTGCTCTCTGTGACGGTGGCGCTGCTGTTGGACCGCACTGTCCTCGGCCGCTATGCTTTCGCCATTGGATCCAACGAGCAGACCGCGCGCCTGTGCGGCGTGCGGGTTGAGCGAATCAAGATTTACGTCTACACGCTCGGCGGATTGCTCACTGGTTTCGCCGGCCTGATGCAATTCAGCCGGCTTACAGTCGGCGACCCCACCGCCGCCAAAGGAATGGAACTGGACATTATTGCGGCTGTTGTGATCGGAGGCGGCAGCCTTTCCGGCGGGCAGGGAAGCGTCCTGGGATCTCTGGCCGGCGCGCTGTTGATGACCGTCATCCGCAGCGGGCTCAGCATGAAAGGCGTGCCTAACTGGGTTCAGGATGTGTTGACCGGATGCATTATCGTGGCGGCCGTAGCCCTGGACCGGCTGCGGCGGAGAGGTACGGCATGAAATCGGCTGGCTTGACCGGCGAATTGGTCGCCGAGTTTCTCGGCACAATGGTCTTGATTCTCTTCGGCACCGGCGTCGTGGCCATGGTCGCGCTGTTCGGCACCGGCGTCCGTGGCGAGATTGTCAACGGCGGCTACACGAATATCACTCTGGGCTGGGGACTGGCTGTAGCTATGGGCGTGTATGTGGCGGGAGGTATTTCGGGAGCCCATCTGAACCCGGCTGTCACTCTGGCGCTCGCCGTTTTCCGGCATTTCTCCTGGCGCAAGGTTCTGCCCTACAGCCTTGCCCAAACAGCGGGAGCTTTCGCCGGAGCCGCCATTGTGTATTGGGACTACCGCCTGGCTTTCCACCGCGCCGATCCCTGGCTGGACCACACGGCGGGAGTGTTCACCACTTTTCCGGCGTTTCCGGAGGTCTTTTCGGCCGGCCTGTTTGATCAGATTCTTGGCACCGCTTTGCTGGTCGGTCTCATTTTCGCCGTGGTGGATCCCCGGAACCCTGTCGCTGCGCCGAACGTTTCCCCGCCGAACCTTGGGCCGCTCATCGTCGGTTTGATTGTCGTGGCCATCGGTATGGCCTTCGGCGGCATGCACGGCTACGCGATCAATCCGGCGCGCGATTTCGGCCCGCGCCTGCTGACCGTTGTCGCCGGATTCAAAAATAACGGCCTTACCAGCGGACGTCCCGTATTCTGGGTGCCCATCGTCGGCCCCCTTCTCGGCGGATTGATCGGGGGACTGGTGTACGACCAGGGCGTGCGGCGTTTCCTGCCTGCCTTGACAAAGTGATCGCGCGCTGATTTGCTGTATTTCCGCCCGCTGTTTGTTCTTTAACGAAATAGTCGCCATAAGAATTTTCATCAATTAGGCGGCGCGTTTCCGAATCAAAAAAATCTTGGCCGCCAATTGAAATTATCGATTGGACAGAATCGCACGCTCACCGTAGACTGACACTTCGAGTCGCAGTCAATTCCTCCAGAGGTGGATGCTGAATGATTCTTAAGTGGAAGCAGAGTGTGTTAGTGTGCGTAGCCGCAGGGCTGACTGCGCTCGCGCCGCCGGCAGCTAGCGGCGCAGATGCCGCCGCCGCCGATCCGGCCGCTATGGACCCCGCTCCGCCCCCGCAAGACCAGGGGCAAGCCTCACAACCTGCATTTAAGCTGACTCCCTATGGGCGCGTCGAGCTGGACATAATCGGCTCCAGCCGGGGAACCAATCCGCTGGACCCGCGCCAGTTCAACGGCTACTCGACCGCCGCCGGTCCGGAGCCCCATTCGTCCTCCACGTTCAACCCGCGCTTCAGCGTGCTGGGCATGCAGGCCGACGTAAATCAGGCGAATCAGCAGGTGCAGGCCAAAGTGGAAGTCGATTTCTACAGCACCGACTCCGCCAACCTCATCACTCCGCGCCTGCGCCTCGCATATGTCCAGTACACCCGGCAGCAAACGAAAATTACAGCCGGCATGGATTGGAATCCGGTTGTTCCTTTGCTGCCCGACATCGTCGATTTTTCCATCATGGGTTACGGCGGCAATCTTTGGCAGCGCCTGCCGCAGGTCACCATCCGGCAGGGCATCGGCAAAAACTGGGAAGTCATGGGGACGGTGATGCGTTTTGAGCGCGGCTTCACGCTCGATTCCAAGCAGTTTGGCGGCGCCGACCCGTTCAACGACCCCATCAAGATGCCCTACCTCGGCGCCCGGGTCGCCTATCAGAAATGGGGTGCGGGAGGAAACGGAATGGTTGCCGTTTCCGGC
>DASREK010000090.1:0-5789 GCA_035652135.1 Bryobacterales bacterium | reverse complement strand
AGTTCAAAGCCAGCTTTTCCGGTTCAAAAGGATGTCCCGAAACATCCCACGTTCCGAAGCATGCGGGGGGGTGGCCGAAGATCCCTGCGTTTTTGCCGCGAGGCCATAACCCCCCGCTGGCGATCCAAAGGACACCGGCGCGGCGGCGCCCGCGAGGCTAGGCGATTTGGCGGGTGAGCTAAACGCCGAAGCGCAGGAAATTCCAGGGACTTGGCGTTGTAAAAGCGCCGTAAAAATTTAGTTGAGGCGTCTGTAGAATCGGGGGTAAAATCAACGTAAGTACCTCAGTGCCCGGAGGCTGAAATGCTGGTTGCGGTAGCAGCGGTGAAACCTCAGCAGGTTCTTCGTCTTTTTTGGCCCGCAGCGATTTTAATCGCGTGTGCTGCGCCGGCCCAAACAGCTAAGAAGGTTTCTTTTTCCCATGATGTAGTGCCGATACTGTCGCAGAAATGCATGCAATGCCACGGGTTGGCGCAGCCGATGGCCAATCTCGACCTCCGAAGCCGCGAGGGAGCGCTCAAAGGCGGCCAGCACGGTCCCGCGCTAGTGCCGGGCGACGCTGCGGCCAGCCACATTTATCAGCACATTACGGGTCAGGAGCAGCCACAGATGCCGCTTGGCGGCAGGCTCAGCGACGAAGAGATCGCGGTGCTGAGGGATTGGATTAACAGCGGCGCCGAGTGGGACTCAAATATCACCCTCTCGGCTCCCTCGCCGGTTGCGGCCGCGACCGCTGCGGCCCCCGAAAAGAAGTTCACTGAGGCGCAGCGCCGCTATTGGGCTTTTCAGAAGGTGGTAAAGCCCTCAGTGCCGGCCGTTAAGAACCGCAACTGGGTTCGTACCCCCATCGATGCCTTCATCCTGGCGAAGCTTGAGGAGAAGAACCTCAGACCCAATCCTCCGGCTGATAAAATCACGTTGATTCGCCGGGCGTACTTTGACTTGATCGGGCTCCCTCCGTCGCCGGAAGACGTGCAGGCGTTTCTAGCCGACAACTCTCCGGGCGCCTTTGAAAAGGTAGTAGACCGCCTGCTGGCTTCCCCGCAGTATGGCGAACGCTGGGGCCGGCACTGGCTCGACTTGGCCCGATACGCCGATACGCAAGGCTTCAAGGCGGATGAAACCCGGCCGAACGTGTGGCGGTACCGGGATTACGTGATCCGAGCGTTCAACGAAGACAAGCCCTATGACCGGTTCATCAAGGAGCAGATCGCCGGCGACGAGCTCTATCCGGATGATCCGATGGCGAAGATCGCTACTGGCTTTGACAGGCTCTGGCCCGACGAGAGCAACCTGGCCAACCCCATTCTGATGCGGCAAGAGATCTTGAACGACATCACGGACACTGTTTCCGCAGTGTTTATGGGGCTGACGTACGGGTGCGCCAAATGCCACGACCACAAGTTCGACCCGATCCTCCAAAAAGACTATTACCGCTTGCAGGCCTTCTTTGCCGCCAGCCGCAATGAAGACCACACCCGTCTGTTCACCGGCCAGCAGGCCAAGGCCTATCAGGAACAATACGCTGCTTGGGATGCCCAGACGCGGGACATTCGGTCAAAGATGCGGCAGATTTTGGATTCGGTGCGCGAGGACAAGACGAAAGAGGCCATCGGGATGTTCCCCAAGGAGGCGCAAGACGCTATTTTCACGCCTCCTGAGAAGCGCACGCCGATGCAGTGGCAGATGTACTACCGCAGCGAAAGCCGGCTGCCGACTGACGCGGCGCTGGAAAAGAGCCTCAAAGGAGAAGCCAGGCAGCAATACGCGGAGCTGAAGAAGCAACTGGCCTCTTACGATCATTTGAAACCCCCGGAGCCTCCGCTGGCGGAAGTCATGATCGATCAGGGTCCGGCCGCCCCGCCCACGTTTATCCTTTCGAAGGGCGTCTGGGACGCGCCGTTGCAAGAAGTAGAACCAGGCTTCCTCTCGATCCTCGACCCTGCGCCGGCCAAGATTGTTCCGCCCGAAGGCGTCAAATCCACCGGCCGCCGCTCGGCGCTCGCCAAATGGCTTGCCGATCCCGCCAATCCGCTGACGACGCGGGTGATGGCCAATCGCATCTGGTATTACCATTTTGGGCACGGCATTGTCGATTCGCCTAGCGATTTCGGCATTATGGGCGAGAGGCCGAGCAACCCGCAACTGCTGGATTACCTGACGGCTACGTTCGTTGAGAACGGCTGGAGCATCAAAAAGATGCACCGGCTGATTATGCTTTCGAACGCTTACCAGCAGTCTTCCGCCTATCAGCCGGAGGCGGCGAAAGTCGATCCGAATAACAAGCTGCTGTGGCGGTTCGACCGCCGCCGGCTGGAAGGCGAAGCAATCCGCGATTCGATGCTCTACGTAAGCGGCGAGCTGAACTTGAAGATGGGCGGGCCGGGCGTATTTCCGCCGCTTCCGCCGGGCGTCAGCATGCCGGGGTCCAGGTACCTGAATTGGGAAACGGAGAAGGATCCGGCTGAAGCGAACCGCCGAAGCGTTTACGTGTTCGTGAAGCGCAATCTTCGGTACCCGATGTTTGAAACCTTTGACTTTCCGGATACGCACGAGAGCTGCCCGCGGCGCTATGCTACCGTCACTCCGACCCAGCCGCTGGCGTTGATGAACGATGAGCTGGTGATGAGCTGGTCGCAAGCTCTTGCCGGGCGCGTCTTGAATGATAGCGGCCTTTCTCCGGCGCAGCAGGTAGACAGGGCGTTTCGCCTGGTTTTTTCACGATCTCCCAAGGAAGAAGAACGGCAGGCGGTTCTCGAATTTCTGGACAAACAGGCCGGCGAGATTGCAAAACAGCTGGCTAACAATGAAAAAGTGCCCATGCCCGAAGCCATTCCGCAGGGAATGGATCCGGCGCGGGCGGCGGCGTTTGTGGATTTTTGTCAGGCGCTGCTGAACTCCAACGAATTTATCTATATCAACTAGCAAGGAAGGGGGCCAAGATGGATCGGAATCTTTCGCACTATAGGCGGGCTTCCACGCGCCGTGAGTTTTTCGCTCGGGCCGGCAGCGGCCTCGCGGGTATCGCCCTGGCTCACATGCTTCACGAGGATGGTTTGCTGGCCGCTTCGGCTTCGGCTGTCGATCCTCTCGCTCCTAAGCCTCCACATCACCCTCCGACGGCAAAGTCGATCATCTGGCTGTTCATGGAGGGCGGTCCGAGTCACGTGGACCTGTTCGATCCCAAGCCGAAGCTCAAGGAGCTGCAAGGGCAGCCAATCCCCGAGTCCATGCGGCCGAAATTCACAGCAATGCCCGGCACCTCAAAGAACGGGCTGATGCCTTCGAAGCGCACGTTCAAGCAGTACGGCCAGAGCGGGATTTGGGTGTCTGATTGGTACCCGAATGTGGCGCAACACGTGGATGACATGACCGTCATCCGCTCCTGCTGGACTGATGGCATCAATCACCTCGGCGGCGTGACGGAAATGAACAGCGGCTCGATTCTGAGCGGCCGGCCGTGTCTCGGGGCGTGGGTCAACTATGGACTGGGGAGCGCCAACCGCAATCTGCCTTCCTTTGTCGTGATGCTGGACGATCGCGATCCGATCGGCGGCGCGAAGCAGTGGAGCGCGGGCTTCTTACCCGCCTCTTATCAGGGGACGCAATTTCGCCAGGGGGATACTCCGCTCCTCCACTTGAAGCCCCCGGCCGGCATGACCGACTCCGAGCAGCGCAACGAACTAGCGCTGTTGAAACGCCTCAATGAAATATGGTCCGAGGACAAGCAGGAAGATTCCGAACTGGATGCGCGCATCCGCTCCTACGAGCTCGCTTACAAGATGCAGAGCGCGGCGCCGGAAGCCGTGGACCTCTCGAAGGAGTCGGAGGCGACCAAAAAGCTGTACGGACTGGATGTGGAGGAGACTCGCGCCTTCGGCACCAACTGCCTGCTGGCGCGCCGCTTGGTCGAGCGCGGCGTCCGGTTCGTCGAGCTGTACTGCGGTTCAGGCAGCGGCTGGGATGCGCACGAAAACGTCGAAACCAACCACAGCAAGTGGTGCAAAGCTTCCGACAAGCCGATCGCCGGCCTGCTCACCGATCTCAAGGCTCGCGGCATGCTAAAAGATACTCTCGTCGTTTGGGGCGGAGAGTTTGGCCGTACGCCTTTCAATGAAAAGGGACTGGGCCGCGATCACAATCCCTGGGGCTTCACCATCTGGATGGCGGGCGGCGGCGTCAAAGGCGGCCAGTATATCGGCTCCACCGATGAAATTGGCATGTACGCCACCGAGCGCCGCATGCATGTGAACGATATTCACGCCACAATGCTCTGGGCTCTCGGTCTTGACCACCTGCGCGTTACGTATATGCATAACGGCCGAGCGGAACGGCCGACGGTCGTGGCAGGCGAAGTGAATAAAGACGTCTTCGCCTGAGATTTTTCTATATCTGGCTTCCGCCTTTCTGGTAAGCGTGGGCGCTGAGTAGGCAAGAGGCCGATTACCACACCCACGCCTGGCCCGGCCGGCGCCCACACAAGCTGCGCATCCATGTCCTCGCCCGTTATAGTGCGGAAGCTCGGCCGGTTGGCTGCGGGTAGCGGTAAGTTGTCGGGCGGGCTCCGGCGCTGGCGGTATTCCTGCGAAAAGGCGCTCAAGTTTCCAGCGCCCGCTGTGGCGTGCTAGCTCTCGGGCGACGGTCGATTGCTCCGAGCGGCTGGGGCCTCGGCCCGCCCTTCAGTGTTGCGCCCCCTACATGTTTGACCAGGTCCCACGCTATGCCGGGCCCCTGACGCTTTGTCCGCAGGCGGGCTGAAGATCGAGGAATCCGCTAAACATCTCGAAAGGTCGATGGCTGCGGTGTGTTTTGGGATAACATATCGCCCGGGCGGAGGCTGCGCAGGAACCATGCCGTTGCCCAACTGCGGCCGAAATTCGCGAAGTGCAATTCTCGGGGATTTTCTGTCTATCGGGCTCGCTTGCGGCTTGCTTGCCTTGATGGCCTTGTTGATGTCTTGGAGCGCCGCCGGCGATGCTGTTACCAGCGACGAAGACGAGCACATCAGCGCCGGTTTCAGCTATCTGACCAAAGGGGACCTCCGCCTCAACCCCGAACATCCGCCGCTGATGAAAGACCTCGCGGCGCTGCCGCTTCTAGGAATGAACCTGAAGGCCCCCTGGGATCATCCAAGCTGGACCGAAGAAGTGAACGGGACCGATCGGTTCGCGCGAGCTTTCCTATTGCATTCCGGCAACGACCTCGAAACGATTGTGCAGACCGCCCGAAAGCCCATGATCGTCTTTACTGTTCTATTGGGCCTTGCCGTTTTCTTTTGCACGCGATGTATGTTCGGCGGCGCCGCCGCGCTGCTCGCGACGTTTTTCTTCGCTTTTTCGCCAACCTTTCTCGCCCACGGACGTCTGGTAACCACGGATGTCGGAGCGAGCGCCGGCTTTTTCATCGCTACGATAGCCTACCTTCATTTTTTAGAAAAGCCGACCATACCGAACGTCCTTCTAGCCGGCGCCGGACTCGGATTCGCCCTCCTCACAAAGTTTTCGACGTTTCTACTCCTGCCGATAGACTTCATCCTGACGTTGCTGTGGGCCGCTCTGAGCCGCTCCTCGCCGGTCACAGCGCAAGAGAAATGCCACACATGCCGGGCTGAAAGAGAAACGCACAAAATCCACACCGTTCGCCGGTGGTTGGGCGGATATTTCGCGATCGTGACTCTTGCGTTTCTTACGATTTTTCCCGTTTACTGGCTCCACACGCGCAATTACCCGCCTGAGCGGGAACGGAGGGACGCTACAGAGATCCTGAGCTGGCTCTCGGTTGGAGTGATG
>DASREK010000089.1:0-8781 GCA_035652135.1 Bryobacterales bacterium | reverse complement strand
TAAAGCGGCCACAACCAGTGCTCGTAATTACCGTGCGCCTTCTCTACGCTCGTGGTCGCAATGCCGTTCCCGTTATGGCAGGGCGTGCAGCCGAAGCGCTCGGGGTCGTGAATCTTCAGCAGGTCGGGCTCGGGGTGGCTGACGAAAACCTCCTGCCCTCCCATGGACGCTTTGGTGAGCTGCACCGGCTCGCGCGTGCCCAGGTGGCAGGATTCACAGCGGTCAACCAAGTCGATCTCTTTTACGTGGATCTGTTTGATCTCGACCTTGAAGTTCTCCATGTTCTGGAGCAAGCCCTGGATCTGTTCGCGGGTGAGGCCGGTCATCTGATCCTTCACATACGCCGCCAGCTTGGCTTCCAATTCGGTCCGGGGGGCGTTGATCTTGATAATCTGGGTTTGCAGTTCGGCGCGGCGGTCTCGCAGGCGGTTGAATTCGCTCTCCATCTGCGCGAAATCCCACTGCACGCGCTCGGAGGTCCCGCTCCCGTCGGTTTTGGTCACGGTGAGCGAATGTTTCTCCTTGCGCACCTCGTCAATCTCGCTCTGAATCGACTTCCTGGCGCTGTCGGAGGCGGCGTGCTCCAAATCGTAGGTGAGCGCGGCAATGTGGCTGCGGACCGTTTGAAACTCCGGCGTCACATCGCTCAACCGGGGCTGAATAACGGTCGTGAGCTCCTTGTTGATGCGATCCAGCTCGGGAGCGGCCGCTTTTCGAGCGTCGTCGATCTGCTTGGCCAACTGCTGATAGGTTGCCGACTTCCGAATCGCGTCCTCGCTCTGCCCCTGCACCGGCTGGAGCTTCTTCAAGTAGGAAGAATAAAGCTGTACAAATTGCCGCTGGTAGCGCTTCCAGGGGCGCAGAAAATAAGTCTCGTCGAGCAAAGCCCAGACCAGCGTCATCACCAGAATCAGCGAAGAAACCAGCAGCAAACGGCTGAGCGATTTGCTGGTTACCGGATCGGGGTCCGGGGTGGGTGCGCTAGGCGGCATTTTCAACCCTCAAATGTTGAACCATGGAGTAATCCATACGTACTTGATGCGGAAGAGCAATCGCAGCGCGATCTTTACCGGCAGGCTCATCATCAGAATGAGCAGCGCCTGCATGGTCAAGTACTGGAAGATGTTCATCCGCTCGTAAATCTTTCTGTTGAATCCGGGACGGGTGATCAACTTGTGAAAACCGTAGCCCGTGAGGGCCACGTACAGGCCGACCGCCGCCGCCCCCAAAACTCCCTTTCCCAAGAAGCTCGTGATGCCGAACAAGTCGGGCAGGTCGCGGTTCACCTCGAAAATCAGGCGGTCGTGATCCCAGGTCATGCCCGGCCAGAACCACATCCAGCCGGGGCCGCGTATGAACGTCCCGATGACGACCATCAGAACCCACAGGCCAAGGAAACCGAAGCAGAAAGTTAGAATGGCCCACTTGCGCTGCTTGAACGTGTAATATCCGGCGCCCAGCGGATTCGCGTCGATATAGGGAATGGCCATCAGCCCCACGATGATCAGACTGGGCAGCACCACGCCCGCCATCCACGGGTCGAAGTAAACCAGCATTTCCTGCAATCCCAGGAAGTACCACGGCGCCTTGGCCGGGTTCATGGTGAGATTCGGATTGGAAGGCTCCTCGAGCGGCGCGTTCAATGTGATCGACCAGACCATCAGGATAATAGTGACGATCAAGGCGGCCAGAAACTCAATACGCAGAAGATACGGCCAGACCTGCACCTCTCTGGCCCAGCCGGGCTTCCACGGCTGGACTTTGCGATGGTGGGTCTTGGCCATCTCGGGATTCGTTTCGAGTTGTTCGATCAGGCGGTCATTCGCCTTCGCCTGCCGCAGCCCATACCAGGTGTAAAACGGCACCAGTCCCAGCAAGGCCGTAATCGGCACGTTATCCGGCGCGGTGGCGACTTCCCAAATTTGAGACCAATCCATCGTGAAACCCCTTTTAATACGCAGCGGCGGCGGCCCTGTTCCAACCTCCCCAGGCCTTGGCTGCACCCCCAGCGATCAAAGTTTTCTCTCCGGCTTGATTTCCGACTCGAGCACTACGGGCGCCGGCCCGGAAATTCCGCCGTCTTTTCGCACGCGCCAGAAGTGCACGACCATAAACGTGGAAGCGATAATCGGGATTGCAATGCAATGCCAGATATAGGCGCGCAGCAAGGCGTTGGAATCGACAATGGACCCGCCGAGCAAAGCGAACCGCACGTCGTTGAAAGGCGTCATGCCCAGTTGCGGCCCGAACGGTCCCTCGTGGCCCAGCAATGGCGTCGCGCGCGCCATGTTGGTGCCTACCGTGACCGCCCAAAAGCCGAGCTGATCGTCAGGCAGCAGATAGCCGGTAAAAGAGAGCAGCATCGTGAGGACAAGCAGGATGACCCCCACCACCCAGTTGAACTCCCGCGGCTTCTTGTAAGAGCCGGTGAGAAACACCCGGAACATGTGCAGCCACACGGTGATGATCATCAGATGAGCGGCCCACCGGTGCATGTTCCGCAGCAGTTTTCCGAATGGAACGTCGTGCTCCAGAAACATTACATCGCGGAAGGCCACGACCTTCGACGGATGGTAGTAGAACATCAAAAGAGTGCCCGTGAAGGTCAGCACGATGAAGAGGTAGAACGTGATGCCTCCCATCCCCCAGGTATAGTTGTAGGCCACCGCGTCCCGATTGATCTTCGCCGGGTGCAAATGTAGAAAGACGTTGGTCAGCACGCCGAGCGCGCGGCTGCGCGGAGTTTCATCGTGCTTGACCCGGAAAATCGATTTGTAAAGATCGGTTTTGGTAGGCTGCTTGAGCGCCTTGGCGTCTTCCTTTATCTTTTCCTTCAGAGCTTCGATTTGCTCGCGGTCGAGCAGCGCCGCCAGACCCTTTTTCCCGTTGCCGCCGCCGGCAGCCGCGGGCGGGGCTGCCGCCTTCTTGCCGCTTCCATTACCTTCGTTTTCAGGCATTTTTTAAACCCAGATCCGCCGGCAGGCGAAAAAGCCGGAGCTCTTCGCCCATCCAGCTATACTTTCAGGATTGCCCCAGGATCATTAAAGTGTGATCGTTCGCCCTTGGGCCAGCTATAGAGAATACTGGTATCCACCACAATCTGACCCTGCGGGTCAAGTTCGACGTGTGCGCGATCCATTGGCCTGGGCGCCGGACCTTCGAAGTTGATGCCCTCGCTGTCGTAGCCGCTTCCGTGGCACGGGCACTTGAACTTGTTCTCGCTCGGTTTCCAGTCGGGCGTGCAGCCCAAATGGGTGCAGCGCGCATAAATCACAAAC
The DNA here is from genome assembly GCA_035652135.1 of Bryobacterales bacterium. Taxonomy (GTDB): domain Bacteria; phylum Acidobacteriota; class Terriglobia; order Bryobacterales; family JACQDG01; genus DASREK01. The sequence continues at coordinate 5,503 of DASREK010000089.1, read as the reverse complement.
AGCCCCTCGGCGTTTCGCACCACCCAAATCCGGTACTGCTGCTGGAATTTCGTGTCCACGCCGTAGCCGAAATCGGCGGGATACCCGATTCGAAATTTAGTCTTGGGCTCGAACAGGGTTCGCGGGAAAAAAAACCGCAGAAACATCAAAAAATTGACCGTAAGAAAACCCAATACGGAGGCCGTAACGATTCGGCGGCGGGTGCTGATGAGCTGCGGTTCGGGTTGATCTTTCAAAAGAAGTTCGGCGACGCCCGGCTTGCCGGAAGTGTCTTCTTTCTTGGTCTTCGGTGGTGTGCCTGCCGCTTTCACGTCAGAGCCGCCGTTCACACCCGTAACGGCCTGCTGGCCCTGCACTGTAGATTCTGCCATTACGTCTCCTTGGCTGGTTAAAACCGTAGGGCTGGTTAAACCTTATTGTTATTAACCGCGCATGAGCCTGTCAAGGGCGGGGGTGGCCCGCACCAGGTGCGATTCTCTACAATGAAAGATTCGGAAATCACCGAAAACGGGAGAGGGAACTTTTGTCAGACAGACGCATCGGCGTGGTTTTGTTTCAACTGGGCGGGCCGGACTCGCTGGAAGCCGTCGAGCCTTTTTTGTATAACCTTTTTTCAGACCCGGATATCATCGATTTCCCGCTGGCCCGCATCGCCCGCCAGCCGCTGGCGCGCCTGATCGCAAGCAATCGCGCAAAAAAGGTCCGCAGCCACTACATGGAAATCGGGGGCCGCTCGCCGATCCGGGAGCTAACCGAACGCCAAGCGGAAGCGCTCGCCGCCGCGCTGCGCCCGGCTTACAACGCTAAAGTCGTCGTCGCCATGCGCTATTGGCGCCCGCTGACCCAGGACGCCATCGAGCAGTTGCGATCCGAGCCGGTCAGCGACCTCGTATTACTTCCCCTGTATCCGCAGTACTCCTCGACGACCACCGGGAGCAGCCTGCGCGAATGGAACCGCAGGGCCGCCGAGGCCGGCATGAACGGAACGCCCACGCATCTGATTCGCGAATTTTACGACCACCCCGGTTACCTCGACTCCCTGGTCGAGCAAATCAACAAAGCTCTTGCCGCCTTTCCGCAAATGCGCGACGTTCATCTGGTCTTCAGCGCGCACAACGTGCCGACATCCGTGGTGCAGGCGGGCGACCCATACCCGTCCCAAATTGAGGCTACGGTCAGGCTGGTCGCGGAAAGAGGAGGTTGGGGGTTGCCGGCGCATCTGTGTTACCAGAGCAAAGTCGGCGGCGCCCGGTGGCTCGAGCCGTCGCTCGATCAGACGATCGAACATCTGGCCGCGCGCGGCGTGAAGAACCTCCTGGTGATTCCCATTGCCTTTGTCTCGGATCACGTGGAAACGCTCAGCGAGATCAATATCGAAGCCCGGGAGCACGCCGCGCGCTGCGGCATCGCGCAGTTCGAGATGATGCCCGGCTTGAACGACTCCCCGCGCTTCATTCAGGCTCTTGCGGATCTGGTGAGGCAGGTTGTCGAGCGCACCGCGGCGGCCGATGAGAAGTGTTACTCGATCGGCGTCTGAACGCGGTATCCGAGCCGTGTAAGCGTTTCACGGGAACGCGCCGCGAATTCTGGCGGTACGTAAAAGAAGGCTCCGGCCCTCACCGAGGCGAAAATTACACCGGAGCGGTATTGCTCCACCTGAATCGCGTAGTCGATTCCCTCGTGGTCGAGAATCGCCTCGATGCTTTGAGCCTCGCCGACTCCGGCGGCGATATAAATCAGCTCAAATTCCTGATCGGCGCGCTCTTGAGGGTCCACACGCATGCAGAAACCGGCAAACGACATGATTGTAGCAAGGTCCGCTGAACGATTTTATCGGCGCTCTTGAGCACCCTGACAGCGCCGTTGATCGTGTGGATTTCAAAAATGCCGCCCCCTTCGCCGAGACGGCCTTCCAAGCGGCGCCGGCCCGGCTTGCTGCTGGTTTGCAGCGGAAAATCGGCCGTAATGCGGCCGTTTACTGTACGGGCATTGATGTAGCCGCGAGCGCCGCCAGGCAAATACAGGGTCACGGCGCCGTTCACAGTGGAGAAAGCGTGCCTGCCGTCACCCGGGTCGTGATATTCCGCCTGAATGCTCCCATTCACCGTCTTTGCTTCCACCGATCCCGAGGCATCCGCAATGCGAACGGCGCCATTGACAGTCTCGGCCCGCACCGAACCAGCGACTCCGTCCACGCGCACCAAGCCGTTTACCGTTTTCACCTCGACGCGCGCCTGCTTGTGAATCCGAACTCGATAATCTACCTTTGTGCTGCCGGCGCCCAGGAACCATCCTCCATGCGGCGTCTCAGTATGCACCTCGACTCGGGCTCCCTCGCCCCGGATTGCAATGTGGACTTGGTCCAAGAGCCTCCGGTTGGAAGCCGACTCCTCGGCTTCGATTGCGACTTCCTGTTTTTCCCAGGTTTCGATCTCAATCCTTCCGTTCACATTGTCGAGCCGAAAACGGCCATCTGGATCGAAACGAACGGTCTGTTCGACGCGGCCATAGGCCGCGGGGCCCAACCCGGTCGGCAAGCAGCCGGACCACAGTACCAGGGGCGCAAATAAGACCGATCCCACCGAGAGACGCATGTAATTTTCTCCGGTTTTCTCTTGCTTTACGAGAAAGAGAGGTCAGAAGTTCCCCGCGCCCAGAAAAAAGCAGTGATGACCCCCGCCAATTGGCAGCTTAAGGCCACTGGCAGGCTGTTCTTGCAGCTAAACCCGGAACTGATGCTCAACAGCCCGGATCGCTTACTCCCCGGACAGCTAATCAATGATCGCCTGGGTCACCGCATTCTGGAACTCAGGCCGAATATTGAGATGCGCATACGGATTCAACTGGATCATCAGAATGCCGATCATCTGCTCTTTCGGATCCACCCAGAAATACGTTCCGTAGGCGCCGCCCCAGCCATATTCGCCGGTGGAGCCCAGGGTTTGCGATTCGCCCAGACGCTCCCGGACGCGGAAGCCGAGGCCGAAGCCGTACCCTCGATAGGCGTCCTGCCAGAGCGGGATTCGGCCAATCTGATTGGCAGTCATCATCTCGACGGTCTTGCGGCTGACGATCCGGACGCCGTTGAACTGGCCGCCGTTGAGGAACATCTGGCACAGGCGAAAATAATCCTCCGCCGTGCCGGCCAGACCTCCCGCGCCGCTAAAAAAGCGGCCGTTTCTACTATCCACGTTGGGCGAGGTCAGCTTCTCCAGCTTTCCATTCTTTTTGGCATAGGCCGAGGCCAGCCGCGGCAGCCGGTCATCAGGGAGATAAAACCACGTGTCATTCATTCCCAGGGGAGCAAAAATTCGCTGGCGAAAGAACTGATCCAGAGGCTGGCCGGAAGCTACTTCCACCAGCCGGCCCAAAACATCGGTGGCTGATCCGTATTCCCAGGCGGCGCCAGGCTGAAAATTGAGGGGCAATTGAGCCAAGGTCTTGATGTAATCGGCGAGCAGGGTTTCGGGCCTGTGCAGGGATGCCAGCTTGTGCATGGCTTCCATAGTGGGCCCGCTGGTCCCGCTGGGCAGGCCGGCCGTGTGCGTCAGCAAATGACGGATCGTAATGGCACGGTCGGCAGGAACCAGGCGGTACCCTCCCGGGTAGCGCTCGTTGGGGGCATTAGCCACAGCGACGTTCATGCTTTTGAACTCAGGCAGAAATTTGGAGACGGGGTCGTCCAGCAGAAAGCGTCCCTCCTCATGCAACATCATGACCGCCAGGCTGGTGACGGGCTTGGTCATGGATGCCAGCCGGAAAATGGCGTCCGGTCGCATCGGCTGGCGAGTTTCGAGGTCCATCAAACCTTGGGCCTCCCAATGCACAACGCGGCCGCGCCGGGCGACCAACGAAACGGCGCCGGCGATCTCGCCTTGGTCAATGTAGCGTTCCAACAGCGCGTGGACGCGTTTGAGACGCTCGCTGGAAAGCCCGGCATCCTCCGGGCTCGCTTTCGGGAGAGCGGCGGCAGCCAAGCACGCGCTGAAAAGCAGAACCAGCGCGGGGCGGGATATGAATCGGAAATCTCTCATTTTTCAGCCTCCGGGATTGGCGTAGTATACACCGAGTAGCAAGGAACAGAGCGGCGCCCTTTTTCCACCGTGACGAGGCTGCCTGCTGAAGCTCTTCCCCTGCCGGGCGGAGCCCTTTTGCCTCGCATACGCCTGTGCTAAACTAACGCCGCAAACTGGAGGCATTGACCGTGCGACCGCTCAACTCTCAGAAAATTGCGCTATACCGCGGGAGTTGCACCGGGCGTACCTTTCCGGTTTTCCTGCTGGCTGTGTCGCTGTTGTTTGGCGCCGGCCTCGAGGCGAAGGCACAGTCCTTGGACTTCGAGTTTTACAGAACGCGGGTCGAGCCGATTTTTCTGAAAAAGCGTCCCGGGCTAGCCCGCTGCTACGTTTGCCATTCGGCCAACAACACCGGTTTGCGGCTTCAGCCGCTGCCGCGAGGCGCTACTTCCTGGACCGAAGAGCAATCGCGCCGCAATTTCCAAAGCGTTTCCCAACTGGTTGTGCCCGGCGACCCGCTCTCGAGCCGGCTGTTGATGCATCCGCTGGCGCACTCGGCCGGCGGAGACCCTTTTCATGGCGGCGGCCAGCAATTTGCCTCACAAAATGACCCGGACTGGCAGACACTGGCCGATTGGGTCCGGCGGGCCGGAACAGCCGGCTCCGCGGGCCAGTCCACGACCTCCGGGGAGTCGCTCGATTTCGGATATTACCGGGCCCACGTCGAGCCCATGTTCTTGAAGCAGCGCGAAAACGGCGCGATGTGCTACAACTGCCACTCAGTGATCAACACGCGGCTCCGTTTGGAGCGTCTTTCACCGGGACGCACCTTCTGGACCCAGGAACAATCGCGCCGCAACTTTGAGGCTGTCGTACGGCTGGTGACGCCGGGCGAGCCTCTAAAAAGCAGGCTGCTGCTGCACCCCCTCGCGCCCGAGGCCGGGGGCGACCCGATGCATACGGGAGGAAAATTCTGGAAATCGCAAGCCGATCCAGAGTGGCAGATGCTAGCCGAATGGGTGCGCAGCGGCCACGCCGCGGAAGCGGCGGCGCCGCCGGGGCCCGTGCTCGACTACGAGTTTTTCAAGACCCGTGTCGAACCGATTTTCCTCAAGAAGCGCCCCGGGTTGGCTCGCTGTTACGTGTGCCACTCGGCGAACAATACCGGCCTCCGCCTCGAGCGGCTCCCCCCCGGGGCTACGACCTGGACTGAGGAGCAGTCCCGCCGCAATTTCCAGAGCGCCTCGCAGTTGGTGGTTCCTGGCGACCCGCTTTCCAGCCGGCTGCTAATGCATCCGCTGGCGCACTCGGCCGGCGGAGACCCTTTCCATGGCGGCGGCCAGCAGTTTGCCTCGCAGAACGATCCAGACTGGCAGGTCCTGGCAGAGTGGGTCCGGGGTCAAAAAGCCACCACTTCATCCAAATAGCAGGCTTGTGCGAGATGAAACCGCCGGGATTGCCGCGGCCGGCGGATCAGGGCCGCTCCG
>DASREK010000088.1:0-2992 GCA_035652135.1 Bryobacterales bacterium | reverse complement strand
TATCCCTCGGGCGACCAGAATAAGTACTCCCGATATCAGGGCACGGGCGGATTCCCGGTGGGATCTCTGCTCACCCGGACGGCGGCGGCGATCTCCTTCGGGGAGCCGAACATTCTTCTGACCGGATATTTGACCGGCGAGAGCCGGATGATGATCTACCGCAATATCCGGCCGCGCCTGTCCCACCTGGCCGGCTTTCTGCTTTGGGACGCCGACCCCTACATGGTCATCACGGACGAGGGTCGTTTGGTGTGGCTGCTCGACGGCTACACAACTTCCCGGTCGCATCCCTACTCGGCGACTCTTCCGGTGACGGGCCTGGCGGGCGGCGCCAATTACATTCGCAACTCGGTGAAGGCCACGGTGGATGCTTATGACGGGCGGATGGCGCTCTACGTGTTTGACCCCGCCGACCCGATCATTCAGGCCTACGAACGCCTGTTCCCCGGCTTGTTCCGGCCAGCATCCCAGATGCCCGCCGACCTGCGGCGGCACACGCGCTATCCGGAGGCCCTGTTCCGCACCCAGGCCGAAGCGTACCGCATATTCCACATGCGCGATCCACAGGTCTTCTACAACAAGGAAGACGTATGGGAGATCGCCCGCGACCTTTACGGGCACTCGGGCCGGCCGGAGGCCATGGCGCCCACTTACGTCGTCGCCACCCTGCCGGGCGAGGCGAATCCCGAATTTATGCTGATTCTCCCGTTCACTCCGCGGGGAAAGGACAATTTGATCGGCTGGATGGCCGGGCGCTGCGACGGAGAGCATCTGGGAGAAGCCATCTACTATCAATTGCCCAAGCAGCAGCTTGTTTACGGTCCCATGCAAATCGAATCCCGCGTGGACCAGGATCAAAACATTTCCAAAGATCTCACGCTTTGGAACCAGCAGGGATCGCGGGTGCTGCGCGGTAACATCATCGTACTGCCGGTGGGCAACAGTTTCCTGTATGTCGAGTCCATTTACATTCAGGCCGTGGAAGCGCGAATGCCGCAGCTCAAGAAAGTTGTGCTCGCCATGGGAAACCGGCTGATCTACCGTGATACGTTCGACGAAGCTCTCGCCGACTTGACCAGCGGGTCCCCGCCGCAGCCTCCGGCAGGGGCAGTGACGTCGGCGCGCCCGGCGCAGCCTCCGGCATCCCAGGCGCAGGAGCCGCCAGCCAACCCCGCCCTGGCCGAGCAGTTGCGGAAGCTGCACGAGCAGGCGCAGGATCTGGTGCGGCAAATCGAGGCTCTCGAGAAACAGGCTGCTACAAAGTGATCTCCGCAGCGTAGAGGCGGAGCAGATAATTGTCCGTCATGCCGGCGATGTAGTCACAAACCACCCGGTGCAGGGGCTCCAGCAGGGCGCGCTCCTGATAAGCGGGCGGCAGTTTCTCGGGAGCTTCCAAATAGTAACGAAAAAGCATTCCTAGCTTGGCGGCGCTCCCCTGCTTTTCCTCCAGCAAGGCAGGGGCGTTATAGACGCGCTCGTAAAGGAAAGCCTTGAGGTCGCGAGCGGCGCGCTGGGCTTCGCCGGTCAGTGCGGCCAGCCGCTGCGGGCAAAGCCGGACGTCTTCGGCCGAGCGTACTTTCGCAATGGCCGCTGCGGCCGAGGTTCCCTCAATCAGGGCCGAAACCATGGCGTCAAGCAATTGCCGCAGGGCTTGGTGGAATTTCTGATCCGCCGTCGCCCCGGCGCAATCCCGTTCCGCCTGCTCTCGAAACCGGGCAAAAAGCGGGACCTTTTCGCTTACTGCCTCCACACCCACCAGGCCGGCGTCCACGGCGTCGTCCAGATCGGCGCAGTCGTAGGCAATCTCATCGGCGGGATCGATCAGTTGCGCTTCAAGCGGGGGCCGTTCGCAGAGCCGGTATTCAGCGAGCTCAGGGAATAGAGCGGCATCGTAATCCCGGGAGTGTTTGATGATGCCCTCGCGGACTTCAAACGTCAGGTTCAAGCCCGGGAATGCAGCGTAACGATGCTCGAAGCTTTCCACTATGCGCAGCGCGTGAAGATTGTGATCGAAGCGGTCGCCGAAGCGCCTCATTTCGGCATCGAGCCGGGCCTCGCCGGAATGCCCGAAAGGAGGATGGCCGATGTCGTGAGCCAGGGCGAGTGCTTCCACGAGATCTTCGTTCAGACCGAGGGTGCAGGCCACGGTCCGCGCGATTTGTGAGACCTCCAGAGTATGGGTAAGGCGATTGCGAAAATGGTCGGATACAGGTGAAGTAAAAACCTGGGTCTTGTTCTCCAGCCGGCGGAAGGCCCGGGAATGAATGATCCGGTCCCGGTCCCGCTGGTACTCATTCCGGTAAGCGTGAGGAGCTTCCGGATAGCGGCGGCCCCCGGTTTTTTCAGTTGGAAAGCGCAGATGACCTAAGGCGGGCACAACTGAGAGAAATTCAAAAGATTGGAAACCCTGGGAGGGGCGTTCCTCCCGCCGCGGGGCCGCCTTCCTTTCCCCAAGCCGTCCATGGCCCCTGTTTACTGAGCGCCCAAATCCCGCAGCATATTGGCCGCCGCTCCCGACACGGCTCCCTGGTTCTTGACAAGCTGTAAAAGAATATTTCGGGCCTCCTGCGGATTCTTGTTCCGCAGATAGCGGGCCATGGCCAACTGCACGCGGGTTTCAGGAACCAGTTCCGTTGGATTTTTCAACAGAAATTCGTACAATTTGCGGGCTTCCTCGTCCTTGCCTTCGGCCAAATAGACTTCCGCCAGCGTGAATTTCGCGAGGGAGGGAATGTTGCCTTGTTTCTCATTGGCGACCTGCTGCAATTGCTTTTCGGCGTCGGCGGTACGGCCCAGGTCGTAGTACACGACACCGATGTAGTAGCGGGCGATCTGGGCCTCCGGGGAACGGTGAAAATCCCGGTCTACGGCTTCAAACTGGTGCAGGGCCTGGGTGTCCTTCTCTTGCTCGGTGCGGAAGGTGATGCGGCCGGGCACATCCTGGTCCGAAACCAGAGCCCGGTAGGTTTCGAGTGCGCGGGCGAGAGAGTCG
>DASREK010000087.1:0-12192 GCA_035652135.1 Bryobacterales bacterium | reverse complement strand
TGATGTCCACCTGGCCGCCGCCGAAGGTAGCGCAGTAAAGCCCTCGCGGCACGGAGCGGATGATGTCTTCCGGAGCGTCTTCGCCCGGCAACATGAAGGTATTCGTCATGCGCGGCATCGGCATGTGGCGATAGCTTTCCCGGCGCCCATTGCCCGTGGGCGCGGAGCCCAGGAGCCGGCTGGAAAGGGTGTCTTGCAAGTAGCCTTTCAGAATCCCTTTTTCGATCAAAACCGTGCGATTGGTCGGATTGCCTTCGTCATCCACATTCAGAGACCCCCGCCGCCCCGGAATCGTGCCGTCATCGACTACGGTGCACAGGCGGCTGGCCACCTGCCGTCCCATCAGGCCCGCAAAGGCGGAAACCTGCTTGCGGTTGAAATCCGCTTCGAGGCCATGGCCGACCGCTTCATGCAGCAGGATCCCCGGCCAGCCCGGTCCGAGCACCACGGTCATTTCGCCAGCCGGCGCATCGAGCGCTTCCAGTTGGACTACCGCCTGACGAGCCGCCTCCCGCGCGAACTGCTCCGGCGTGCGGATCTTCTCGAAAAAATCGAGCGAAACGCGCCCGCCGCCGCCGTCCGTGCCGCGCTGGACGCTCGCACCCTGTTTGGCCAGCGCGACAACGCTCAAGCGCGTTAGCGGCTGGAAATCTTCCGCGACGCGTCCCGCGGATGTCGCGATCAGCACGTGGCGGCGTTCGTCGGCGTAACCGGCGCGCACCTGGAACACGCGCGGATCAAAGCGTCGCGCCGCCCGATCCGCCCTGTGGAGGAGATCCAGCTTGGCCGCCAGTTCTTCGTCAGTGGAAAGCACCGGATACAGATCGTGGACCGCGGCCTGTTCGCTGATGCCAAAAGATTGCGCTCTGGAAGGCGCCGCGGCGATTTGCGCAGCCACACGCGCGGCTTGCAATATCTTCTCCGGGCTCAAATCGTCGGTGTAGGCATATCCGGTTTTCTCTCCGCTCAGCACACGGACGCCGCAGCCCGCCGAAACACCTTGCGCCGCGCTTTTGACGAGCGATTCGTCAAGGCTTAAAGAACAAGTTGCAATGTACTCGAAGTACAGGTCGGCGTACTCGCCGCCGCGCGAGAGCGCTTCGCTCAGATAACGCTCGAGATCCCGCTGGGTGACGTTGAAACGATCGCGAAAAAACACATTTTAATTGTAGCGTAGGCGGGCAGCGCGGAGTCCGGGAGGTAAGGCGCAGCGATCGGCAGATCACGGCTTTTGTTTCGGCGAGGCCGGCTGGAGCCGGCTCCCGGCCGCGGGCCTCCCGGGCTGGCGGCTCTCAATCTTTATGGTGAAAAATGTGATCCATTTGCCTTTCTCGACGATCATCTGGTGGGGAACGTCGCCCGGAACGATCAATACGTCGCCCGGATTCATGCGAATCGACTGCGCTCCGGCTAATCTGGCCCCGCGCATGGCGCCCTTCTGGACGCGCGCAGCCCCCTCGACCACGCCGCCATAGAGCATCGTAGCCTCGCCATCCTGAATCAGAAAAATGTCATCGGCTCCGGCGTGAACCTCGGGGACGCTGCTTTCATCGCGCCGCCCTTCGAGAACAGTGTAATTGCCGCGATGGCCCAAGTAGTCAAACGCATTCATCGACCGGCGGTCTGCGTGAACGGCCGGCTCCTTGGCTTTCAACGCAGCGGAAAATCTCTTGAGTTCGGCCGCTGGCCAGTAAATCACACCTTTCAGTTCCCGCCCCGGTGATGGCTGCCCGAACAACAAGCCGGCTCCGGCAAAAGCAAGAAGGCCGAGTCGCAACATAGAGCGCTCCTCCTAAAGGCGATCTTTCGGCAAGAACTTCGAGGAAGAAGAGTAACACGGCGCCGCGCCTTTCCTCGTCCGGGCCTGTTGCTGGAACCTCCCGCGGCGATCCTTGTTTTGAGGATGTGCGGCAATCGCGCGCCCCTGAGGATTCGCCGGCGCACCGCGCCTTGCTATCATACTTTTCATGGCGACGAGCGCGACAGAGACGAACACGGCGGCCGAGAATACGATCGATCTGGAAAAGCAATACGTTCTCCAGAGCTACGCCCGCTACCCGCTGGTCATTGAATGGGGCAAGGGCGCTGTCGTTCGCGACGAGAAGGGCCGCCGGTACTTGGATTTCATCTCCGGCATCGGCGTCAACGCCCTGGGCCACGCGCATCCGCGCATTGTGAAGGCCGTTCGCGAGCAAGTCGGAAAGCTCGTGCACTGCTCGAATCTTTACTATCACCGGTACCAAGGACCTCTGGCGAAGCGGCTGGCGGAAATCACCGGATTGCAGCGCACGTTCTTTTGCAATTCGGGAACGGAGGCGATCGAGGGGGCTTTAAAAATCGCCCGCGCCTTCGGCGGGAAACAGAATTCGCGGAAGCACGAGGTCGTTTCCCTGGAAAACTCGTTTCACGGCCGCACACTGGGCGCGCTTTCGGTGACTGGGCAGACCAAATACCGGCAGGATTTCGAGCCGCTGCTTCCGGGCGTTCGCTTTGTTCCGCCGAACGATTCGGAGGCGCTCGAGCAGGCCGTGGGCGAGAACACAGCGGCCATCGTGCTTGAGCCAATTCTCGGCGAGGGCGGCATCGTGGCGCTCAGCCGCGAGTTTGCCCAGCACGCAGCGAGTCTCGCCCGGCGTTACAATGCCCTGCTGATCTTTGACGAGATCCAATGCGGCTTGGGCCGCACCGGCGCGTATTTCGCGTTTCAGCTTTGGAACCAGGGCCGTCCGGCCGAGGCGGCAATCACTCCCGACGTGCTGGTAACGGCGAAGCCGCTCGGCTGCGGCTTTCCGATCGGGGCCATTGTGGCCAGCGAACGGGCCGCCGCGGCTATAGGGTCCGGAATGCACGGGAGCACTTTCGGCGGCGGCGCGCTGATTTGCCGTGTGGCGCTCGAGTTCCTGGACATACTCGATGGCCTGCTCCCGGCCATCCGCGAAAACGGCCGCTACTTCCGCGAGCGCCTTCGGATGCTCGCGGAGAAGCACAAAATTGTGCGGGACGTGCGCGGAGAGGGGTTGATGCTGGGCCTCGATCTGGCTGTCCCGGGCAAGACTCTGGTCCTCGAAGCCATGGAACGGGGGTTTCTGATCAACGCCACCCACGACACGGTGTTGCGTTTCCTGCCACCGTATGTCATTGAACAAAAACAAATTAGCCGCTTGATCGCGGCTCTGGACGAGATACTTGGGACAGTACCGGATGCTCTGACTTAACTACCGCCGGCCGGGTTCTTTTTTAAGAGTGTAGGAAGCCCAGAGGCGCACGTACCCCCTCTAGGGCCGTCTTTTTTGTGAAGCACGGAAAACCGGTCGCTACGCCGCGTTCGGTCCCCATCTACACTACGGCGATAGTCTAAAGCCCACCGAGCCCGTGAAGCAAATCGTCAGGCCCTGGCTGTACCTGCCCGGCCCCCCGTGGCCTGCGGTGAAGAGCACAGGCAGGATTCGGTTCAACGCCCTCATGGCGTTATCCACGTGCGGCTGGCAGGCCGAAAAACCACTATGATCCTTCTCCATCCACCAGGAATTGTCGAACAGGATGGTCGTCTGATCCGGCCGGAAAGGCGGGCGAATCTTCCTCGCCAGCGCAAATCGTTGTACAATATGTTATTATAATTCTTGACAAGACCCCAAGATATTGTATGATGTCCTCCGCACGCTGCGAAGGCTCGATTTCATGACCGGGAGAGACATCTGATGGAACAAGTCACCGTGGATCCAAGCTCGAAACTGGCGGACGCGGCTGGTGGGACAACCACCGCTCAGCGGCAAAAGCAGGGTGTGGTTTTCCCCCGCTATTTCACTTCTCATCTGGCCGAAGGCCGATCTCCTTATGATGAGATCGAGTGGGAGCGCCGCACAGCCTCTATCGGTAATGACAAAGGGGCAGTGATCTTCGAGCAGCGGGACGTCGAGACGCCCCGGTTCTGGTCGCAGACGGCGACTAACATCGTCGCCAGCAAATATTTCCACGGCAAGCTGGGCACTCCGGAAAGAGAAACCAGCGTCAAGCAGCTCGTCCATCGCGTGGTGGACACGATCACGGAGTGGGGATTGGCGGGCGGCTACTTCGCGACGCGCCAGGACGGCGAGAATTTCCGCGATGAGCTGGCGCATCTGATGCTGCACCAGAAGGCTTGCTTCAACTCGCCGGTCTGGTTCAACGTCGGCGTCCGGGAAGCGCGCGGCTACGGCTGGGCCTGGGATGCCCAGCAGGGCCGGGTGGTGGCGCTCGAAAAGGAAGGCCAGCGGCCGCAGTGCTCGGCGTGCTTTATCGTCTCGGTGAAAGACACCCTGGAATCGATCCTCGATCTCGCCAAGACCGAAGGCATGCTCTTCAAATGGGGATCCGGCACCGGATCGAACCTTTCCACGCTGCGCGAGGAAGACGCCGTGCTTTCGGGTGGGGGCCGCGCCTCGGGGCCGCTTTCGTTCATGAAGGGATTCGACGCCTTCGCCGGCGTCATCAAGTCGGGGGGCAAGACGCGCCGCGCGGCCAAAATGGTAATCCTCAACGCCGATCATCCCGATATCGAGGATTTCATCTGGTGCAAGGCGAAGGAAGAGCGCAAGGCCTGGACGCTGGTCGAGGCCGGCTACGACGCCTCCATTGACGGGGACGCCTACAGCTCCATCTTTTTCCAGAATGCCAATAACTCCGTGCGCGCAACAGACGATTTTATGCTGGCCGCCATCAACGACGGCGATTGGTGGACGCGCTCGGTCGTTTCCGGCCAGCCCAAAGACCGTTACAAGGCGCGCGATTTGCTGCGCCAGATCGCCGAAGCCACGCACCAGTGCGGCGACCCCGGCATGCAGTTCGACACCACGATCAACCGGTGGAACCCCTGCAAGAACAGCGGACGGATCAATGCGTCGAATCCCTGCTCGGAGTACATGTTTCTCGACGACTCGGCCTGCAATCTTTCCTCACTGAACCTAATGAAGTTCATGACCGCCGCGGGCCAGTTCGACGTCGAGGCGTTCCGCCGCGCCGTGGACACGATGATTCTGGCGCAGGAGATCATCGTGGATAACGCGAGCTATCCGACCGCCAAAATCGCGGAAAATTCCCACACCTTCCGGCCTCTAGGTCTTGGTTATGCCAACTTGGGCGCTCTGTTGATGTCCATGGGTCTCGCTTACGACAGCGATCAGGGGCGGGACACGGCGGCGGCGATCACCGCCGTGATGTGCGGCCAGGCGTATTTAACCAGCGCGCGGATCGCCGAGGCTTACGCCGGCGGCATAGGGCCGTTTCCGGGCTATGAGGCCAACCGCGAGCCGTTTCTCGACGTGATCCGCATGCACCGGGACGCGGTAAGCCGCATCGACCGGAGGAATATCAGCGAACCGCTGGCTACGGCGGCGCAGGCTTGCTGGGACGAGGCTCTCGAGCTGGGGCGCCGGGCCGGCTACCGCAACGCGCAGGTTACTGTAATCGCTCCGACCGGCACCATCGGCTTCATGATGGATTGCGACACCACCGGCATCGAGCCCGATTTGGCGCTGGTGAAATACAAGAAGCTCGTCGGCGGCGGCGTGATCAAGATCGTCAACAACACGGTGCCCTCTGCGCTCCTGAAGCTGGGCTATTCGCCGGAACAGGTCAGCGACATCGTTTCGTACATCGACGCCACGGGCACGATCGAGGGAGCGCCGCATCTGAAATCCGAGCACTTGCCGGTTTTCGATTGCAGCTTCCGGCCGCAGAACGGCGTGCGCTCCATTCACCACATGGGGCACATCAAGATGATGGCGGCGGTGCAGCCCTTTATTTCAGGCGCCATTTCCAAGACCATCAATGTCCCCGAGGAGTGCACGGTGGAAGACATTATGGACGCCTACATCCAGAGCTGGAAGCTGGGGTTGAAGGCAGTGGCCATCTACCGCGACAACTCGAAGCGGGTCCAGCCACTGAGCGCCTCAAAACATGATAAGAAGGAAGTCGGGAAGGGGGCTGCCGCGGCGCCCGCGGTTCAGACGGTCGTGACCGAGAAAATCGTCTACCGGCCCACCAGGACGAAACTGCCTGACGAGCGCAAATCCATCACCCACAAATTCTCCATCGCCGGCCACGAAGGCTACATCACGGTCGGCATGTATGAAGACGGCGCCCCGGGCGAGATCTTCATCCGCATGGCCAAGGAAGGCTCCACCATCTCGGGCCTGATGGACAGCTTCGCGACGGCCGTCTCGATGGCGTTGCAATATGGCGTGCCAATCAAGGTGCTGTGCGACAAGTTTGTCCACGTACGTTTCGAGCCGAGCGGCTATACGAACAATCCTGAGATCCGTTACGCGAAGTCGGTGATGGATTATATCTTCCGCTGGCTCGGGCTGAAGTTTCTCGGCCCCCAGTACGGCAACCAGGCTGTCGAAGCGGAGGAAGTAGCGAGCGCTTCGGAACTATTCCCGACTGAGCCGGAGCCGCAGCAGAAACTCCCCTTCCGCCCGGCGCCTACTGTCGAGGACGCCCCAACGTGTTCCGAATGCGGCTCGATCATGACGCGCAACGGAAGCTGCTATAAGTGCGCCAACTGCGGAAGCACGAGCGGGTGTAGCTGATTGCCGCCCGGGCAGCCCGCACAAAGTCGCAGGTCAAGCGGGCAAGCGGCCCTTTCAGGCCGACTTCAGCTCTTCGGCAACGATCCGGGCCGCCGCCAGCTGATCTCGACTCCGTACCCCAGAACCGGTTCCCGCATCACTGTCTTCTCCCAATCCGGGCCGGTCAGCCGCCTCGAGAGCGCAACGACCGGCTCCGCCCCATACGCAGGAAAGCGGAGGCGCGCACTGCCTCCCGGCCAGAAAATCTCGATCGAGCAGGCGAGTAAATAGAGCTGGAGCACGATCCGGTCAATCGACGGCAGCGGAATATCTTGGCAGGCGACGTCCCAGTTATCTCCGATGCGGTAGAGGCACAAGCGATCCTCATGCAGGACGCAAACCGAGGGCGGCGAAACGGGCTGGCCGGAGTGCGCCTCCATTCTGGGGAAGAACACCGCGTGCGACCAGCCGGATCTCCGTTGGAGCACCTCCACGAGTTCCACCGGCGCTTCCGCCGCTGATTGAAACTCGTACACAAAACGGTACCAGCGCGTGTTGGTAGGCGTTCGAGCTGTGGCGTACATTTTGCTACTCCCGGTGGCCGGCGGCGACCGGGGCCTGTATCGATTCGAGGCTCCGGCGGATCGCCTCGGGATCTTGGGCAGAAGCCTCCTCCGCGCCGGCGATGCGGCCGGCCTCGGCACGATAGGAATCCGCCTGCGCGTCGAAGCGCCGCTGCATCTCGGCTATGGTTTTACGGGACCAGCTTTCGAGTAAGCGGCTGTACGCGTCGAGCGCAGCGTCGATCGTAGAGCCGATCTGATTGCGTATTCTCGATTGCATCCGGCGGATCTCCCAGTTTTTGGCGAATTTCGATAAGACCGAAACACGAAGGTCAAGGTGGATTTGGCCCAGATCCGGCCGCGGCATTTCACGAATGATCGTGTCCAAGCCCTCCTCGGCCCAGCCCGGGGACCCCAGATCGGCCGCGGTGGATTCCAAAGCTCCCGCGAGCTCTTTAGCCAGGGTTTCCAACGCCTGCCGGATTTCCTTGGTTATCTCGCCAGTCACTTCGTCCAGCGCCGCACCGACGGCCGCCGGCGCGTCGATGCCGGCAGTGCGGAGCGCATGAACAGCGGCTCTTGCGACGACACTGTTGGCGAGGCTGGCCGCTTCGCCGGCCAGCTTTTCGCATATCTTGCGCGTCTGTTGCAGTTTGCCGGCGGCTCGCCGCAGGCGGGACTCGATCTTCTTCGCAACCTCGGCCCCGGCCGCGGAAGAACGGCCAGCCCGCTGCAATCTCGCTCGCAGAGCGGCTTCGACCGCTTCCCGTAAAGCCCCCAGCTTCCGCCGGACTGATTCCGCCGCCAGTTCCCGACGGCGGCTGTAAAGCGGCCGGATCTCTTGTTCCACCCAACGGTCTAGAAGAGCGGCGTGCTCTCCTATAACGCTGACCGGATGAATACGGAGATTGAACCCGAGCTCGGATGCGATGTGAGCGGCGATATACTGTTCGGCCTGCGATAGATCGCCGGGGCCTAGCAGATCCGCCTTGCTCAGCAACACGGACGCAGGAATACCTGCCTCATAGAGGGCATGGATCGTACCAATATCTTCCTGGGTGAGCGTCGAGCCGGCGTCCACCAGCACCACACCGAGGTCGCATCGCGGCAAGTAGGCGCGCGTCTCCAACGCTCCGGCGGCGGCCAGGGATCCCAGGCCCGGCGTATCCACGAAGGTCACGCCCTCACATAAACCGGACGCCGGGAGCTCGACGACGATCTTCGTCACATGGCGAGCGTTTGCCGGGTTATGCTGCTCGGCGGCGAACTCGGCCAGCCGCGAGATGTCGCATCGTTCCGGCCGCCGGTCGGCAAACCAGACTGTCAAAACCGCCGCCGGCCCGTACACGATCCGGGTCGGCACGGCGGTAATCGGGTTGACGCCCACCGGCAGCACGTCCACGCCGAGAATTCGGTTCAACAGAGAAGACTTGCCGGAGCTGACCCGGCCGAACAGGGCGATCTCCAAGGCGTTGTTCTCGAGCCGCTCCAAAATGATCGAGAGGGCTGGACGAAACTCCACAAGCCCGTGATCGGAGATCACCTGCTCCAGACGCGAGAGCAGGCTAGTATCCGTCCCGGCCTGAGCCAGCCGCTCCAAACGCGCGGGGATGTCCTGGCCGAGACCAGCGGCCAGATACGCGTCCAGCCTCGAGGCGATCCCCTGGAGCTCGTCGGCCAGCCCGTTGAGTTCGGGCGCGGCCGACTCCGGCACGGCCCCATACCCGCGCATATATTTCGGCCGCAATTCCTCGAAAGCGATATCGATGAATGTCAGAATCGTTCGAATCGAGTGCAGCGATCCGAAAGCAGGCTCGGAGCGGTCGAGGTCAAACCCTTCTGCCGCACGGAGCATTTGGGTGCGGAGGCGGGCGATATAGTCCTGGATTACTTTGATCTGCCGGGGCGAGAGATCCTGCTTGTACTTTGGAAACGCCGCCTTCGAAGCGGAAGCCGCCAGCACAGCTTCGATGTCGGAGAGCAGAGTATCGGCGTGCTTCAGCTCGGAGAGGAGGTGCCGCTTCTGGGCTGCGTTGAGGGAGTTCACCGTCTCGTATCCAGGAGCAAGCTAGCTGGGTAGGAGTTATCTTCCCTTTTACAGGGCGGTTAATCGGTGAACTCCAACACCTACGTTTATTTTCCGTTGTGCAGCGCCGGAGTGTCAACGGTCTGGGCTCGTGATTGACGAACGGCCGCGCGGGCGGCATAATCGAAATACAGGTGTTGGAGTTCACCCTTTAAAACGCCCCTCCCGGGGCAGATGACTCCTACAAGGAGGAACAAGGTGGGCAGTGAACTCCATCCATCCGGCGCCAAGATCCTTTCAGGCGAACCCCAAAATCTGAGAGCTGCCCGGCAACGCCGGCCGGCGTGGCTGAACCGGAATGTGGCAGGCATGAGCGTGACCAGCTTCTTCTCCGACGCTGGACACGAAATGGTGACCGCCGTACTGCCAGGTTTTCTGGGCGTCATCGGCGTGCCGGCCGGGGTGCTCGGATGGATTGAGGGCGGCTCGGACGCGGCCGCGAGCTTTGTGAAGCTGGGAGCAGGTTGGTACTCGGACCGGATTGGGAGCCGGAAAGCAATGGTCACTGCCGGCTACTTCTTGACTGGTACGGCCCTGGCGCTGTTCGCCGCCGCAGTGTCGTGGCCGCTGATTCTCCTCGGCAGACTGATCGCCTGGATAGGGCGCGGAATCCGCGCTCCGCTGCGGGACGCGATGCTTTCCGATTCCGTCTCTCCGGATGCGCGCGGCAAGGCCTTCGGCCTGCACCGAGCCGGCGACACTCTGGGCGCTGTTATCGGTCCGCTGATCGGGGTGGGCTGTTTATCCCTGCTGCCTGCCTCCTCAGCGTCCGGCCCGTTCCGAATCATCTTCCTTTTTTCCCTCGTTCCGGGTCTCGCCTCTGTCGCCGCCTTTGCCGGGCTGGTCCGAGAAAACAAGAGTCGAGGGCAGAAGGGGCTTCGGTTTTGGGGCGCCTTGAGCAACCTGCCATACCCCTACAGGCGGTTTCTGACAGGGGTGGGCGTGTTTGGCCTCGGCGATTTTTCGCACACGCTTCTGATCCTGGCAGCGACACAATTGCTGGCTCCGGAACGAGGTCCCGTGGCCGCCGCACAGTGGGCAGCGGGCCTCTATGTCATTCGGAACCTTTTCTATGCCGGAGCCTCCTTTCCGATCGGCTTTCTCGCGGACCGGATTTCGAAAACGAAGCTTCTGGCCGCTGGATATCTGCTGGGCGCCTGTACAGCAATGGCTACATCCGCGCTGTTCGTTTTCCATGCGTCGCGTTCCGGGGCTCTCGCCGCTGTCTTTGCAGCGGCAGGCTTTTACATCGCCATGGAGGACGCTTTGGAGGGAGCGATTCCGGCGGATCTTGTTCCGAGCGGGCTGCGAGGCGTAGGGTACGGGGTTATGGGCACCGTGAATGGAGTGGGCGATCTCGCCGCCAGCGCCCTGGTAGGCACATTATGGACGGCGGTATCCCCAGCGGCCGCCTTCGGGGCCGCGGCGCTCCTGATGCTGCTCGGAGCCGCGCTGGTTCTCAGAAATCATGCCTGACGCGGAAATCCAGCAGCTTATCGAAGAACTCCATTCGCTTCGCGATGGGGAACAAGCCGTCATCCGTCTCATCTCGCTCGGGTGGAAGGCGGTGGGCCCGCTTCGGGAGTTTCTTTTGCAGAGCGCTCCGGTGAGCGTCTATCAGCCGCGGCGATGGGCTGTCGAGGCGCTTGCCGCCCTGGGTGCGAAAGACGTGCTCATAGAGTATCTGCTTCGGGAGGACAAAGTTTCCGATCCCGTGGTTCGCCTGGGCGAAGAGGCCGTCGAGAACGCGGCGGCGCGGGCCCTGGCGGAGTGGCAAGACGTCGAAGCCTTCCTGGCATTGAGCATGGTTTCCGAGAGGAAGCTGCTGGCGGGCGTCGTAGATGGTCTGGGCAGATTCGGCCGTATGGAATCGATTCCCTACCTGCAACGGGCTCTCGAGGACGACCTATGCCGCGAAGCCGCCGAGGCGGCTCTTCGAAATATGGGCGCAGCCGCCCGGCCCTCGTTGATTGCCTCAGCGTTGATACCGCGGCCCAGCATGGGGGAGGAATCGCCCTCCAGCGTACGCCGGCGCAGAAGCGCATTGAACATCCTCGGAGAGATGGGGATGGGGGATGAGGACCGGAAGGCGCTGTTCCCTCTGCTAAACGACGCCGACCCGGAGATTGTGATCCGCGCGGCAACGATTCTGGAGCCGGGGGCTGCCGGAGAGCAGCGGCGCCAGATGGCGCGGCGCCTGCTGGAGGTGCTGCCTGCGGCGGATTGGACATTTCGCGAGGACCTCGAATCCTGCCTCCAACGCCTCTTCGCGGATGCCCGGTTGGAGATTGAACAGGAAATCGCCCGCCGGATGGCTCTGCCCGCGAAAGACCGGATTCTCGACTTTGCACTGAGGGTGCTTTTGCGCGTCCGCTCACGCTGTTGAATCCTGAAGGCGTTTTCTGTATGCTTAAAGATAGCGGTGGAGTCCGCGCAATCGCCGGCGCGTCCCGGCCAATGACTCCTACAGTGGAATCGCTGTGGGGGTCGCCCTCCTGAAAGACGCTTCGACAGCGGTTCCCTGGAAAAATCAATAGGAATGGAGATCGGACATGGAGCAGGTCTGGTTTGTGGCTGCCCTGTGGCTCGGGTTGGCTCTGGTAGCCACCTTGCTGGCGATATGGTTTCGGGTCTCCACCGCGCTTTCCGAAATCGTCGTTGGAACTGTCGCCCAGTTGTTGATAGGCGCTCTGGCGGGAGCAGAGGCGCTGGGCGTGAAATCAGCGTGGATCACGTTTCTGGCAGGAACCGGCGCCATTGTCTTGACGTTTCTGGCCGGCGCCGAACTGGATCCGTCCACTTTTCGCGCGCGGTGGAAAGAAGCCGGAACCGTTGGACTGGTTGGCTTCTTGGGTCCGTTCCTCGGGTGCAGCGCCGTTTCTTACTTCTTCCTAGGATGGTCCGGAAGAGCGAGCTTGCTCACCGGCATCGCGCTTTCGACCACGTCGGTGGCCGTAGTCTACGCAGTGATGCTGGAGCTCGGATTCAACCGGAC
>DASREK010000086.1:0-13698 GCA_035652135.1 Bryobacterales bacterium | reverse complement strand
CGCGGCCATCCACCCGGTTGGGAGCATTTTGCGTGAAGCCCGCTTGCCCCAGCACACGCGCCGCCCGGACGTAGGCCGCCCCGGCCGGCGGCACGGCGAGTACGCGGTTGTTGCCCGCGTCGGCCACGAACATCGTGCGGTCCGGCCCGAGCGCCGCTTGCGCCGGAGAACAGAGCGCCCGCGCCGAAGCGAGCGGCCGGGCCTCGCTCACCGCATTCGGCAGTGCGCTTGTGAAATCGGGTTGGCCGAAAACAAAATCGGCCGCTGCGACGGCTCCCGCGGCGGCGCTCAATCCGTGGAAGCCCAGGACACGGTGATTGCCCGTGTCGGCCACCAGAAGCATATCGCCGGCCGCAGCGACGCCGAACGGCCGGTACAGCGTGTGCGGGCCGCGCAAGGCGCCATCCGGGTTGCCGCCGATTATGCGAACGGCGCTGGCTCCGGTGGCCGCGCCGGCGCTGAACACCAGCACCCGATTCCCGGTAACATCGGCCACGTATAACCGGCCCGTTCCGTCAAAAGCGACGCCTCCCGGCTGCGAGATGCCGGCTGGCCCGGCGCCTCCGGCCGAGGTCGAGAAATTCGCCTGACCCAAAACAACGTCAGCGGCAGGCCCGTTTGCCGCCAGAGATCCAGCGCGAAAAATGAGGACACGGTGGTTTACGGAATCAGAAACGGCGAGGTCGCCCTGCGCGTTGAGGGCCACCGCTACCGGATACGCCAGAGAAGCGCTGTTCGGATCGGCCAAACCCATATTGCGGCTGTGCGAACTGAAATTCATTTGACCCACCACAAGGTCCGGCGCTTGATTTTTTTGGTCGAAAGGCCGTGGATACCGGAGGACGCGGTGGTTGTTGGTATCAGCGACAAACAGATTGCCGGCGGCGTCAACGGCCACGCCGGCGGGAGACCAGAATCCTACCGACACATCGGGCGAGTTTGGCCCCGTGCCCAACAAATCCGGCTGGCCGATGACCAGGTCCGCCACGGCGCCCGTGGGGAAGTTGCCGGCGTCCCGCCACCCCAGGACGCGGTTGTTCAGCGTGTCAGCCACGTAGATGTGCGGGGGCGTCGCTGAAGCATCGATTGCCAGGCCTTGCGGCCCGGCCAGCTCTCGGCCCTCGACAAGATTGAAGCCGTTGGCCCGATTGGTGAGCTGGCCGGCTACGCGGAGGGCTACCGGACTCAGCTCCGCAGCGCACGCCAGCGCAGCTCCCAATTGCCAACCGGCGATGATTTTCTGCCAGCGCATCTTGTTTTTTGGAGGAATGTAGGCCGAGCTCCCTGCCGTCAGCTCGGGAACCTGGCCGCGGAGCAGGCAAACCAGGCTTGCATGCGGTAATTTATCACGTTTCCCAAAAAATAATTCCATATTTTTTGAATAATTCTTTTTTTAAAAAACAAACAGAACAGACTTCCCAACAACCGGCTTTATGGAGTAGGCTTAGTAACGTTTTTTGACGCCAACGTAAGGAGCTGGCCGATGCCTATTCATGTTTTTGCCGCGTCCTCTCTGGAACTGACCGGCGAAGCGATCACACAATGCCTGCGGGAACAGCCCGACGTCTTGGCCAGAGTCGCAACTGGCTCTCCGCAGGAGGTTCTGAACCAGTGCGCCGGATTCCATCCCTGCGTGCTCATTATCGGCGACTCGTTTCTCGACAGCATCGATCCCCGGCGTTTTCGGGAACTGATCGATTACGGGCGCGCGATATCGGTGCTGGTCATAGGATCGGGCGGCGCCCCCGAAGAAGCGATGTCCTGGCTCCAGCTCGGCTGTCTCGGATATCTCGATCGAAGCGAGACCCTGGCCACTATAACAAGGGCGGTTTACGCAGTGGCGGCCGGACAATTTTGGGCTCCCCGGTCGCAGGTGGCCGATTTATTGCGGCATTTGCTGGACGGCGGCGGCGCAAGCTCGCAATTGACCGGCCGGGAGGAGCAAATCCTCGAGCTGATCGCCCAGGGCCGCTCCAACCGGGAAATTGCAAACTCCCTGTTCATCAGCAATGAGACGGTGCGGTGGCACGTAAGGCGGCTGCTGGCCAAGATCGGCGCAGAGGATCGCGCAGCGGCCGCGCGTTTCGCTCAGCGCTATTGGGCCGGCTCGCGGTTCCCAATTTTGCCGCGAAGGTCTGCCCGGGCAGCCCAGGCCACAGCGCCGTCATCGGGAGGCCGCCCCGTTTCGGCTTCGGCAACATAAAAACAGTATTTTGGTTGGTATTGTCCCCCATTTTTACGAAAATGCGTTGGGAAAAAACCAACTTGCATCCGATATGGGACTGCATATAATCTTCGGGAGCTCAGCATTCTGTCAGGAATCCAAGATCCATTGCGATCGGCGCATCGCAACACCCACGCGGTTTGACCTGGAGTAAAGGGCGGTTCCGCCGCTGGAACTTGGCTATGAGCTGGAGCGGTGTGCGCATTTGCGACGTGAAAACAGCAGCGTAGATCTGGTCCCTTTCACCGGGGAGCTACGCCGGGGCGAGGCGGTCACGGGGCCGCGAGATTTAGCGGCCGCATTTTTCCGCCGTAAAGCGATTATGGGCGTGTTGTTTGGATCTGTGTTGGCCGGGGCTGCTGTTGGGGCGATTTACTTGCGGCCGCGTTTGTTTCCGCCGCGCTACGCGTCGGAGCTTCGATTTATTCTCAGAAAGGACCGCTTTGACGCCGTGGTCACTCCATTTGACCGGGCCGTTCCCACGCTGAATACAACGGTTGCGCCCCAAGAGATTCAATCGGAAATCGAAATTCTCAGAAGCTCCGACGTTTTGGACCGGCTGGCGCGTGAGGCGCGTGTGGCTTCTCCCGAGCGGCTGGATCAGGGTCTTACGGTCGAACCCGTAACTGCGGGGCGCAACTTCACCAATCTGATCGCTGTCCGTTACAGTTCGCCCGACCCGGCCGAGGTGGCTCGGGTGCTCGAGGCGTTGCCGCGGATTTATGCGGAAAAGTATGTGGCAGTAAATCGCCGTCCCGCCGCGGTGGAATATTACCGGTCGCAGGCGGATGATTTCGAGCAGCAGTTGCGGCAGGCGGAAGCGGACCTGGCGGAATTTGAGAAGGGACAGCCGGAGCTTGTGGCCGTCGACGTGGCGCAGCGGGCGCGACAAAAGCTGTCCGATCTCGAAAAGCAGAAATCGGACTCCGAAAGCGCCATTCGAGAAGCCAGGAGCCGGGTCGCCGAATTGACTCGCGAACTGGCTGTGATTCCTGTGACGATTCGCTCGGCGCGTCAGATTGGAGAGAACCCGTATCTGGAACGCCTCCAATTAGAACTCCTGGAGGCGCAGAACCGGCGTTCCGAAGCGAAGTTCTATCGCGAAATCGACCGGCTCGAGACGCGGATCGGCGAACTCCGGCAGCAGATCCAGGAAGCGCAGTCGCACCGCAGGAGTTTCGAAGAGAACCTCCCGAATCCGTTACGCCAGACCGTTGAAGGCGAATTGGTGCGGGCGAAGGCGGCGCTGGCAGGGCTGCAATCGCGGCTCGCCAGCATTTCCGAACAAGAGCACAAGGCCCGCGAGGAATTGGCCGCTTCGCGCCTCATCGCAGCCGAAAACGCTTCCGAAAAAGCGGAGTTGAGCCGCAATGTCAAGATCGCCGAGGAAGGCTACATGCTGTATCGCAAGAAATACACCGAGGCGGAAGAAGCGGAGGCTCTCGACCAAAAAGGCGTATTGAACGTTTCCGTAGCCGAACCGGCCCGCCCGCCGTTTCGCGTCGCGTCCCGGGGCGTGTGGTTTTATTTTGCAGCCAGCGTGCTTTTGGCGGCGGCAGTCGCGGCGGCGGGCGGCTTTGCAGCCGAATTGGCGGATCATTCCATCCACACGCCGGCGCAACTGGAAGCGCAGACTTCGCTCTCCGTTCTGGCCTGTATACCGGAGTCGAAAAGGAGGTGAGCGGGCAGAATGTTTGTGGAACACTTTGGCCTGCGGGAACAGCCGTTTGGCAGCACTCCTGATCCGAAGTTTCTCTACTTCACCGCCCAGCATGCGGAGGCGCTGGCGGCTTTGCACTACGGACTAAGCGAGCGCCGGGGCTTGCTGGTTTTGACAGCCGAGCCGGGCATGGGCAAGACGACATTGCTCCACTACTTGATGGACCGCTGGCGGGACCGCGCACAGATGGCCTTCCTGTTCAGCCCGCCTGAGAACAGGGATCAGATGATAGCAGCCGTGCTGGAGGATTTGGGTCTCGCCTGTACAGGGGACTTCTCCGAAAAGCGCCAGATGCTCCAAGCTCTCGCGTTGGAATGCCATCGGCAAGGCAGGCGGCTGCTGCTGGTCTTCGACGAGGCGCAAGCAATTCCGGCGCCGGTTCTCGAAGATATCCGGTTGCTCTCGAATTTCGAAACGCCGCAGGAAAAATTGATGGAAATTGTGTTGGCCGGCCAGCCGGCGCTTTCCGAGCGGCTGGAATCCCCAGAGTGCGAACAACTGCGACAGCGCATCTGCCTCCACGCGGGTATCGGCCGCCTCAATTCCGAGGATGTGGCGCGCTACATCTCGCACCGATTGCGCGTTGCCGGCGTGAAACGAAGGATCTTTTCCCGGCGCGCTCTAGAACTGGCCGCCGAGGCTTCCGGCGGGGTTCCTCGGAAGATCAATACCTTGTGCTTCGAGGCTCTCTCGGCTGCATTTCTGAAAGGTAAGAAGCGGGTGGGGAGGGAGGAGATACATTCGGCGGCAACAGCAGCGGCAGTGAGGTTTCCGGCGACGGCTCCCCGAAAAAGTCTGGCGGCGGGCCTGGGCTGGGCTGCGGGTTTCGCAAGTTTAGCGCTGCTGGCCGGGACAATGGGATTTGAGTCGACTCTGCCGGCGGTCAAGCAGGCGCTCCACTTTCGCACCCCCCAGCCCGGAGAGATCTTGGTTGCCCCGGCTGCCGCCTCGCCGGCGGCCCTGCCCGAAACGGCGCCGGCCGCATCCCGATCCGCCGAAGGGTCAGACCGGCCGCCCGAGTCCCCGACCGAAGAGCAACCCGCCACGGAATTACCGATCGCCGAGCGGACGCCGGAAACATTTCCCGCAGCCCGCGTTTCAGTGGCGCCAGGGGAAACGCTCCGAAGGATTGCGCTGCGCGAATACGGCCAATGGAACGAGGAGATCTGGCAATGGATCCGCCGCGCCAATCCGCAGCTCACAGACCCTGACAACCTGAAAGCGCGCGAAGTTCTGCTGCTGCCTGCCTATCCCAAGGAATGACGCAGAGGGTCAAATATGAGCCGGTATCTGGAGATTCTCCGGAAAGCGAAACTCGAGGGTGAATTATTCTCGACTCCGCGGGAACCAGGGGCGCGGCGGTCTTCCGCGCCGGCGGTTTCCACCCCCCCTTCTTCGCCATCTCCGTGGAGCCGGCAGGGGACGCAGCACCGCGATCAATGGCAGCAGCTTGTCTACCGCCTCTTCTTACCGCCGGCCGCCCGATTGCCCCGTTCAATCGCGATGGCTTCGGCTACGTCCGGCGAAGGGACCAGTTACGTGGCCTTTCATTTGGCGGTTCAGGCTGCCCGGGCCACCGGAAACCCAACATTGCTGTTGGAGGCCAACCTTTACAGGCCTTCACAAGCCGGGCGCTTTGGTCTCAGCGGGAGCCCGGGACTACGTGAAATCCTTCACGACGAGCAGTTCCCCTTGGAGGCCTGCCTGCACCAGACGGCCTTTGATCGCCTTTGGCTGTTGCCCGCAGGCTCGGCGGGGAACGGTCTGGCCGGCTTGCCCGATTGGACGAATTTTCGCGGCGTTTTCTTTCGCTTGCGGCAGCGGTTCCCGGCGATTGTCGGTGATCTGCCGCCGGTGAACACCTCCGATGCGCTGATCCTCGGGCCTTTCTTTGATGCCGCGGTGCTGGTAGTGGAAGCGGACCTTGCGAGCCGAGAAGTGATTCAAAATGCCGCGACAAGACTGCGGCGGGCGAATTCGAGCGTGGCTGGCGCCGTCCTCAACAAGCGCAAGTTCTTCGTTCCCGAGCCGCTCTACCGGCGGCTCGGATGACAAAGGACGCGCCGGCCGGCAACGCTGGACCGCGGCGGCGTTTGGCACAGAACCTATGCACCACTTTCGCCGGAGCTTGTTGGCAGAAGGGTTGAAGATCTTTGACCTGGCGGCGCTGTCCGCGTGCTTGGGATTCGCCGTGCTTCTTCCGGCGGCGCCAGCGCGCCCAACCGGCCTGGCCGGCGTCCTTTCGCTGCGCATCAGCCTGCGCAGCGTCCTGCTGGCGTTCGTTTTTCTGGTTCTGTGCCGCCGCATCTTCGAATGCTGTGGACTGTATCAGTCCCAGCGGCTCGGGAGCCGGAAAAAATTCTACAAAGCCATTCTGCGGGCCGTGACACTGGCGGCGCTGCTGCTCGGAGGCCTGCTGGCTGCGTTCGGTGAAAGCGCTTTTCATGGCGCATCTGTGCTTGAGTTCTGGGCGGCCGCCCTGACGTTGGTTGCGTTTTCGCGGGTTTTTCTATACACCAGTCTCGCCGCGGTGCGCCGGCGAGGGCGCAATCTCCGAAGCATATTGATTATCGGCGCCGGACGCCGGGGGCGAAGTTTCGCTGAATCGATCCAAAGGCGGCCCGAACTGGGCTATCGCGTAGTGGGGTTTCTGGACGACAGCGGCGGCGGCCCTGGTCCGGCGCCGCTGCTGGGCGGCATCGGCGATCTTCCTCGCATTCTGCGCGAGGAGCAGATCGATGAAGTTGCCCTCGCGCTTCCACTGAAGAGTTTTTATTCCCAAGCATCCAGGCTCGTTTCGTTCTGCGAAGAGCAAGGGATCGTCATCCGCCTGCCCGGGGGGTTATTTGAGGCGCCTCTGGCGCAGGTGGAATCCGAGCGGCTGGATGAGCTGGGCGTCCTGACGCTTTCCACAGTCCGAGGCTCGGCCTGGAGCTTCCTTCTGAAGCGAATTGCGGACGTAGTTCTAGCCGCCGCCGGATTGCTGGCCACTCTTCCTGTCTGGCCGATCATTGCGGTGTTGATCCGGCTCGATTCAGCGGGGCCAGCCCTTTTTCGGCAGGTGCGGGTGGGCTACAACGGCCGGCGGTTTCTCATGTGGAAATTTCGGACCATGACCGTTGATGCCGAGGCCCGGCAGGCCGAGCTTGAGCCCCTGAATGAAGTACTCGGCGCCGCATTCAAGATTCGCAACGATCCGCGTATCACGCGGGTAGGGCGCTGGCTCCGGCGCACCAGTCTCGATGAGTTGCCCCAGCTCCTCAACGTGCTCAAGGGCGAAATGGCGCTGGTAGGTCCGCGGCCGCTGCCGGTCCGGGATGTCGAGCGTCTGAGCGGCGGCTGGCAGCGGCGCCGCTTTTCGGTACGGCCGGGGATCACCTGCCTTTGGCAAGCAGGAGGCCGGCACCGGCTGGGGTTCGAGGATTGGATGCGGCTGGACTTGCACTACATCGACAACTGGTCGCTGCTGCTGGATCTGAAGATCTTGCTGCGCACGCTTCCGGCCCTGTGGACAGGGGCCGGTGCTAGCTGACTGTGACGCTATGGAAGGGCTATTGGAAGCCAACATCTTGGGAATCCGCATTCGCCGGCGCACACAGCGCGAAGCGCTGGATTGCTTGCGGAAGATGCTCGCCGGGCGCGGGCCCCATAGCGTTTATTTCGTCCACGCAGCCACGGCGAATCTGGCTTTTGAAAATGCCGAGTATCGGGCAATTTTGAATCGCGGGGACCTGGTGCTGAACGACGGCGTGGGCGTGAGATGGGCAGGGCGAGCGGCTGGGGCGCCGTTTCCTGACAACCTCGTGGGTACGGACCTGCTTCCCCAACTCTTTCAGGAGCGATCTCGGGAAAACCAACTGCGCCTCTTCCTGCTGGGCGGAAGGCCTGGCGTCGCGCAACGGGCCGCGGCTCGCCTCGAGCGGGAATATCCAGCCATCTCCGTGGTTGGCTTTCACCATGGATATTTTTCGCCCGGCGCGGAGCGGGACATCGTCAACCAGGTTCGCCGCTTCAAGCCGGACCTGCTGCTGGTCGGGATGGGCAACCCCCGGCAGGAAGAATTTATCGACCGGCGATTGCACGAACTTGGCTGCAAGGCGGCCATCGGCGTAGGCGGCCTGTTTGATCATCTGGCGGGCGAACTTCGACGCGCGCCGGTCTGGGTCCGCAGGCTCGGCCTGGAGTGGCTCCAGTTGCTCACCCAGCAGCCACACAAACGCCGGCGGTATCTGTGTGGCATTCCCCGATTTCTCTGGCGAGTCTTCTGGCCGAAGCTCGTTGGTCAGAGCCGCAGGCTGGCCAAGGCCGTGTTGGGCGCAGGAGCCGGCGTGGCAATAGGTTTGCTGGCCGGCGAAGGAGTCGTGCGTCTGGCCCGTCCCCAGATTCTCGCGCGGTATCCCGAGGGTCTTTATGTGCCCTCCGCAAGCCGGCAATACAAACTGCGCCCGCATTTCTCCGGCACATTCCGATATCCGGAGTTCCGCACGCAAGTACGTATCAACGGCCAGGGGCTCCGCGAAGATCAAGAATATCAGCAGCCCACCCCTCAGATATGCCGCATTCTCGCCGTCGGCGATTCCTTTACCATGGGCTACAGCGTGGATCAGCAACGCACGTGGGTGCGGACTGTCGAAAGGCTGCTCAATACGGAATTGCCCGCACCGGGGCAGGCGGGCCGCGATCAAGGCCGGGTGCATTTCCCTCCTCGAAGGCGCTATGAAGTGATCAATGCCGGCGTGCCGGGTTACTCCACGTGGCAGGAATTGGCGTATCTCGAAGAAGAAGGGCTGTCGCTGAAACCCGATGTGGTCTTACTCGGGTTTTTTATCGGAAATGATATCGCCGATAATGCATCGGCCACCCTGCCGGTCGAGCTCCGCGATGGGGCTCTGATCTCGGCCGGGGCTCGCAACGGCTGTCTTCCTTTTGTCTTGCGACTGGCCCTTGCCCGGCACTCACATCTCTATTATGCCGCTCATAGCATTGGGGCGCGGGATCCGCGCCGCTACGCGATCTACACGGGAGGGGCGGGCGATGGCTGGCGCCAGACCGAGCAGCTCTTTCTGCGTCTCTCTGAGATCGCAAAGCGCCACACCCTGCGGGCGATTGTCTTGCTAATCCCGGAAAGAATGCAGGTCGAATCAGCCTTGGCTCGGGCGGCCGCAGCGGAAATCGGGAGGCCGATAGATGCGGCGGCTCCCAGCCGCCGGATGCGCGAGATTTCGCGGCGGGCGCAACTGGAAACCATCGATCTGCTGGACCGCATAGCTGGAATGACCGGGCTCTATTTTGCCCAGGACGGCCATTGGAACGCTCAGGGCAATTTAGCGGCGGCGGCAGCCATTTTTGAGTACCTGCGCCATGACCCGAGTTGAGACCTTCGGCCGGCTGTCCTTATGGCTTTCGGCATCAGGCGGAGTCGCTGCGGGCCTAGCTATTGTGTGGCTCGCGGAAATGCCCGTTCGCTGGGTCACGGCTGTGTTGCTGGGTGCAGGCATCGTCGCCGCAGCGCTGATGACCGGCCAGCCGCGCCGCGCCGCCTTGTTCCTGACGGCGTTCAGCTTGCAGATCGGCCTGGTGCTTTACCTGACCAAGCCCGAGCCGGCCTCCGATCTCGGCGCATCCTGGCCGAATTCCCTGGCGCTGCCCCTTGGAACGCTTGCGGCGCTCGGCGCCCTGCTCTGCGGAGTGCGGCGGCGGTTCACCTGGGGCGGCACGGCAGGCCTTTGCGCCGGAATCGTCGCGTTCACCACGGCCGCATCCCTGCCGGGTTCTCCGCGCCCTTTCATCGGCGTCTGCCACGTTGTGCTTGTATTCGCATACTACGCGATCTTCTTGGCGGCTGCTAATTGCGTTCGGGAGTTGCGGGACCTCCGTCTGATCAATCATGCCCTGATGATCTCGCTGGCGCTGCAAAGCTTGGTCTACTTTGCTCAGAGTCTCGTCGGCGCGACATTCACGCCGGCTGGCGAGTGGATCGAGCAAACGGGCCAACCCCTGGGGAGATACGGAGGCTGGGCGGGAACACAACCGGCGGCCTTCGCGAGTTTCCTGCTGCCGCTGCTGCTTCTTGCTGTCGCCCGTTTCCTGACCGCGCGGGATCTTGCGCGCCTGCACCCGGCGATGCTGCTCACAGTCATGGGATTGAGCACATTGTGTCTTACGTTCACCCGAGCGGCGTGGATCGGCCTGGGGCTGGCCGTCATTTACCTGGTGGGGGCGGCGGCCCGGCGCGCCATGCTGGTGCGCCGGAATGCTCTCTTGCTCGCAGTCTGCCTTGTGGCTGTGGCGGGAGCGCTCGGCCCTGGAATTTCGGTCCGCGTACGGCAGGATCATGCTTCGGCTCTGGCAGAACGCTGGTCTCTGATTCGAATGGGTTTGCAGGTTGCTCGGGCCAAGCCGCTGGCTGGCGTCGGGGCGGGAGCCTATCCCTACGTATTTGAAAACTACCTGACGCCGGACTTGGCCAAAGGCTGGCTCTATGTGGTCCATAACGTTTACGTGCTGCGCGCGGCGGAGACAGGTTTGCCCGGTTTGGCCGCTCTGGTTTTTCTTCTGGGGGCTTTTTTCCGCCTCGCTTCGCCGGAACGAATGCAGGAAGCGGAAGCGCGCGTTATGGCCTTGGGCTGGCGAGCTGGATTGATCGCGCTTTCTTGGGAGATGCTGTGGGACGTATCTCTCGGGCCTGCCGCCAACTCTCTGCTTTGGTTCTTGAGCGGATTGATGATATCGGCGGCCCGCTTTTCCCCACAACGACCATGAGATTGCTTGCGAATCGCCATCTGGGGCCGGCGAAAGGCGCGCCGCCGGCCGACCAAACAAGGCCCGAAGCTGCGATTCATCCGAAGTCCGCGTATCCGGCGCATGGGCCGCTCGCCCTTACCGCGGCAGCAGCGAAGCGTGTAGCGGGAAACGCGCTGGTTCTCGCGGCCCTGAAGGGGATTTCACCCCTGATATCCATGCTGCTCCTGATGGTGATTTGCCGCCGCTTGGGCGCAGAAGGGATGGGACGCTATGCGCTGGCCTACGCGTACTTGAACGTTTTCATTCTGCTGGGATCTCTCGGACTGCCCACATTGTTGACGCGGGAGGGGGCGCGCCACTCGCACAGCCTCAGCGCTTTGCTTGCCAGCGCGATGGCGCTCACCGGCGCGCTTTCTCTGGCCCTCACCGCCCTCATGACGGCTTTGGCGGTCCTGTCAGACTTTGACGTTCAGACCGTGCGGGCGATGATCGTCCTCAGCCTGGCCATTGCTCCTTCCATCTGCCTGAGTTGTTATGAGGCCGCGTTCCTGAGCCGGGAAGAGACCTTGCCGATCGCCTTGGCAGCGCTGGCCGAAAACGTCTTCAAGGCCGGATTGGGAATCGCGGCTGTGCTCACCGGCTGCGGAATCGATGCCGTGCTGGCCGCCGCCGTAGCCGGGCGGGTGGCCGCATGCGGCCTGTCATTTGTTTTGCTTCGCAGGCGGGGAATCCTGGTGACATGGACGGCAAACGTGGGATCGGCGCGCAAGCTTGCCGCGCAGACGCCAGTCTTCGCGCTGAGCTCGGTTTGCGCCACCCTCTACTGGCGCGCCGATATCTTCCTGCTCTCGCGCTTGCGGCCCTTGAGCGAGGTCGGATGCTATGCGGCAGCATACCGGATTCTCGATATGGCGATTTTGCCGCCGCAGAGCCTGTGTCAGGCGCTTTATCCCCGCATTGCCCGCGATTCGCAAACCGCCGCAACGGGCAGGAACCCCGCGCTGCTTGGCCTGGCGCTGGTAACCATTCCCCTCGCCGCAGCCGTAACCTGCCTTGCCCCCGCTTTGCCGCGCCTGTTGTATGGCCGCGCCTTCTGGACTGCGGCGCCCACGCTGATGATCCTGATCTGGACCACCGTGCCTTACGCGTGGAACCGGTATCACGCCAATGTGCTTTTAGCGCATGATTCGCAGCGCGCGGATTTGTTGATCAATGTGACGCTTTTGGCCTTGAACATCGCGCTCAATCTAATCTTGATTCCGCGATATGGGGCGAACGGAGCAGCGGCGGTCACGCTGGCCAGCGCGATTCTCTATGGCGCGGCGCAGGCCAGATATCTGAAGAGCAGGACGCGAGCCGGAAATCGGCCGAGAAAATCAGAGCGCAACCCGCCCTTTGCCACGGCCTTTTTCGGGCCCCGCATGGGTGAAGGGATCATTCGTCACAGGAGATCCCCGAAGCAGTTCGCTTCGGGACCCGAGCCGGCTGGCTAGCCAGTTACCGGAGCCACGCGCGTGCGGAAACGTTTCGAATCCGGCAGACCACGATACGGACGCCTGCTTCTGGCTATCTTGCTTCTGCCCGGGCTGGCACTAACCGAAGATCGGCCGGTTATCAAAGCGGTCGTCAGTTCAGCCGATTTCCAGCCTGGGGCGGCGTTCGAAGGTCTTGCTACGATCTTCGGCACAGGATTCTCCAGCCAGGAGTATCACGCCGCTTCACTGCCGCTGCCCACGAAGCTGGGCGATATCCAGGTGCGGTACTGCGTTCCGCTAAGCGCGGTTTGGGACGATTGCATCCCGATGGAACTGCTGTACGTCGGTCCCAACCAAATTAACTTTCGGATCTCCTATGGCAGCCGCGATGAGTCTCAACCCGTTTTTAACGGCGCGCTGGTAGTTCGGCGCAACAACACTCTCAGCGATGAAACCAGGCGGCAAGTGTTCGACCCGTTTGCGCCCCGCATTTTCGTGATGGGCTTTGACTGCAACTTTGATCCCAGCTATCACGACGCATCGCCCTGCGGCCTCACGCCGCAGCGAGCAAGCGCCCAGCAGGTGGTTCGAGGCGCCCTGACCGATGTTGCGGGCGTTCTGATCACTTCGAATAACCCGGCGCAGACCGGCAGAGCTTACACCCTTTGGCTCACAGGCCTCGGCCATTTGGCTGAGGGCCAGCCGGCCGATGTGCAGGTAAGAATTGGCGGCCTGTCCTCCGGCGGAATTCCCGCCAATTTGGCGGCCAGCGCGCAGTTGCTATATGCCGGCGCTTCTCCGCAATTTCCGGGTTTGTATCAAATCAACTTCGAACTTCCGCCGCAACTCGCGCAGAATCTGGCGAGCGCAGGGATCGCCGGCCCGTCCTCCCAGAATTCTTGCGGCGATTACCACCTGGAGCTCGCTGTAAGCGTCTCCGAGGGAGCGGCTGTGGCGAGTAATACAGTCGAGATGCCGCTCGTGGCGTTCAATGGCGATGGACCTTGTTCCCGGTAAGACCAGATCAGAAATTGCCACACCGCTTTTGAAATGGCATTGTCAGCCGGCGGTAGCGAAGCCTCTCCGTTACGCGCAGCGGCTGGTCGCTATGAGTCCGCGCGAAATGATTCACAGGCTGGCGATGCATGGCGGCAGTCGCCATTCTTTTGTTCCTGCAAAATGGACTCCGCCCGACCGATTGGCCCTGTGCGGGCGGCTCGACCGATGTTTTCTATTTGGTCCCGAACGCGGAAGGCGAATATTGGAGGCCTGGCGGCAGGCACGGCCGCGGCAGGCGGCGAAGCTCATTGACCTCGCTCGCTCTGGCCTGGAGGGCTGGGATATTTTCGGCGTCCCGGTCGCTCTCGATCCGGCGAGAATCCCCTGGCGGCTCGGAGACACGCGTTTCGTTTGGGAAATCAACCGGCACCAATTCTTCTTCACGCTGGCGCGCGCCTTTTCGCTCACCGGCGACCGGCGCTATGCGCTCAGAGTCTTTAGCTTGGTCGAAGACTGGCTGAACAAGAATCCTTGCC
>DASREK010000085.1:0-2003 GCA_035652135.1 Bryobacterales bacterium | reverse complement strand
GGGACAATTTGGGGAATCGGCTCCGCCAAGGCGCGCTCGAAGTAGCGCATGCGGCGGAAGACAGTCTCACCGAGAGTTTTCCAAATGAGGCCCCGGAATCCCTGCTCTCGCAAGATGCTTCTTGCTCGTCGGAGAATCCCTGTCCACTGCCGCCCTCCCCTTCGAGGCATCAGGACTATTATCGGGGATGGTTGGAATTTTGACCACAAATTTTCTTCCGAAAAGCCCGTGGGAGAGCGCCAACCGCCGAGTGGAAATTAGTCATACGTACCGCTAGTTTCTAGTACCACCGCCCCCTGAAGAAATAAGTCCCTCACGCGAGAGGGTTCAATACTCCGTTACGCGCAGGGCCGCGGCTATAAGAGGGCTTGAAGAAATAAGTCCCCTCACGCGAGAGGGTTCAAGGCAGGTCTTCGGCCGCCTAATGGAGATATTTTCCTAAATCGCGGAACAGCAGTTCCTTGACCTCGGGTTTTTCGAGGTCGGCCTTGGTGATCACACGGGCGCTGAGGTCCACGCGCTTCGGCGGCGTCCGCCCGTTCAATTTATCCACCAGCGTCTTCACTGCTTCATAACCGATGCGGAACGGATCCTGCACCACCAGGGCGTCGATCGTGCCGGATCTCAGATCCGCCAGCAGCCCGTCGCTGTAATCGAAGCCCACCAGGCGGATCTTGCCGGCGAGACCCCGGCCCTTGAACGCTTGCGCCGCCCCAACGGAATTGGCCTCACTCGAACCGAACAATCCGTCGAGGCCAGGATGCGCGGTTAGGATATTTTCCGCCGCCGCCATGGCCTTGGCGCGATCGGACATGCCGAACTGCCTGGCCACAACCTGTATGCCGGGAAATTCCTTGGTCATGACGTCGTCGAAGGCTTTTTCTCTTTCCATCGTGGAGCCGCTGCCGGGCAGGTGCATCAGCATGGCTACTTTCCCCTTGCCGTGGAGGAGCTGGCCGAGCTCACGCGCAGCCATCTCGCCCGCCTGATAGTTGTTGGTCGCTAGAAAGGTCACATAGTTCGTGGAATCGACGCCGGAATCGAAGACGGCAACGGGGATTCCGGCCGCGGCGGCCCGGTCGAGCGCGCCGTTCAGGGCAATACGGTCGGACGCGGAAACGGCGATCGCATCCACACGCCTGGTGATCATCGAATCCATGATTTGGATCTGCCGGCTGTAATCAGTTTCTTCCGCCGGACCGTTCCAGACGACCTCCACATTCCAGTCATGCCCCGCTGCCAGCGCCCCGGCTTGAATGGATTGCCAAAAGATGTGGATCGTGCCCTTTGGAATAACCGCTATGACTTTCTTGTGAGAGGAACGGCAGGCGCCGAGGACTGCGGCTCCCGCCATGAGGAGAACGAAAACCCGCCAAGGAAAACGGAAAGTTTGCCGCCGCCGCGGCGCCAAGGACGAGCGGCCCGCCGTTTCGTTCGCCGCTGATCTCGGGGACACCGCTTCTATTCCTGTGCTGCAAAAATCTCGCGAAAACGACGCATCGCCTCTGCATCATCGCCGGCGGGAAACGCCTCCAGCCCGATGATGCCATCGTAGCCGGCTTGCATGAGCGCTTTCGCCACGTGAGGATAGTTGATCTCGCCTGTTCCCGGTTCATGCCGTCCCGGGACATCGGCCACATGCACGTAGCCAATGTAGGAGTGAAAATCGCGGATCAGTTGAATGACATTTCCCTCCTGCACCTGAGCATGGTAGACGTCGAAGAGCAGCTTGATCCGCGGGCTTCCGACTTTCTCCACCAGCCGCACGACGTCTTCGACGCGCGGCAGCGGATAGCCGGGATGATCGAGCTTGGTATTCAGCGGCTCCAGGTTGTAGACCACGTCGTGCCGCTCGGCCAATTCTGCGACTTGCGACAGGGTCGTGTAAGCCGTGATCCACATGGTCGCCGGATGCGGCGCGGCAGGATGCCCGCTGGCTCCATTTTCCGCCAGCGCATTGGTCAGCAGATTCAGCTCGCGGCAGCCGAGCCGTTGCGCGAGCG
>DASREK010000084.1:0-19112 GCA_035652135.1 Bryobacterales bacterium | reverse complement strand
AATCTGGAGCCCATGTGCATCGGCGTCGCCTCAGCTTGCAAGGTCAACGCCAATATCGGCAACTCGGCGGTCACCTCGGATGTGGACGGGGAACTGGAGAAGCTGCGCTACGCCATAAAATACGGCGCCGACACGGTGATGGATCTCTCCACCGGCGGCGACATCCCCAATATACGAAAGCATATCATCGCTCATTCGCCGGTGCCGATCGGGACCGTCCCC
Source organism: Bryobacterales bacterium (assembly GCA_035652135.1). Classification (GTDB taxonomy): domain Bacteria; phylum Acidobacteriota; class Terriglobia; order Bryobacterales; family JACQDG01; genus DASREK01. Next base: position 18,890 of record DASREK010000084.1, on the reverse strand, counting down.
ATCTACGAGGCCCTCACGCGCGTCCGCCGCGTGCAGGATCTGACGCCGCAGCTCATGTTGGAGGTGATCGAAGAGCAAGCCGAACAGGGCGTGGATTACATGACCATACACGCCGGCGTGCTGATCCAATACGTCCCGCTGGCCGTGAAGCGCATTACGGGCATCGTCAGCCGGGGCGGCTCGATTCTGGCCGAATGGATGGTCAAGAATCACAAGCAGAACATGCTCTACGAGCACTTCGACGAGATCTGCAAGATTTTCCAGAAATACGATGTAAGCTTCTCGCTCGGGGACGGCTTGCGGCCGGGCTGCCTCGCCGACGCCAGCGATGAAGCCCAGTTCGCAGAGCTTAAGACGCTCGGAGAGTTGACCAAGAAGGCATGGGAGTACGACGTCCAGGTGATGATCGAGGGGCCGGGACACATCCCTATGGATCAAATCCAGATGCAGGTCGAAAAGGAAAGGGAGTGGTGTTACGAGGCTCCGTTCTACACGCTCGGTCCGCTCGTCACCGACTTCGCCCCGGGATACGATCACATCACCTCCGCCATTGGAGCGGCGATGATCGGCTGGCACGGGGCTTCGATGCTCTGCTATGTCACGCCGAAGGAGCATCTCGGGCTCCCGAACAAGGAGGATGTGAAGGCCGGCTTGATCGCCTATAAGATCGCCGCCCACGCGGCCGACATCGCCCGGCATCGGCCTGGAGCCCGCGACCGGGACGATGCGCTCTCCCATGCCCGCTACAACTTCGACTGGAATCGCCAGTTCGAGCTTTCCCTCGATCCCGAAACGGCCCGCGCGCTGCACGACGAGACTTTGCCGCAGGAAGGCTTCAAAGAAGCTCACTTCTGCTCGATGTGCGGCCCGCGCTTCTGCTCGATGAATATTTCATCGACCGTGGAGGGCTTCACCGCCGAGGAGGCCGAGGCGGTCGCCGCCGGCCTGGCGCGCCCGCAATTGGTGACCATAGCCGGGAATGACTGAAGCGGAAGAGGCGCTGCTGCGCGCCGAGTTCGACCGCCGCGCCCTGGCGAATCCGCGTCTCGAATACCGGCATCCGGCGATCATGGAAAAAGTATTCGACCGGATGCAGGTGGCTCGGGCGGAGCGCTCGCTCGATATAGGCTGCGGCTCCGGCTGGGCGACGCGGCGTCTGGCTCAGATGGCATCAGAGGGGCTGGCGGTGGGCATGGACATCTCCGACGAGATGATCCGGCTCGCCCGCCGCCTTTCCGTGGCGCTCGAGAATTGCATGTTTGTCTCCGGCGCCGCCGATGAAATTCCCTGGCAAGAAGATTTTTTCTCGCTGGCCTTGAGCGTGGACTCCGCTTTTTATTGGCCCGACCCGGCCGCGGCTGCTTCCGAAATCCGGCGCATCCTCTCCCCGGGCGGCCGCCTGGTTCTGCTGTTGAGCTACTTTCGGGAAAACCCCATGCATAAACGCTGGCAGGGCCTCTTTCGCGTTCCCGTTCACCTGAAGGCCGGCGCGGAATGGGCCGAGCTTTTCGCAGCCATCGGTTTCGAAGCCGTGCGCCACGAGCAAATCACCGACGAGAGCCCCGTCGAGCCTGGCTTTGCGCCCAGCGAATTCTACCCGACCCCGGAAGACAAGCTCGCCTTCCGCCGCGCGGGCGCTTTGCTGATCGAGGCGCGCAAGCCGGTTTTACGGCCCGGCTCGCAGCCGCCTGCGGCTCCGCATACTCCGCTGGTTGTATTAGAATGAATTCGGTATGGCCTTCATCCAAAATCAGTTCGAGAAGAACTTTTTGACCACCTCGGTGGATTACGTCTTCAACTGGGCGCGAAAATCGGCGATTTGGCCCCTCACCTTCGGCTTGGCCTGCTGCGCCATCGAGATGATCGCTTCTTCGACCTCGCGCTTCGACATCGCCCGCTTCGGCTCGGAAGTGTTCCGCCCCAGCCCGCGCCAGTCGGATCTGATGATCGTCGCCGGAACTGTGACCCTGAAAATGGCGCCGGTTCTGAAACGCATCTGGGACCAGATGCCCGACCCGAAGTGGTGTATTTCGATGGGCGCCTGCTCCAGCGTTGGCGGTCCTTTTAATACCTATGCAGTCCTGCAAGGGGTGGACCGGATCGTTCCTGTGGACGTCTACATCACCGGTTGCCCGCCGCGCCCCGAGAATCTCTTTTACGGGCTGCTGAAGCTGCAAGACAAAATCGATCAGATGACCACGCTGGTGAAGAGGCCCACTGAGGTGCGGCTGGACGAGAGCATGCTCGAACAGTTCAAGAAGCGGGTGATGGTCGCGCAGGTCCAGAATCCAGCCGCTTGATCAGCCGAGGCTGCGCGCCGAATACCGGCTCTGTGCGGCCACAATCGGGGCCGGCGGTTCATGCGCTTGCGCTCCTTCCGATCTGGTCTAGAGCCCGCCAATGTTTAAGGTCGAGCAAATCGATCATATTGCGCTGACGGTTGCCGACGTCGAGAGGTCTGTCGCGTGGTACCGGGACGTGCTCGGCTTGGAGCGGCGTTACCAGGAAGCATGGGGCAGCTTTCCTGCCGTGATGTGCGCCGGCAGCACAGCCATCGCGCTGTTTCCGGCGGCAAGCACCGAGCCCGGCCATTTGCCGCGCGCCAAACGCCCTACGGTGATCCGGCATCTTGCCTTCCGGACAAACCGCGCCAATTTTGAGGAGGCGCAGGTTGATCTCAAAAGCGAAATATCGCATTCCACTTTGAAGACCACGATATTTGTCACTCAATCTATTTCCGGGACCCGGACGGCCATGAGATAGAAATCACAACTTACGAGCTCGGCGAGCGTCCTGAGTGAGAATGCGCGGTCCCCGGGCCGCGCATTCTCGCCGGCGGTCGCGAGCAACGAGGAGGAGGAAGCTCCATGAAAATTCTGGTCATTGGGGGCACAGGGACGGTCGGCAGCCAGACAGCGCGGAACCTGGTCGGCCGCGGTGAGAGCGTCCGGATCATGACTCGCTCGGCTGAAAAAGCGAAAGCCGTACCCCGGGGCGCGGAAGCGGTGACGGGCGATCTCGACGCGCCGGCCAGCCTGCCGGGGGCCTTCCGGGGAATAGATGCGGTCTTCCTCGCCACACCTCTCAGTCCTACCGAGACGCAAGCGGGATTGGCGGCGGTGGCGGCGGCCCGCTCGGCGGGTGTTCGCCGCTTCGTATACATGTCGGTGCACAATCTGGAGCGCGCCCCGCACATCCCGCACTTCAAGAGCAAGCTGCCCATTGAAAAGTCGGTGCGGGAATCAGGTCTGGAGCACACGATACTCGCGCCGAATAATTTCTTTCAGAATGACCTTTTGATGCGCGAGGCCATCGTCAGGTGGGGCGTCTACCCGCAGCCGATCGGAAATGTCGGGCTGAACCGGGTGGACGTCCGCGATATCGCCGACGCAGCCGCCCGCGCGCTGACAGAGGCCGGACACAACGGCAAAAAATACCCCTTGGTAGGACCCGACCTTCTCACCGGCGAAAGTACGGCCCGGATTTACAGCCGGCGGCTCGGCCGGGAGGTCCGCTATGCCGGCGACAACCTGGATTCGTGGGCGGAGCAGATGCGCCGCATGCTGCCGGACTGGCTGGTGCGCGATCTCCGCATCATGTACGAGTATTTTCAGGCGCACGGGCTGGCTGCTACGAAAGAGGATCTGGATCAGCAGCAAGCAATTCTGGGCCACGCGCCGCGGAACTTCGACGAATTTGTGGCCGGACTTGCTCCCGAATGGCGCGCGTAGTATGCCCGAGCTGCCGGAAGTGGAAACGATCGTGCGCGGTCTGGCCTCCCGCCTTCCAAACCGGCGGATTGAGCGGATCGAAGTATTTCAGCCTCGAGTGATCATTGGCGACATCCAGCGGGCCGAAGGCTTCACCATCGCCCAGGTCCGGCGCCGTGGAAAATTCGTGTTGCTGGATTTGGAGCGCGGCGGACGCCGGGGACATCTGCTGGCGCATCTGGGCATGACAGGACAGCTCCGGCTGGCGGCAGAGCCCGGGCCTTACACCCGCGTGCTCTTTCAACTCGATAAGGGCGCTCTGCTCTACAACGACGTCCGGCAGTTTGGGCGGCTGGAGTTCGCCGAGCGTTTGCCCGCCCGATTTAAACGCCTGGGCAGTGAACCCCTGGAAATCGGAGAGGAAGAATTCGTGCGGCGCTTCCGCGCGCGGCGCGCAATGGTCAAGCCGTTGTTGCTGAATCAGGCGTTCTTGAGCGGTCTGGGTAATATCTATGTCGATGAGGCGCTATTCCGCGCACGCATTCACCCTCGGGCTTTGGCCAACCGGATCCGTCCCGGCCGGGCGGCGAAACTTTATCGCGCCATCGTCCGCGTGCTCCGCGAGGCCATTGCGCACCGTGGCTCTTCGATTTCCAACTACGTAGGAAGCGACGGCCGGCGCGGCGCTTTCCAGCATCTGCACAAGGTCTACCGCCGCACGGGCCTTCCCTGCCCGGTTTGCGGCGCCGCGATCCGGCGCATTCTCGTTTCCCAACGCGGCACTCACTTTTGTCCGAGATGCCAGAAGATTCGGAGCGGCGCGGGACGGGCTCCTGAGCCCATTGGGGGGACCTTGGGCAGCGCGCGCCGCGGAGCCCGCTGAAAGCAACCGGCGCAGCTTACTTCCATTCCCAAAGCTTGGTATGGGTGTTTCCTTCCGGGTCCACCGCAAACTCGAATACGGCGGCGATGCTGTTCAGCCGCGCGAGTTTGGGAGAAGCGCTGTAGTAGAAAATGGCTCCCCGATAGCTGACGGCTCCGCCCTTGAGCTGCCCGATGCCCGCGCCCTTCCACGTCCCCATATCCCCATCGCGGGTCACGATAACGCCCTGTCCTTCCCCGTAGAGAGTCCCGTCGGGCCGCGTCGCGGACCAATATGTTCCAATGTTGTTCATGTCGATCCCCAGCAGCTTGCCGCTGTCTTCAAACGCAACTTCCACTTTCACGCCGGGTCCGTCCATCGGCAGCACTCGTCTTCCGGTCCTCTTGCCGCGCGATTCACCGAGCATTTCTCCTAGCATTTCGCCTCCTGTGAAATTGCAGTGGTCTCAAGAATACCACCCAGCGCCGTGGGCGGACGTAAAATCAATCCCCTGATCCGCTCAGCCGCTGGAGGCGTCTCGCAGCCGCGTTGGAGAGGCTCAGTTAATCTACAATTTCGCTGGATTCGAGGAAGCAGCTTTCGAAGGCCCGGTCCAGCATTTGCTCAGTGAGCTCGTAGGGCGCTTTCTCGAACCGGATCAAATCGATGGCGTGGGTGATGATATCTCTCGGATGGCAGCGCCGAAACCGCTTGCCGGTGCGCCGGTAGTGCTTTTCGATGAAGCGATCCAGGACGGTTGAGGGACAATACAGGTTTTCCGACTCGCAGTATCGCTTGAAAATCTCGATGAACTCCTCCTGAGTGGGACTCTTCAGATACATTTTGTACTGGATGCGCCGCAGGAAAGCTTCATCGCCCAACGTGTCGGGATGCAGGTTGGTGGAGAAAATCAGAAAAGCCTCGAATGGCACGGCAACTTTGCCGCCTGTGTGGAAGGTCAGATAGTCCACGCGGCGGTCCATCGGGATAATCCAGCGGTTCAGCAGTTCGGCCGGACTGACCTTCTGGCGGCCGAAGTCGTCAATCAGGTAAATGCCGTTGTTGGCCTTGAGCTGGAAGGGCGCATCGTAGATTTTCGCCGACGGATTGTAGCTCAGATCGAGCATTTCCAGAGTCAGTTCACCGCCGGTGACGATGAAAGGACGGCGGCAGCGCGCCCAACGCCCGTCGTACAGGGGATCGACGGCGAGCGAAGACTGAGACGCATCCACTTCATCGACGCGGCGGTGATACAAGGCGTCGAACATCTGGATGATCTGACCTTGCACTTCCAGAGCGTAAGGCACGTAGATGCAGGAATGCTCCACGTTTTGCAGCGCCTCGGCCATATAGGTCTTGCCGTTGCCCGGCTGGCCGTAAAGCAGAAACGATTTTCCGGAATTCACGGCGGGCCCGATTCTGGTGATCGTCTCGGGACTGACCACCATGTGCTGAAACGCCAAGGTCAGCGTCTCCTTGGTCAGCCATCCATCCTTGGCCCGCTGCTTCCGCACCACCTCGACGTACTGCTCCACCGGCACGGGGGCGCGGCCCGCGTATTGATTGATGTCGAGATACTCGCGCCCGCGGATCCGCCCGGCTTCCGACAGCGCAAACACCGCCGAGACATTGCCGAATCCGGAAGACCGCTTCACCTCCACCAGCCGCGTGCGCTTGAGGAATTCCATGATGCCGTCGATGAGGCTGAATTTCAGCCCGAGCGCGTTGGCCAAATCGCGCCCCACAGTCTCGCCATTGAAGTAGAGCGTCTTTATGATGAGCTGTTCGATGTGCGACGGCGCCAGTCCGGTCTCCTCGACCGTCTGCGGCACCGGTGGAATGTACAGGTCTTCCTCGAAATTCAGGCCAACGGCGGCACTCTGAGCGGCGCTCATGGCCCCAGTATGCTCGAACAACCCGCTATTTCCCACCGGGCGAGCACCCTAAACAAAGACTGGTGAATTGTTTTACTCCGGCGGGGATATGACCCTGGTGGTAATAGGACGGAATCCTGAGGGAACGGCCGGTTCGCGGCTTCACCGGCTGGCAGCCGCTGGGGCCCGGTTTATCCGTGGAAAAACGCGCGGGCCGAAAAGCGCATTCCGGCCGGCTCAAAACACTCGTGTTTTCAGCCGCGCCACGTTGAACGCCGCCGTATCGGCGATGGCCATCACGGCCATGACGCCGGCCTGCACCGGGTCGCTGACAACCAGATCCGCGGCCTCCGGAACGCTGCCCGCCATGTTCAGAGAAATCACCAGCAGGCCCTTCTGGCGGACCTCCCGCACGGCGGCCTCGATTTCCCCGCCCATCAGCGAGCCGGCCAGCACCAGCGCCTTCGCGCGGGGCAGCCGCACCACTGCCCGCACGGCGTCAGCCAGCGCCTTTTCGCCGACCAGCGGAATTGTGTCCACGGAAATCCGCTCGCCGCGAATATTGTGGCGATCCGCCTCGGAGATCGCGCCGATAGCGACCTGGCCGACCTGCGCGCCTCCCCCCATGATGATGAGGCGCTTCCCGTAGACCTTCTGGAGCGTCGTAGTGCGGCCTACGCTCGCCACTACATCGAGGGCTTGCAGGTCCTCTTCGATGGCGGCAACGGCATCTACACCCGCAATTTCAAAGAAAACCGAGGCCAGGGGCTTGTCGCTGTCCAGGATCGCCACTGAGGTGATATCGCCGCCGTGGCGGAAAATCACGCCGGTAAGCTGGTGCAAAACTCCAGGGCCGTTGCGCACTTCGACCAGCAAGCCGGTCTCCTCGTGCGCGGGAAATGCATCGGGCATACCGACAGTATAAGGCAGCGGCCGCCGGGCGCGCGGGGCCGTGGGAAGATGAGAGGCAGGGGAGGCCGTTGCGAGCGCTCGTTCTATCGGCTGGCGGAACGTTCGGAGCGTATCACGCGGGAGCCTGGCAAGCTCTGGAGGAAGCGGGATTCCGGCCGGACATCGTCGCCGGCGCGTCCGTGGGGGCCCTGGAAGCCGCCCTGATAGCGCGCGGCTGCACGGCCGCGCAGCTCTCCGCGTGGTGGCGCGACCCGCGCTGGAACGTTTTTCGATGGAACTGGCCGCCCAGAGTTTGGGGCTTGCTCGATCCGCGGCGGCTCGAAAAGCGCGTGACCGAGCTGTGCGAGCGGTTTTCAAAACCGCTGCCCGGAGTCAAACTGCTGGTCACGCTGACGGAACTGCCGGGCGCCAAAATATGCGTGAAGGCCGATGAAGAGGTCACCGCGCCGTGCCTGCTGGCTTCCTGCGCAATTCCCTTATTTTACCCTCCGGTGAAAATCGACGGCCGCTGGTATTGCGACGGCGGCGTTTTCTGCCGGCTTCCTTTAGGAGCGGCGGCCGCCGCCGGCGCCGCCGAAATCGTTGCCATCGATCTGCTGGCTGCCCCTCCGTCGCGAGTGCTGCGCGCCGCTTTGGGTGCGGCCTGCGCTGTGCGGGAGGCGGCCATTCGGCAGCGCGATGTCAGTCAGATCGCCAATCCGGGCGTGCGCGTCCTGCGGATTGAGCCCAGCCGGCCGCTCGGACGGCCCCGGGACATGCTGCGGTGGAATCCAGGCCAAATCAATCAATGGATCGAAGCCGGCTATCGCGATGCGGTCCGTTGGCTCGACCGCGAGCGGGCCAGCCAGGCCAAGCACGCGCAGCCGATAAATCCCAGGGCGGAAAGCAGCGCTCCAATCAAGACGGAGCGCGGGCGGTAGACGAGCTCAACCTTGTGGGTCCCCGGCGGAACAATCACTCCGCGCAGCGCCCCGAACGGGGCATAAAGGGCCGCCGGCGAGCCGTCTACCCTAGCCCGCCAGCCGGGAAAATAAGGATCGCCGAAGACGACCATGGCCCGGCAAGGCGTCCTCGCAAGCGCTGCCACATGATGGAAAGTAACTCCCGTGACCTCTACGGCGGCTTCGCCCGTGCAAGGCTCGAGAGGCGGCTTTTCCGATCTCGATGCAAGCAGCACGGTTTCGCGCCGCGGGTCGAAACCAGGCGCGCCGAAAATAGCGGCGGCTTCGCGGGCGCTCGGCGCCATACGCACCGACTGCACTACCCAGGCCCGCGGGAGCGCATCTTCGTTGCGAAAGACTTTCCACCCGTCCGAATCGGCGAATACCTCGCGCTGGTTGGGGCGCGTGGGCGTCTTCGAAACCACGTAAACTGTATTTAGCAAAAGCGGCGTCTGGGTCCAGTCCCAGCTCATGAAGTCAAACAATCCGGCCGAAACCGATGCCAGATAGCCGCGCGTGCCTTCGAGACCCTCCCAATCGCCCATGTTGGCAGGAAAGTCGTTGCCCGGCGGCAGGTCGAATCGAAAGGGCCCTGGCTGCGCCTTGAGGAATTGCACGATGCCGGCATGATCGGTGAGGTGGTGCAGGTACTGCGCCCGCAAGGGATCGCTGCGGTGGGGAATAATCCAGTAACTGGCAATACCCATCTCAAACAGCAGCAGGGCGATCAAAGCGGCTCGGGCGCCGGCGGCGGAGAGACGGCCCCGGCCGAAGCCGTAAAGCACGCCGGCCAGCACGAAAGCGACCATCGAGGCGAGCGCCACGTGATCGCCCGGCTTGGTTTCGAACTTCATGTTCATGTAAAGCCAAAACATGGCTATCCAGGCAAGCGAGCCGGCCGCCGCCAAAGCTTTAATGATGCGGTGGCGCCAGCGCTCCCATTCCGGTTCCTGCGGCGAGAAGAAGCAATCAATCCCCTGGGCTGTCAGCGTAAACGCGGCGAACTGGAAAACAAATATGGCATGGCCGGGGCTGCGGGCTTTATCGGCAAAAGGAACCAGCGCATAGATGAGCCCGTGCAGCACAGAGTAGATCCCCGAGGCGTAGGCGACCGCGGCGAGCGCCAGCACCGAGTAAATGCGCACTCTGGCCAGCCGCCAGTTTGTGAACACGGCGAAGAGCGCAAAGCTGAGACAAACGAAGCCCAGAAACGGGTCGGTGGTGAGGAACGCTCGGGGGAAGACAACGCCGAGCAGCGAGATGGGGTACAATCCCCCGGTCTCCGCCGCGAGATAGGGGACGGGCTCATTCATGCGGACTGGGTTCTCCGTTCCCACCCAACGATAGGCATGCATGCCGTACTCCGCAGCCGGCAGCAGTTGGAGTGCGCTTACTAGAAACGCGAAGACGCCTACAGCCCCGAACAGGGTCAGCAAGCGGAGCCGCAGGCCTGGACGCGCGCAAAGAAAATAGAGGAATACGCCGCACAAAGCCAGCAACGTGAACATCGGCGTCTGATGGTGCCCGCTCAGAAGGGAAACGCCGATCGTGCCGCCGCACAGCGCCGCGCTGGAAAGGGCGGGCAACCGGGAGGAGCCCTTCTGCGCTTGCTCGACCATGCGGTGGAAAAACAAAAATACGAGAGGAATCCACATGGCGCCTTCGAGCATCTGCGGCCACAGCGTCGTTCCCATATACCCGCCCAGCGCAAAAGCGGCGCCCGCCATCAGTGAGGCGAACCGGCTGGAACCCAGACGCCGGCAGAAGGCGTACATGAAAAGGGCAGCCAGAATGTGCATCAGGACAAAGTGGCGGTGCACCCAGACGAAATTCAGATGTCCGTCCCTGAGGGGCATCAAAAAGAGCAGCCAGTTCAGCGGGAACGCCGCTCCCGGCTGCATCTGCCCGAGCAGAGATTGGCCGCTCCACTGATAGGGGTCCCACATTGGAAAAACGCCGTGGTGAAATGCGCGCGCCTCGACCTGATACCACGGCAGAACCTGATAGGCCAAATCCGGACTCTCCAGAAACGTGAACTGCCGGCTGAGCACGAGCCGCCAGAAAAAGCCGATCGTCAGCAGGATCAGGATGAGAATGGGGCGCCGGTCGAACAAATCAGGCGCCGGCGGCGGGCTGCTCATTTGCTTGCAGTTGCTGACCTTTGCTTCTGAAGCTGCGCGATTTTCTTCCTTGCTTCTTCGGCTTGTTTGGGCGGGGGGGAGAGATCGAGATATTTTTGATAGGCAGCGAGGGCCTGTTCGTTCTGATCGAGCTTCTCGCGCGATTCACCCAGTTTGTAGTAAGCTTCCGCCAGATCCGGCTGCCACTTCGTCGCGCGCTCGTAGCGGCCGGCGGCCGCCCGGTAGCTCTTCTTTTTGAAATAAAAATCCCCGATTTTCAGTTCCTTTTGGGCCTGGATCGGGTTGAACGTGTACTCCGGCTCGCCGTTTTCCTGCTCCTGGTCAGGTTCCGGCGGAGCCGGCGGGGGACCGGTCTGACGGCTCCGCTGGGCCAGGCCGGCGGACGAGGCGAAGCAAAGAAGGCAGGCTAAAACCCAATGGCGATGCACGACCAAAATTATAACGCGGGCTCGCGTCCGGGTAACCCCTTTTGTGCTCTACTTAGGCAGCCCGCCCACCGGCCGGTTGTTTCGAGCACCTGAACGATGTATGCTCAATGCAATCTGGTCTCGTGGAAAGGAGAGGGCGTCATGAAAATCCAGAGGCCGTTCTTGTTGGTTTCGCTTTGCCTGATTTCCACCCTGCCTGCGCTCGCGCAGACCGCCACGGGGGAAGTCAGCGGCACGGTAACCGACGCCAGCGGCGGCGTGGTTGCCAGCGCCAAAGTCACCGTCACGAATTCCGAAACCGGAACGTCGCGGGAAGGTAGTACCGATTCATCCGGAGCGTACATATTCACGCTGTTGCAGCCCGGCTTCTATAACCTCTCCGTTGAAGCCCCCGGCTTCCGCAAGACGGTGCGGAACGGCGTCGAGCTGCGCGTCAACCAGCGAGCGGAAGTCAATCTGCAATTGCAGGTCGGGCAAGTCACCGACACCGTGGAGGTGGCTGCCTCCGCACCCTTGCTTGAGAGCCAGTCGTCCACGCTCGGCAGCGTGATCGATACCCAATTGACCGAAGAACTGCCGTTGAACGGCCGCAACTTCGTGCAACTGGCGACCCTTTCGCCGGGCGTCAACGGCACCGGATACAGCGTCGCCGGCACGATTATGAGCGGCACGCGGCCCGACGACCGCCGCCCCGGTACGGAGATCTTCTCCAACGGCAATCGTGAAGGCTCCAATGATTTTTTGTACGACGGCATCGACAATAACGACCGCCTGACGCTGTCGATCGTGCTGCGTCCTGGCGTGGAAGCGATCAAGGAGTTCAAGGTTCAGACAAACCTTTACAGCGCCGACCAGGGACGCAACTCCGGCGCCGTCGTCGATGTCGTCACCAAATCCGGGACGAATCAATGGCATGGCAGCGTCTTCGAGTTTCTGCGCAATTCCGCCATGGACGCGCGCAACTTTTTCAACACCAAAGGCACGCCGTTTCCGTCATTCCGCTATAACCAGTTCGGCGGCTCTTTCGGCGGCCCGGTCGAGATCCCGAAGATCTACAAGGGCAGGAACAGAACGTTCTTTTTTGTGGATTATGAGGGGTTTCGGCGCAATTCCCAGCAGCTCCTCACCACTACAGTTCCTACGGCAGCCATGCGGCAAGGCGATTTCAGCGCGTTGCCGGTAAAGATCTATGATCCAACGACCACGACGCCGTCGGGCTCCTCGTACACGCGCACGCAGTTTCCAGGCAACATGATTCCTGCCAGCCGCTTCGATCCGATCACCGCGAAGCTGGTCAACGCTTATCCCTTGCCGCAGCGCAGCGCGCTCGTCAGCAACTATGTCAGCAACATGACGCAGCAGCAGAACTGGGACCAGGGCGATATCCGCGTCGATCACCAGTTCAGCTCCAGCGACACTTTCTTCGCGCGCTATTCGATTCAAAAAACCGACACCATCGTTCCCAGCACGTTTCCTCCCACCACAGTCGCCGGCATTCCTCATCCGGTATCGCTCGGCAACGAGGATTCATTCGCAGGCACATCCTCGACTCCTGTACAGCAGACGGTGGCAAGCTATACCCACATATTCGGACCGCGGGTGATCAATGACCTGCGCGCCGGATTCAACCGCTTCCGCGTAGACTACACTTTGCAGGGCACGACCCCTACAGAGAAGCTCGGCGAGGAACTCGGTGTCGCAAACGCCAATCCCAACGCGCAGCAAACCGGAGTGCCGATCGTCTCCCCCTCCAACTACGCGGGCATCGGACAGAGCCGCTCGCTGCCGATCTACCGGCGCGAAAACACCTTCGAAATTCTCGACAACGTTACCTGGACCCGCGGCGCTCACACCGTCAAGTTCGGCCTGGACGTCCGCCGGCGGCAGATTACGGAGTATCAGACCAACCGCGGCAATGGGCGCTTTAACTTCAGCACCGGCTTCACTGCCCAGCCCGGGGTGAACAGCGGCGATTCCATCGCCAGCCTGCTGCTGGGTTATCCAACACTATATGAACAGGACTACCTGCTGGTCTGGCCCGGCATCCGGGGAACGGAAGCCGGCGCTTATGTGGCGGACGACTGGCGGATAAGCAAGAGGCTCACGCTAAATGTTGGGCTACGGTGGGAGTACTACAGCCCGTATAGCGAAGTCGCCAACCGATGGGCGAATTTCGACTTTGCGAGCGCCACGATCAAAGTGGCAGGCCAAAATGGATTCAGCTCGACGGCCGGCGTTCAGGGGGACTGGAGGGATTTCGCCCCGCGCTTCGGCTTCGCTTATCAGGCCCTCGCCCATACAGTGGTCCGCGGCGGCTTTGGACTTTTCTACAACCCCAACGGCAACGGCGGCGCCTTGCTTCGCCTGGACCGCCAGGCCCCCTATGGCCCTATTCTCTCGATCAGCCCGGGCGATCAGACTCTCGGACCGCGCGTCAGCGATGGATTCCCGCCGGCTCCCTCCGTAAACTTCAGCGCCTTAAGCAATCCAACCGGCAACGTCATTGGGATTCCGAGCAATTTGAAGCAAGCATACGCCGAACAGTTCAATCTCACCGTCGAGCAGGAACTGGCCCCCGTGAATACATTGTTGAAATTCGCCTATGTGGGAAATCTTGGCCGGCGGTTGGGGAACAGCTACAACCCTAACCAGCCCGTGCCGGGGCCGGGGCCGACCGCGCCTCGCCGGCTGTTCTACAGCATCCGGCCCGGGCTGGGCGACATCACCTACTACGTATCCGACGGGCTGAGCAACTACAACGCATTTCAACTCACTGTTGAGAAGCGGCTCTCCTCCGGAATTTCTGGCCTGCTAGGCTACACCTGGGCCCATGCGATCGACAACGTGGCAACCGATTTTGGCGGGGGCACGGGTACGCCGCAGGACCCGAGAAACCGCAATCTCGACCGGGGTAACTCGGCCTACGACATCCGCCACCGGTTTACGGCCAGCTTCACGTACCGGCTTCCGGGTTTTGCGTGGAAAGGCTTGACTGGCGCGCTGCTGGGCGGATGGCAGACCAATGGGATCCTCCAATGGCAGACCGGGCTTCCGTTCACGCCCCAGCTGAACAACCCCACTGTCAATACCGGAACCGGCAGCCGTCCCGATCGCATTGGCAGCGGCAATCTCCCGAGTGGCCAGCGATCGATCACCCACTGGTTCGACCCGTCCGCCTTCGCCACGCCGGCGCAGTTCGTTTACGGCAATGCGGGCCGTGACATTCTCTTTGGCCCGGGCCGCGCAAACCTGGACTTGTCGCTGTTCAAAAATTTCCGGCCGGCCGAACGCCTGACTGTACAGTTCCGCGCGGAATCGTTCAACGTCTTTAACCATCCGCAGTTCGGGCAGCCGAATGCCTCGATTGGAAGCAACTCGGTCGCCACGATTACGTCCACCGTCGGCAATCCGCGCCAGATGCAACTGGCTTTGCGGCTGGTCTTCTGAGGCGGGCGACCGTGTCAAGCAAGTCTTAAGCTAAGCTCGCCTTGCTGCCCGCTGTATTACCGCGCGGCTCAGAGCTCGATTTCGGCGGCCGCGGCGGCGATCCGGACGCATTTCCCGCAACCGCTTGCCGAACAGACTGTCTGCTCCGGCGCGCCCTTCGGCCTCGCGGCTGGAAGGGGTTATCGCGCTAAAATCAAGGGAAAGACCTGCTATGGTCCCTCCCGAGAGCCTGGAATTTTTGAAGCAGAAGGCCGGCGAACTCCCAGCGTCGCCGGGCGTGTATCTCTACAAGGATGCGGCCGGAAAAGTCATCTATGTGGGCAAGGCCAAGAGCCTGCGGGACCGCGTCCGGAACTACTTTTCCGACGAGCGGCTGGCTGACGCCAAGACCGGCACACTCGTGTCGGAGGCCCGCGACCTCGACTACATTCTCGTTGACAATGAAAAAGAGGCTCTGGCCCTCGAAAACAACCTGATCAAAAAATGGCAGCCGCGTTTCAACGTGCTGCTGCGGGACGACAAGACCTACCCGTACATCAAGCTCACGATTTCGGAAAAATATCCCCGGGTGTACGTAACCCGGCGTTTGAAAAAGGACGGTTCGGTCTACTTCGGTCCTTATTTCCCGGCCAACCTGGCGCACCGGCTCGTGCACTTCATCCATCGTTACTTCCGCGTGCCTTCCTGCAAGGTGGACCTCGCGCGTTTCCATCCCCGTCCCTGTCTGCAATACCACATTCATCGCTGCCTGGGGCCCTGCGTGCAGGGACTGACCACGGACGAGATTTACGCCCAAGCGGTGCATCAAGTGAAGATGTTTTTGGAAGGACGCCACGAGGCCCTCGCCAAAGAGTTGCGTGCGCGCATGGAGCAGGCCGCCGCCAACCTGGAGTTCGAGCAAGCGGCCGCGCTGCGCGATCTGATCGCGACCGTGGAGGAACTGGACGAACGGCAAAAAGTGGCCGCCGCCGAGGGCCAGGATATTGACATTTTCGGCTATTACGCCGAGCCGCCCCTGGTCGCGGCGAACCTGTTTCACCTGAGGAACGGTCGCATCGTGGACCGCCGGGAGCTCTTCTGGGAGGATCAGGAGGAGTTTAATCCCCGCGAATTCTTTTCTTCTCTTCTGAAGCAGATCTACATCGGCCGCCAATATGTCCCTGCGCAGATTCACGTGCCGGTGGAATTCGAAGATCGCGAGGCGCTGGCGGAGTATTTGACCGAAATGCGCGGCCGGAAAGTGGAGATCGTGACGCCGCAGCGCGGGCAAAAGCGCGCCATGCTCGAACTGGTGGAGCGCAACGCGAAGCACAGCTTCGAGCAGCGCTTCCGCGTTCTGAAGCCGAGCTCAAAGCAAATCATCGGCGCGCTGGAGGACGCGCTCAACCTGCCGGAAATCACCCCGCGCATCGAATGCTTCGACGTTTCCCACACCCAGGGAACGGACACGGTAGCTTCCATGGTGGTGTGGGAAAACGGCAGAATGAAAAAGAGCGACTACAGAAAGTTCATTATCCGCACGGTCGATGGCAACGACGATTTCGCCTCTATGCGAGAGGTGGTGGCACGGCGGTACGCGCGCTTGCAGCAGGAAGGCAAGCCGCTGCCCGGGCTGGTTTTGATTGACGGCGGCTTGGGGCAATTGCACGCCGCAGCGGAGGCGCTGGAAGCGGTGGGCGTGATCAATCAGCCGCTGGTCTCTATCGCGAAGAAAGAAGAAATCATCTACGTTTACGGGCAAGAGAACGAGCCGGTGGTGCTGGACCGCTATTCTCCGGTTCTGCATTTGGTCCAGCAGTTGCGGGACGAGGCTCATAGGTTTGCGGTGACGTTTCACCGCAGCCGCCGGGGCGCGGCGCGCTTGGCTTCCGAGCTCGGGCAAATCCCCGGAGTGGGCGAACGAACGTTGCGCAAGCTATTGAAAACATTCGGAAGTCTAGAGGGCGTCCGGCAAGCCGGCAGCGACCAGTTGGCTTCCGTAGTGGGCGCGGCGCAAGCCGGCCGGATCGCCGGATACTTCGCCGGGCGGTCCGGCGGAACGTAAGGCTTGCTTCCCGTCCGGCGTGTAAACTTTGCTGCGGCCTCGGTGAAATTTCGAGTCAGAGTTGTCTTGATGATCCTGCTGCCATAGAATCAATAAACCAAAAAGCCACGTTCTTTTTGGCGGGGAGAACAGTCATGCGGCTTACACTACTGAGCTGTTTACTCGGTCTCATGGGGTGGGCCACCCAGCCGGGGGTTGGGCTGGCTCAGGATGTGAGGGCGCAGGCGGAAAGGCTGGAACGCTTGGGTGACGTTGTCCGGTCCCAGGCGCTCCTCGCGAAGGCAGCCGAATCCAATCCGAAGGACGCGGCGGCACAGCAAGCCTACGCTCAGTTTTTGGACCGATACCACGACCCGCTGCGCCGAACGGCATATCAGCGCTGGCTGGATGCCGTCAACCCGGCTGATCACGCAGCCCGGGCGGAAATCACGCGGCGCCTGGCTTTACTCGATTTGATCGAAGGCGACCAGCGGGCGGCCGCGGCGCATCTGGCCGAGTACCAGGCGGCGGGCGGAAGAGCAGCTCCGGAAATTCTATCGGCTTTGCGGAGCGAGCCGCCGGGCGAGCAACTGCCATCCCAATCGGAGACGGAAATTCCCGGGCCGCTGCGCTCGTTTGCCCGCATGGCGGCCCTTTCCACGGATTTAGCCCCCGCCGATGTGTTGCCCGCCCTGGCTCGCAATGTCATCACGAACGGCTATCAGGCCTCCCGCAGCAACGAGGCCCTCGAGCCGACCGAATATTTGAAACTCGTAAATCGCTACCTTTCCCAAGCGCGGGAATTGACGCAGCTTGCCGGGAAAGATCAGGTCATCAGCGTTCCAGCCTGCGAATCGGAGCAAACCGGGCAACTACTGCGCATTCTCGGCTACCGGCTCCGGAGCGGGTGTGGGGATGACGCGGCGCTCGAAACAGTGAACGCGTCGCGCGCCTTCCTGACGATCGATTCCGGTTTTCCACTGGCCGACCTGGAAGATTCGCTCCGGCGGAATCAGCCCTTCCGCTATGTGTACAAGCCGGCGAAAATCCCTGTGATGTTCGGGGTCGGCTACTGGACCTCCAATCAAAAGTCGCAGCAAGGCGTCGATTTCCTGGATTCTTTCATTGGCGACCCCGCACTGGCGCGGTTGTATCTGGCTTTCAGCAAGCTCGATCCGGTAACGGCCGAGGCGCTGCGCAAAGCGTATCCGCTCGAGAGATGGAAAGCCTATGCTCATGTACTGGATTTCTTCGGCAGCCGCTTCGAGCTGCGGAACGGCCGGGCGGTGACTCCCGGCGGAGAGCGGAGCGCGGCCGCCTGGGGGGAAATGGTGGGCGCCTCCCCGGAGAAAGGACCGGAGTTCTTTGAGAGGCTCATATCCAAAGACGACGGCTGGATGGCCAGCTTTTTCGACGCCCTCTCCCGCACCCGGGGGCCGCTTCGCGATTATCTGACCGAGCCGGCGCGTATGAGGCGCTTCTATGCGGCCGTGCGTGGGCGTATCACCAGCCCGGGACCCGCCCGCCCGGTCTTCCGGTCGAATGCCGATTTGATGCTGCTTACTTCGCGGCTTCAGATTCAACCCGACGGAACGCCGCATATTCCCGGCGGTCTGGATCCTTGGAAGCAGCTTTTCGCCACGCATCCGCACGGAAAGTATGACGGGAAACTCACCCGGGCGGCGGCGGGTTGGAGAACGCCCGACGATGTGGTGGAGGCGCTGTTCGCTCTCTGCCGCAAGTCGGTGGAGAACGAGCCGCTCAAGATTTTCATGGCCATCAGCGACATCGACCGCAACCGGCGCTCCCCGCTGCGGCCGGCGACGGTCTCGCGGCTGACCGTGGATTACCGGCCTTACGGCGCCCAATACGCCGTGTTCAATGATGCTCCCGCTTTGACTGATGAGACCATTCTGTCGTTCCTCGATACCATCGCCGCGCTCAGCAAAATCAAGGATCCCGGCCAGCGTGCGAATACGGCGGGCATGTTCCAGGGGCTGGTGAGTCTGTGGCAAATCTTTTGCCGCCAGGATCAGATCCCTGCGGCGAAAGCGGACGCCGCCCTCAAAAGCCTGATCGGCCTGTTCGGATCGATAAAGAATGACCGGGAACTATTCGACGCCGGCCGGTCGGGCGTGCGCGTGCTATTGGCTGCCACGAATTCGCCCGAGGACGCGTCGCCGCAAGATCAGGTGGTCGCGCTGCTCGCGGGAACGCCGCGGCCGGGCGATCGCGAGATCCAGCGGCAGGTCGCCTCCGATCTCAACTCCCTGTTTGAAGCCCAAAGACTGGTGTCGTTGAAGACCCTTTTCGATTTGGCGGACCACCTGGAGAGCGTGTCGCGAGGCGAGAGGCTCAATGTCGCTATGGCCAATCGACTGGCCTCCCGGATCGCGGAGATCCGGCTCCCGCGCAGCACGTTGACAACCGCGGAGAAGAATTCGTTCGCTTTCGGGTACTGGACCGAGAAACACATCGAAAACCAGCGCAGCTTGAACTTGCGCCAGATTGTGGATAAGGCGGCCGGCCAGCCCGAAAAGTTGAAGGATGTT
>DASREK010000083.1:0-5201 GCA_035652135.1 Bryobacterales bacterium | reverse complement strand
CTACTATCTCGCCGAGGGAGCAATCGAGCGCTTTGTCATGCAGTTGTCCAGCTCGACTTACGTGGATCCTAAGAATTCTCCTCCCTCTGTATTCCAGGCCGGGCAAAGGCGGATGCGCTGGGAACTCCCGGCCGGCGTTGTGGACCTGGAAATCACCGGCGAGAACGGAAAGCTGAACGTTCTGGACGCCCAGCCTGCCGCCCTGGCGCGGCTTTTTGTGCTTCTTGGAATTGATGAGGGCCGTTCCCGGCAAATTGCGGCTGGAATCGCAGCCCGGCGGCAGGCGAGTCGCGCGATTGAATCGTCTTTTTCCGGCCCAACGCCGTCCTTCATACAGTTGGAGGATCTTTTGACCGTTCCCGGCGTGACGACCGACGTTTTTTACGGCTGGTGGGTATCGCCGGGCGCGCCTCTCGCGCCGCAGAGCGTTGAAAACAATTCTCCCGCGGCCGGACCCGCAGTACGTCTCGCGCTGCGCGGCGGGATCGCTTCGCACCTGACGCTGCTCGACGGCGGCGCGGTAAACGTGAACTACGCCTCCCCGGAAGTGCTGCGGGCGATAGGAGTTCCCGAAGGGCCCCTGATGAATATTCTGCAAGCCCGCGAAGGGCGCGTCATCGAGAATGTCGCGTCCTTTGGCGCCGGTGTTTTGCCCAGCGGAGCGCAGTTGGTGGGCGGAGGCTCTGAGGCTTACACGGTGCGCGCCACGGCGCAATTGAGCGGGCGGCCGGTTCGGCGCACAGTGGCCGCCGTGATTCGTTACGGCCGGGATCGCTTTGAAGCGCCTCTAGGTATCATTCGGTGGTATGCATCGGGAAACTAGCGGGAATCCGCGGCTCGCGGGAAGAAGGCAGGCCGGGCGCCTGGGTTCCCCGCAGCTTCGCGCCGCGCGAGGCGGCAGAGCAGGAACGATGGAAAGGCGCTTTGCCGGCGAATGTCGGAACTGGTCGGCGATTGTTGGGGGTGAATAGGAACTGAGATGGCTCGAAATCCTCTTCTTACCTTGGGCGCCGGCGTGGGCGTCGAGATCCGCGGCAATGATCTCGAAGTAGCTTTGGTCAAGTCGCGCTGGAAGGGCGTCGCCGTGGATGGGAAAACAACGCTGCGCGACTTTCGCCGCCGCCCGGCCGCTGAATGGGGGGCTGAATACCAGTCGTTTCTAAGGAGCCGCGGATTCCGCGACCTGCCTGTTACGTTGCTGCTTCCGCGGCAGGAAGTGATCGTCCGGCTGCTCAGCCTTCCGGCTCCGACTCGCGCCGAACTGCGCTCCGCCGTGCGATTCCAGATCGACACTCTGCATCCCTACGGCGAAGAGAATGTCTACTACAGCTTCGCGCCGCTTGGGCGGCGTTCCCCGAATGGCTCCGCGGAGGCGGGGAGCGCGGCCGCTCCTGCGTTGGTGGACGTTGCCGTCGTGATCGCGGAACGCTCACTGATAGAAGGCTACGCCGATCTGTTCGCGGAAGCGGGAGTGAAACTGCGGGCCATGACGGTGGGCGCAGCGGCTTATTGGGGAGCTGTACGGTTCCTGAACACGCGCCGGCAGGAGCCGTTTCTGCTCGTGGATCAGCAGGGTGCGGCCTTCGAACTGTACGGAGAGAGCCCGGCGCGTCCGTTCTTCAGCGCTAGCTTCGATTCGGCCGCGATGCCTCTCGAAAGAGCAGTGGCCGCTGCGGCGGCGGAGCTGCGGCTCCCTGAGGGCGAAGCCGTGCCGCTGCTGGTTTGCGGCGAGCGTTCGATTCCATCGCCCTTGGCGCCCGAACAGGTGTTGGGAAGCCCTTTGCAGGCTCCGGCGGAATTCGATCTGGGCCGCGACGCCGCGGTCTTCGCGACAGCCTTGAGCGCCGCTTGCCCGCTCTGGGGCTGGCGAATGAATTTGCTGCCGCTGGCGCGCCGGAGCGCAAGCTCCCGCTGGCCGATTGCCGCTACGGCTACGGCCGCGGCTTCGGTCGGCGCTGTAGCGCTGCTGCTTTTTCTGCGGGGCCCGATCCAGGACAGGCGGTACGAGCAGGCGCTGGAGCGGGAAATCAGGCGTCTGGAAACGGTGGAGCGGGAAGTGAGAGCGCTCGAACAGCAGGCGCAAAGAGCGCGGGCGCAGCGAGCGGAACTGGAAAGCTTTCGCCGCCGGCCCGAGGCGGACTTGGCGCTCATAACGGAAATTTCCCGCCGCCTGCCAAAGACGGCCTGGATCAATGGCATCGAGATGAATGACGACAGCGTGCAATTGACCGGCCAGGCCGATGCGGCGGCGCCGCTGCTAGGGTTGCTCGATAGCTCCGGCGTGTTGACCGGAGCTTCGTTCACGAGTTCGATCACCCGGGCCGACAACCGGGAACAATTTCGAATTCGCGCGGCGCGCCGCAGCGGCCCGCCACGCCCAGCGGCGGCTGCTCCGCCTCCGGCGGGGGCGCCCGCGCCCGGCCATTCGCCCGCTCCTGCGGCTCACTCGGGGATCTGAAATGGAACGCCTCGGCGAACGCGATAAGAAAGCTCTGGTGATGCTGGGGATCGCCGTGGCCGCCGTGGTCGTGTTGCAATTTGGCTTTCCAGCTTCTCGGAACAGCGGGGAAGCGGCGGTAACGGCTTCCATTCCGGCTAGCGAGAGGCGTTTGCAGCGCTTGCAGGAAATCGCGAGGCAAAGGCCGCGCGCCGCCGCCGAAGCGCAGGCCGCGTCGAGGGCTCTGGCCGATGCTGAGAAGGGCTTATTAAAAGCTGCTACCCCGGCGCTGGCATCCGCGGAGATGCAGCAGATCATGCAGGAACTGCTGCGCGCCCAGGGGGTGAACATGCAATCTTCCGAATTCGGCGTTGCCAAGCCGGCTGGAGAGCACTACGCGCAGGTCCCTTTGACGGTCGGCTTCACCTGCGGCATCGATCAATGGATCAACCTGATGGGCGCCATCCGGAACGCGCCCCAGGTGCTTTCCACAGTGGACTTGCGCATTGCGCCCGGAGACCCGAAGAACAAGCTGATACAAGTGCGCATGGTGGTCGCCGGCTACATTCCGGCCGCTTTGCTGAACAAAGCCAAAGGAACGAACGGATGATGAGGCGCAAGCTCCTGATCGCAAATATAGCGCTCGTGGCTCTGGCGGCCTCGGGGGTGTGGAGATTTCGCGCCGAGTTCCGGCGGGCGAGGGAACGCTATCGCGTGCTGAACCCTCCCGCCGCACCCGCTCTGAAGACGCAGCCTGCCGAACCTCCGCCTTTGCCGCCCATTCAGCCCGCAGCGTACTTGGACGCCGCCGAGAAATTTCTGTTCAGCCCCGATCGGAATCCGACGGTGGTGGTCGAGCCGCCGAAGGTGAAGCCCCGGCCAACCTTGCCCCAGTTGTTCGGAGTGATGAATCTCGGCAGCGGGCCGATTGCCATTATGGCCGAGAAAGCCAATGCGCCGCACAAGACGGTTCGTGTTGGCGAGACCATCGGCGAGTTCAAGCTGCTGGGGGCCGCCGGAGACGAGATTACGCTCGAATGGGAAGGGCAGCCGATTCATGCTCAGGTTTCCGACGTTCTCGTGCGTCCCGCTGCTGACAGCGGCGGCAATGCTCCGGCGGTCGCGGTCGCCGGGGGGCCAGGCGGGGCCGCGGGCTCCGGCAGCGGCGGGGCCACGGTGATGAATCCCAATGCCAATTCGCTCCCTGGGGAATACCTGATCGGGCCGCCTATGCAGGGGGCGCAGGGAACGATTTACCAATCGCCGCCCGGCGATACTGCGCCGGATGGGACCGTCTACCAAGGCAAGCGAAAGGTCGTGCGGCAGACCCCGTTTGGAGCGCAATCCTGGTGGGAAGACGTGAAGTAAGCACGATGCCCCAGACCCTGTAGCTATCGCTGATCAGTATTTGGAAGAAGGCACGCGCCGCGGCGCCGTGAGTGGTCGTTTCGGAGGATGAGCCGTCGAGAGGAGAAAAAATGAGGTTTCTGATTCTTGCGTTGCTGGTAGTTCTACCGCTCGCAGCGGAGGGTTCCAAGAGCGAGAAGCCCGCTTCGGGACCCGCTCCGGCGGCTCATGCCGCTGGTGCGCCGCCCGCTGCCGCCGACAAGGCGGCCGCCCACCAGACGCCAGCGCCTGCCAAGGCCGCCAAGGAGGCCGTCCCCAGCCCGGTTCCGGCGAACAGTGGAACCGTGGTGGTCCAAACTCCTTTCGGCCCCACCTTGCGGGCTGCTCCGGATGGCAACGCCGCCGCGCCCGCCCGTCCCGGCCTGCTCGCCGACGATCCGATGCTGAAAATCGAAGAGAGCGGCGATACGGTGATCTTCCGCCGCCGAACGCCCTTCGGGGATCAGGTCTGGCGGCGCAAGCGCAGTGAATTGAGCGATATGGAAAGGGAGGCCGTCGAAGCGCGAAGCAAGACCGGCTTGCCCCGGCCGGCCGCGCCGCCAGCGGCTTCCGACCACAGGTAACGAGGATGTCCAGGGTGAAACGTCTCAGTTTGCTTCTTGCTTTGTCGCTGCCGGTCATAGCCTCGCCACAGGCGGCTGGCCCGGCTTCTGGCGTCGCTCCGGCCACTCCGGTCCAGCAGCAAAACCTTCCGCCGGGACACTCGGTTCCGCCGCTGCCGCCAGGCCACTCGGCCGCACCACAGCACAATTTGCCGCCCGGCCATTCCGCGGCGCCGCCAGCGCAGCCGAAGGCTCCGCTTCCGGCAGGGCAGGCCCCTGGTGCAGCCCCAGCCCCCAACCCGGCGCCGGCCCAGGCCCCCGCCCCGCAACATAATTTGCCGCCGGGGCACGCTGCGCCGGGGCAGACACCCACACCCGTGACGCCGCTTCCCCCCGCGCAGACGACTCCGGCGGCAGCCCAGGCCGCTCCGGGTGCGCCGGCGCGTCCCGCTGTGCCCGCAGCCTCCGCCAGCGGCCTTAACATTACAGGCGCGACCTTGCAGGAAGTCATTGATATTCTCGCCCGCCAGCTCCACATCAACTACATCATGGACCCGAGCATCCGGGGGACCGTGACAATCAATACCTATGGCGAACTGCAAATCAACGACCTGATGCCGCTGCTGCAAACGATTTTGCGGCTGAACAACGCCGTAGCCGTGCAGGTCGGCAATATCTGGCACATCGTTCCGTCGAAGAACGCCTCGCGGCTGCCGATCTCGCCCCAGGTGAACGCGAAGGATTTGCCCGAAGACGAGCGCATGGTGCTCAACCTGGTGGCGCTGCGTTATGTATCGGCCTCTGATATCGCCAAG
>DASREK010000082.1:0-13427 GCA_035652135.1 Bryobacterales bacterium | reverse complement strand
TTGGGCGGCCAGTTTCGAATGACGTCATCGAAGGTTAAATGAGCGCCGCCGCCGTTTAACAAATACACGACGTGCTTCCGCAAGGCACTATGAGTGTCTTTTCTCATCGAGAGGCCTCCAAAGCCAGCTTGCCGAATTCTCGCACGGCGCAGCGTTTCTTCCAGGCAGTCGGCCCGGCCGTCTCAGCCCGAGAGATCTCGCCGCCCCGGTTCCCGCGTTATATTGACCCTTATGCACACCGGCGGCGGCGCCACCAAACAAAGACCTGCCGGGCCACGGGCTGCCGCACGAGCCGTCCCTCCGCCGGCTGCATGCACGAGGGGCCGGCGCCGAAGACTGTCCAGCCTTTGTCAGTCAGGTCGGGAAGCCGGGCACACTTCTTGCAACAGCTTTGCCCAAGCCGCCTTCTCCGCTGCGGGCCGAAACAACGGCCGGAGCCGCAAACACCACTGTGTGAGGTTCGCATAAAAGGCGCAATCCGACTCGGCCCGAAGGAGCAAAGCCGCTAGCGCGGCTGTATCCCCCACGGGAAAATAGCCGGGATAGCGTTCGCCCAGCAGCCCCACCGAGCCGGAGATACGCGACGCCAGCACAGGGGTCCCATCCGCAACAGCTTCCGAGATCACATTCGCGCCGCCTTCCATGCGCGAGCTCAGCACAACCAAGCGGCTCGAGCGAATCAGCCGGCGTGCTCGCCCGCGCGGCAACCCCCCCAGCCATCGGTAGCGCGGATTGCGCACTTGCTCGGAGCGCGCCATCTGCGCCATCCTTTCCTCCATCGGGGCCCCGGCTTGCAGGATGCGGATGCGGGACTCCTTTGGAAGCAGTCGGCTCGCATATGCGGCCCGGAACGGATCTTTGACCCCGCGCAGATGCCCGACTACGCAAACGTCGAAAAAATCCGTCCGGCGGCGGCCGCCAGCGGTTCTCTCCGCAGATTGGTAAATCACCCGGGCTTTGGGCCGCAAGTTTGCGGGTAATTCGTTTACCGCGAGCGGCTGTAGCACAATCAGCCGCGAAGCCAGTTCCAGCGCGCGTCGGGCTCGCTGCAACCGGTGAATGTCCCGGTACACATCGGTGCCGGTGAGAGCCAAGATGACCGGTTTTCCCGGATGCTGCTCTTGAAATGCAAAAACGGACGCCGCGCTGCGGCGGGCGTGCAAAGCCACGAGCAACTGGCAAGGCTGGTTCTCGTATGCCGGCACGATCGACACTTTGTGCCCCAGCTCACGCAGAATGCGGCTCCACCGCAGGGCTGTTACCCGATTGCCATACAAGCTCCCAGGTGGCGCCGGACACGACATGCAGATTCGCATCGGTTAGGGGCATAATACTACCAGCATGCGGGCAACGGAACTGGAAACAATGCTGCGGGACGCTCGCCGCAGAACCCTCGAGTTAGTTTGCGATCTGACAGAGGCGCAGATGCGAGTGCCTCTGCTGGCCATCATCAATCCGCCCGTCTGGGAGATCGGCCACGTGGCCTGGTTCCAGGAAAAATGGGTGCTGCGGCACTTGCTGGGCAAGGATCCGATTCGGCCGGACGGGGACGCGATCTGGGATTCCGCAGTGATCGCGCATGATGATCGGTGGAGCACGCTTCCCCGCTCCGCGACGTTGCGGTACATGCAGGAAATCTTCGACCGGGTCATCGACAGCCTACCCCAAGGCGATGTCGCGGACTCCGAAGCCTACTTCTACTGGTACTGGCTGGCCGTAATGCACGAAGATATGCACGGCGAGGCTCTCATGTACACGCGGCAGACGCTGGGGTATCCGGAGCCGGAGCTTGCCCTGGAAGGGACGGCCGGCCTTGGGCAAGAAACCGGCGGGGGCTGGGACGGGCCAGAGGCGGAGGGGGATGTTTTCATGCCCGGAGGCTTGTTTCAACTGGGAGCCAAGCCGGGCAAAACGTTTGTGTTTGATAACGAGAAATGGGCGCACGCGGTCAAAGTGCAGTCCTTTGCCATCTCTCGCACCCCCGTAACCAACAGGCAATTCGCCGAGTTTGTGAACGACGGCGGCTACCGCAGGCGAGGCCTCTGGAGCGAGGAGGGATGGTCCTGGCGCGAAAAGGCGCAGGCCGAACACCCGGTTTACTGGATTCCCCAAACCGGCGGTCGCTGGATGCGCCGGCATTTCGACCAGATCGTCCCGCTGGGGGAGGATCTGCCGGTGATTCACGTGAATTGGTACGAGGCTGAGGCCTACTGCGCCTGGGCGAAGCGGCGGCTGCCGGCCGAGGCCGAGTGGGAAATGGCGGCGTCATGCGAATCGCCGTCCAGCGGCAAAAAGCGGGAATTTCCTTGGGGCGATGAGCGCCCGACCGCGGAGCGGGCGCATCTGGATGCCCGGACTCTCGGCTGCGTTCCCGCCAGCGACCTAGCCGCCGGGGACAGCGCGGCAGGCGTGCGGCAATTGATTGGCAACGTCTGGGAGTGGACGGCCAGCGACTTCCAGCCCTATCCCGGATTTGTCGTGGATCCTTATAAAGAATATTCCCAGCCTTGGTTTGGCGCCGGGCGCAAAGTGCTGCGGGGCGGGTGCTGGGCCACACGCTCGCGCCTGATTCGTAATACCTGGCGAAACTTCTATACAAAAGACCGGCGCGATGTTTTCGCCGGCTTCCGCACCTGCGCCGCAGATTGAGCGGCTGTGCAGCGCAACGTCTTTTCCGGCGAGACCAGCGTCGGCCATTGCGCGCGCAGCGAGGGAATTTAACGGCGCTGTTCTATCCTGGCAATGGTTCCAGACGGCGGCGGAACGGCGCGTCAGGCCGGGCTGTGAAGCTCTTTTCCCGCCGAAAAGATTCCACTTCGACAAGCGGCGTGAAATCCAGCGCGAGGCCGGCGGGAAAACTCATTCTGCGGGCCCACTCGACGGCTTCGGGCTGCATCACGTGGGTCGCTTCAAAGTTGACCAACTTCCAGGCGATCATCTGCTGCAATCTCCGCGCGGCTTCCATCGTCGTGTCAGCCGCGGAGGTGCGCGTCCAAAGACACACGAACCCGTTCCTCGGATCGACATTGGGGTGAAAGACAGGTTTGGCCAGAACGGCCTCGATGGGCACGGAGGGGAAAAAGCGAGGAAATCGAAACGCGACGCGATGCGACCGCGCGAGAACAGGTTTGCCGCGGGCTAGGCTCAAGATGCCGCATGTCTGATGAATCATTGCTTCGAAAATGTCGCTATCGGCCAGCGACCGGCGCCGGAGCACTTCGAGCACCCCGGGGTTGGTCTGCGCAAGCTGGCCTAGCAATTTCCACTCCTGCTCCAGCCGGCGGTCGCGCGGCGCCGCGGGCCTCTCGGTTCCCGGCGCTGAAAGCGGGCGGGGCGAAGTTTGCCGGCTAAGCGTGTTACCCATTGGTAGCAACCGTCGAAACGCGCAGGACGTCGTTCGGCCGCACACCCTGTTCGGGCAGTGTGACGGTAAAGTCCAAAGCCGTGCCGTTCCACACCACCTGGGGTTCCCCGTCGCCCTGGAGAACGTCGCCGCGCTCGCGCAGGTCGTAGAGAATCTCATCGAGCACGGCGTCCAGAGTTTCGTCCTCGTCGATATCGACGTTGTAGCGGGTCTCACCCTTGATCGTGTCGAAGTACATCTGATACTTGGCCATAGCGTCTATCGAATCGGGGCGCGCCTGTCCGGGGCATCCCGCCCGGCTCCCGGTTCGCCCGGCAGCATATACATTTTCAAACCTTCCGGCAGGTCATCGACGGTCCACTGGCAGCGGCTGCACTGGCCGTTAGCAAAATCCCAGCAAGGGCGGCACTGCGGCCGGCCGCAGTTGGCGCAGGCGCGCAGGTCGGCGTCGGCCGCCTCGGCGAGGCACAGTTGGCAGCGCCCCTGTTTCATCCGGGGGCCGAAGCGGCGGTCCCACCAGCGTCCATCGGGCGAAAACACCGGCACGCGATTCTGCTCGCACAGCCGGCACCGGCAGTGCTCGAAGATCCAGCACGTCTGATCACAAACGGTCAATCCGCAGCGCGGGCACTCGAATGCCAGGCTCCGGCCGATCCGGCGGTTGCAGAGGCCGCAACGCTGGGCTTTCGAGCGGCGCAAGAGCAGAACCATGGCCGCCGCCACAAACGCAACCAGCGGAGACAGCCCCAGGGTCCGGTCGGCTGTGGCCGGGCTGCCGAAATAGCGCACCCCGATCGCCGCTGCCGAGGATCCTGCGGCTATCAGAAGCGGAGACCAAGCGCGCTCCAGCTCCACGTCGAAGAGCCGCAAGATTCCAAAGGTAAGCACGCCGACAACAACTGCGGCGCCGACGGAAGCCGCGGGATTGACCAGCGCCGCGAGCAGTTGCAGCACAGCCAACAGGAAACAAGACGCGGCGACAATCGTGGCTTTGCGTCCGCTCATTGCGGCTGATCCCTTTCGAAGCGGATCGTATGCAAGTGCTGCTCGGGAATCCCCAGTTCGGCGGGAGTGAGCTGCGCCCAAGGGGCGCTGCGGCTCACGCGGCTGATCGTTTCTTCCTCAGTCACTTGATTCGATCCGCAATGCGGGCAGGCGCCCCGCCGCCGTATCACCGTTACGCGCTGCATCGGCGGCCACCGCTCCCGGCACGCTCCGCACCGGGCCTGCACACAGATCGGCCAATCGAGCAGGAGAACCGGCTCCGTCCCGGCAACAGCCGGCGCCGACGCAAGCAGATCTGCGATCGTCAGCCCCCTGCTGTTTCCGCCGCGCACCGCTTCGGCGTCCCGCTCAGAAATCATGCAAGCTTCCGGAGCGTGAAACGGGCAGGCCTCACTCCGGCGCAGAGTAAACGTTTCCGCCTTCACCGGAAGCGCGAGGGTCAGCTCGATCGACCAGGCCTCGGATGCAGAATCCAGCAAGCGGCGCAATCCGATCTCCACCTGCATGGCTCCAATCACGGCGGCCATGGTCGGCGTGCTGGGGTACGGACGTTGTTCGACCGCCGCGGCGGAGGTCCAGCAGGACCGCACGGCCGATTGCCACGTGGTGAGCAATTCGCGCCGTTTCCTCCCGCTCAGGCCGCAGCAATAGCAGGCTGCCGGCCGCCCGGGGAAAAAGGTCACCCGCCCGTGGGAGTAGTTCGGTCCTCCCAATCCGGCGTCGCACACAGGCCGGTCCAGCTTGGTCGCGATGTACGCAATTTCCAACCGGGCTGACTCGCTGTCAACGCAGCTAAACAGAATATCGGCTGCGGCGATCGGGCGAAACCCGAGGCCGGCGATCTCATCTTCCACAGCCTCGATTTCCGTATCGGGGAAGATTTGCGCGGCGGCTTGGGCCAGCGCGCGCGCTTTATTCGATCCGGTTGCCCCCGAAGTTCGAAACAGGATGGAACGTGTCAGGTTGCTCGGCTCAACGATATCGGGATCGACAATCATCATCTTGCCGACGCCGAGCAATCCGAGGGCTTTCACCACCTCATTGCCCAGAGCTCCGGCTCCCACGACGATCGCCTGCAACTGCCGCAGGCGGCGTCTTTCAAAGGCAGTGTTCTCCAACCTCGAATAGTCTGCACGCCAAGATTGCGCCGGCTCGGGATGCGGAACGGTTGGCAGGCTCACCGGGAATCATTGTACCAAGCGGGTTCAAGTGCGCCGGCGTTGTGGAAGGCGGCTGGCTGGAACGTTGCTCGAAAAGCGGCGCGCGCCGGGCTGGTGCGATTCGAAGCAATCCTGAATGTGGAAAAAAAAAGACAGACCCCCCGGGCCGGCAGTTTGCGAAACACATTGTTCCAGGCCGGAAAGGCCTGTTGCTTCCGGCCGCAAGCCTCGGCCCTGGGGATCGCTTCGCTCGGCAAAACCTGTGACTACATGCTTTGTGCTTTACTCGTGGGCGCTTTTGGTATACTGTCGATCCCGCAGTGGGGAAGCCCGGCCGATGAGTCTGTATCAGACGCTCTACTACATGTCCCTGGTGGGTAGTATGGCGGGCCTTTTTTCCTGGGGACTGGTCGCTTTAATCTCAGCCGCCCTGCCCTCCCAGGAGACCATCTGGGTCGCGGACCTGGTCTCGACGACCATCTTGGGGGCCTTCATCGGCGGCTTGACGGTCGCTTTCACCGACCGCTGGGCCGGCAGCCGGGTAATGCCGCGCTGGGTGGTCTCCGGAACGGTGATCGGGATGGCGGCCGGGTTGGTCGCGGGCGGTATTCAAATCCCTATTACCAACAACTTGGCGGAGCAAGCGCCGGTAATCACCAGAGTGATCGCCTGGATGCTCGCCGGATCGCTCATCGGGCTGGGAGTCGGGCTGCGCTGGGTAGCCGTCAATAGTACCCGGGCGGCCCATGCCTTTGCCGGCGGCTTGTTGGGCGGCGCGATGGGGGGATTGCTCTTTGCCGCGCTGGGCAGCCGGATTCCCGACCTCTCGCAAGCCCTTGGTTTTGTTCTGACCGGCGTCGGCATATGCTTCGGAATCACTCTGGCTCCTATTCTGCTTCGGGATGGTGTGATACAATTCGTCTCCAGCGGCGATCCGCGAGCCCAGAGCAAGTTCGGGCGTTCGCGGAAGGAATGGGAACTGCAGCAAGGGGACACTTACGTGATCGGGAGCCAGAGCCAGGACCTGAGCAAAACCCGATATCGTCCGGATGTGGAGATCTTCATCCCTGATGCCGCAATCGCCCCGCGCCACGCTACGCTGTTCGGGCGGGAGAGACGCTTTTACGTGGCCCGCCATCCTGACGCCGGCGGTCCGGCAGGGCTGGCTCGCTATGTGCTGCGTGTTCGGGGCAAAACGGTCACCACCACCCAGGAACTGCACGATTCCGACGATATTCTGATTGGCCGAACGGCATTGAAATTCATTACCCGAAAGAAGTCCGACCAGGGATGACGTTCCAAGGCGCCAGGCGGGCCGGGCCAGGGATTTTCTTCGCCCTGTTGAGCGCCGCGGTTGTATGGTTGGCTCCGGAAGCCTGGGCGCAGGGGCAAACAGCTCATCTCGAATTCTCGGACAAGCTGCGGCTGGTGAACTGCGAGCCCACCTCAAGCAGCCCTTGTTTTCGAATCCGCGCGAATATCGTAGACGCCCAAGGCGCTCCCGTCTCCCCCGCACTGCCGCCTCCTGCTCAACTCGCCAAGAATTTAACGGTGCGCGCGGATGACCTCGAGGTCACCCCGTTCTATGCGGTAGCCGGAAGCTCTGGGGCCACGGTCGCGCGCAGCCGAATTGCCCTGATTCTCATTGATATCAGCGGCAGCATGAACGAGCCGATGGGAACGGGGCAATCCAGATTCGCGGCCGCCACTTCGGCGGCTTTGCAATTTCTGGACGGCTTTGAAAACGGCACGGACCGCGTAGCGATCGTTCCGTTTGAGAGTCACCAGGTCATCCAGACCATCCGTGCCGCTAAGTTCGCGAGTACGGTCGAGGAGGCCCGGCAGCAGGTGCGCTCGCTGCCGGCGCCGCAGCCGAAAAACAACACAGCGTTATTTTCCGCCGTAGACGCCTCGCTGGACGTCCTGGCGGCTCAAATGGCCGCCGCACAAACCTCGCCGGAAACCATGCTGGTCGTGATGACCGACGGGAAAAACGACGTCCGGCAAGGCGATGACCTCGGTTTACTCAGCGGACCTTCCGGCCTCGCCACGGTCGCAAACAAGGTTAAGGCGTCGGGCATTCAAGTGGTGTCGGTGGGGATTGGGGACAACCAGTCCATCGATTCCGACGCCATGCGGCAGATCAGCACGCAGTTTTACCTGGTTTCGGACGCCGAGAGCCTGAAGCGGGTTTTTTCGCTCGCGCGCAAGCTGCTGGTGAACCGCATCCAGGCCACGTTCACATCCCCCTGGGCGGACCGGGCCTCTCTTGCCGGTAAGACGCTGCATGTCCGGCTGTCGTTGAAGCTGGCGAACGGCGAGCAGATCAGCAGCAATGAGATCGTCTGGTCCACGCCGCAGATGGGAGTGCCGCTGTTCGAAGGGAAATGCGAAGCGCCTGAGATGAAAGCGCTTCTCGCGCAGGCGACGCCGCCAAGCACGGGCGGGTGGTGGGCGCTGCTGCGCCCCGTACTGGTATTCGTTTCGATCGGGGTCACGATTCTGGTGATGTGGTTTTGGGTGCCCCGGCTGGTTTGGCCGGAGCAGTACCTGGGAGAGTTGCCCGCAACGGCATCCGGCGGGCGCTGGTCGGGGCAAACGCAGATACGCCGCACGACCACGGGGCCGCGCCGGAACGCTCCCCCGGGATTTGACGCTACGTCCGCCGGCCGTGCGGGCGCTCAGAGAGGGCCCGGGGACGCGACGATTGTCCGGCCGCGGACCGATTTCGGGACCCGAACCCGCCTGGAAGGAAGGAGGCAACGGGAGTAGCAAGCAGCAGGCTCGCAGAATCTGAAACGGGTGGTCAGGATGGATCAAAGCAGTACTGAGTATTGGAGGTAATCAAATATGCCGCTGGTCAAAGTGATCCGCAAAGGTATCACGCCGGCTGTGCGCAAAGTGCCAACGTCCACTTGCGCGGCTATCATGCCTATGACGCTGGAACGAGTCGGCCAGGAGGTGGCTTCCGAAAACGAGGAGCCGACCAAAATTGAATCCGCGCAGGATGCTTTCGAAAAATTCCAGCCGCGGCTCGATTTCAAAGGCTACGCCGGAGAAGATGAAACCGAGTTCAAAGCCGAGTTTCGTTTTCGCAGCATCAAGGATTTTGACCCGGAGAACCTGCAAAAGCGCCAGGAGATCCGGAACGCCGACGGCGAGGTCGAGTACCTGCGAAACGACATCGCCGACCTGAAGAGCAACATCGATCTCCTGTACCGGCTGAAAGACCGCTGGAAGCTGCCGACCGTGCGCCGGGCCTGGAGCAACCCCAACCAGCGAAAGGAAATTGTTTCGGCGCTCGGGAAGCTTCGCAGCGAGCTCGAGAAGATCGCCGGCAAGGAAGGAGGCAAAGCTAATGCCTGAAGAGGTCGCCACCAAAACCAGGACCACTGCCGAAATTCTGGGCGAGAGCGCCGCCCGGGATTTGTTGCAGGATATCTTCGCCGACCTGCACCCGGGGCTGATCGATGAAACCCGCGATATCGCGAGCATTTTCACCCGCCAGTCGGCCAGCGAGTTTTTATCGCAACTAACCGATTTCGAAAAACTCCTCAGTGCAGAGGATAGCTACGAGCAGACGGTCAAGAAGATGCAGGAGCAGATTGACAAGGCAGAGAAGATGCGCGACCAGCTCCTGGCGCAGGTCTTCCAGAAGATCCGTCCGATCGAGAGAAGCTACCGCGAGCTGATGCTGTTTTTTGAGAACAGCAAGGTGCCCGATGGCAAGGTGAGAAAGCCGGTAGAGCTTTATATCTTCAACGCCGATACAAAGGCGATGAAAGACGTTTTTAGCATGAACATCGCGGCGTTTGAAAACTTCGTCCGCAAGAGGAACGATAACTTCAATTTCCGCGACGACATATGCAACGTGGTTGTCCCCGGCCATGTCCCGCAGCCGGTCCGCGAGAAGTTCGAGGATATCGCCAACGCCTGGGGGATGCTGCTGATCGGCGATATCGACGACGAAAAGTCGTTCAAGAACATCGAGCGCAACTTCCTGCCGGGCGGAAAGTACGAGTTCATGAAGCGCCCGGAGGACCGGGCCGCGGCCGATGTAGTGACCATGGGCTATCTGCAATTGCGGCCCGCGCATTGGTTCGAAAAAGAGGTGGACGGAGGCGACGATTTGTACGGGCCTCCTTCCCTGGTTTTCGCCGGCGCAGTGGCCCGGGCCGATGACGCCGTGGGCATCGCGCAAGGGCCGGTCGGTTCGCGCTTTGGGCAGATTGCCGGGGCCGAGAAAGCGCGCGTCGAGCCGCTGATCGGGGAGATGGAACATTTGAGCATGGAGCGCCAGCTCATTCCCATCATTCGCGACGCCGACAACCATTTGTGTTTCTTCGGCTGCCGCACGCAGGCGGAAGATCCATACGGCGTGTTGAAGTTCTTCACGTCGTACCGCATTCTCCGTTACCTCGAGCGTTGCTGCCGCCACTATTTGCTCCAAGTGGCCGGCCAAGTGCTCACCCGCGAGTTCATGGACGAGCAGATCGAAGCGCCCCTCAAGCGGCTGCTGGACGAGCAAGTGGAGCAGGGAACGATCCTCGGCTACGACCTGTTCGTGGACAAGGACTCGAACAAGCGGATGCAGGGAATCTGCGATATCACGCTCAATGTGATGCCGACCGGACCGGCCGAGACCTTTGTTCTGAAGATCGACGTGCCGGAGTTCAAGAAGCAAACCGCTGAGAAGAATTGAAAACTCGCGGAGGTCTGCTATGGATCGTCCCTTTAAGGTCGAGGCGGGATCGGCGGCGAAGGCTGCCGAAGACGAAGCCCGCGCGCAGAGAAGCGGGAATGCGGGGGCCGCTAAGCAGGCTCTCCGTTTGACGCCGCGCGCTTCCTCGGTCCCAACGCCGGAAGTCGCGCTGAGGGAGCAATTTCGGGCCTCGCACGAGATTCACATCAGCGCAGCGGACGGGCGGCGATTCGACCTGCCGCTGCCGACGCAGGACGAGGCGGCCGCCAGGCAGGCCGTACCCGAAGCCGCCGCCGGAGAGCGGACCGAGCCGGCTTCCGCGCCGCCTTCCCTGAAGCAGAAGCTTTTCAAATTCTTGGGTTGGAAGCATTAAGGATGTAATTTCGATTGCTGAAGCACAGGAGGTTGGATTATGGCAGCAACGCCGTATCGGTGCACGGTAACCATCGATGGCACCAAGTTCGATGCGATTTGCTCAAAGGTCCGCTTCACCACGGATAAAGACCGGGCCGGCATGCCGATGATGGGCAGCTTGAAGACGACCATCGCGGTTTTTGCGGATATGCATGATGACAAGAATCTGCCTTTCTCGGCGATCAAGAAATTTTTCGATCTGGCCAACGTGGTCACGCGGGACAAAATCAAGGCCATGAAGATCGAGAATTGGAAGGACGACGCCCATCAAGACGCTTTGTGGAGCTACAGCTTCCAGGGCTGGATCCGGAGGTTTGAGGTGAGCAATCCGCATCCGGCGGGCTATGGCGATCTTGACGGCGCCATGGACTGGGGCGACGCAGTACCGCATGACGTGAATCACCTGTTGGTGTTGGAGCTGGAACCGGTATTGAACCAGGCTAATTTCGCCGAAATCAAGCTGAGCAATTAACGCAGCGCTCACTGAGCAGGAGGACTTATGGCAGCATCACCCTATCGCAGCACGGTTACCATTGATGGAACGAAATTCGACGCTGTCTCCGTGGAGGTGGTTTTCTCAACCCAGAGAGACAGAGCCGGCATGCCCGAGATGGGAAGCTTGCAAAGCAAGATCCGGGTGTGGGCCGACGCCCATGACGACAAGAATCTGCCGCACTCCGCTATTCAAAAGTTCTTCGACCTGGCGAACGTCGTCACCCGCGACAAAATCAAGGATATGAAGATCGAGTTCTGGAAAGACGATGCGCATCAAGACGCTCTGTGTAGTTTCAAGTTCAAAGGCTGGATCAGCGCCTTCGAGACGAGCAACCCGGCGAATCCGCCCGACCCGGGCGATGGCTGGCGCCCGTATCTGAATCACGCGCTCGTGCTGGACCTCGAGCCGGCGATGAATGATCAGCATTTCCAGGATATTTCGATCAGCAATTAGTGGTTTCTCGATTCGGGGCCGCCGGCTTTGCTTTAACAAAACCGGGCAGTGAAGACCCGGAAAATTATGTCGTTCATCGCATTCCCTCTCCGCCTGAATAAATCGTTCCTGCAACGCTGCGACGAAGTGGATGCGATTTTGGCTTTGATTCGTGTAATGGCTGTCACGCCCAATGGTAGCTGGGCGGGGTCGTCTCACTTCGGGCTTCGCGATCTGTTTGAACAGGCGCGGATGCATCCGGAGCTGCCGGCTCAAGCGGTTCAGGAAGTCAACCGGGCGCTGGAGGACCTGGGAATCACACACTACCGTGTGCAGGCGATCGTCAAGGATCCCCAAGCCAAACAGGACGAAGATTCCTACACGGTCACGCTCATTTCCAGCGACGCGGACAGCCAGACGGTTTCGCGCAAGGTCTAAAACATGGCGTATACTCCGGCGACCGCAGTTGAGATCGACAAAAAACTGCGGGACGATTTTCGGCGGCGGCTGAAGGACTTCGGCATTTCCGCCGAAACCACCGACCCGGTTCTCGCGGTTCTGTTCCGTACATTCGCCGGACAACTCGAAGCCCTTTACTCGGAAACGGAACGCATCCGGCTGGCGCTGCTGGACGAACTGATCTCCGGTCTGGGACTGGAAAGGCGCATGGCCCGCCCGGCGCAAACCATTGTGCGATTTCTGCTGGACGCGGGATCGGAACTGGTCGAGGCCGGCACCGAGCTGATTGGAGAGGCGCAATCCGGCGAACGCCTGACCTTTACCACCGATAAGGACATTTTCGTCTCCACCGCCGCCATCGCCCTGGCGGCGACATATCAGGAGGGTGCGCTGCGCCTGATGCCAGGCGTGGAAACGTCGGAGCAGATTCAGGCGGCGCGGCCGGCGCTGGAGCCGGTGCGCGTAAATCTGGGACCCAACCCGGCTGTTTTTCTAGCCATCGAAAACCTGCCGCCCCACCACTTGAGCCGGCACGGTTTCTTTTTCGAGCTATCGCCTGACGCCGAGAGCATTCGCCGGGCCATGTTGTCGGAAACCTGGTGTCTGGCGGGACCCGAAGGGGAACTGGGAGCTCGCGGCATCCTGCGGCCGCGCCGTCTGAATGCGGGGGTGCGGGAGCTTTGCTGGCTCATCGATGGTGCGCTTCCGGAGCCGTCCCGCGCCGCAGAAAGCGAGACGCCGCCCCTGCCGGACGGATTTTACGCCGGGCGCATTTTCATATTCCCCGAGACGCCGCCGGATCGCCAGTTTCTGTGCCGCCTGCCGAAAGCCACTGAGACGGCGTTCAACAAGATTTTTGGACGGGCGGCGGCCCAGATTTTCGCCCGGCCGCGGGCATGGCTGCGCATCAGCTTTCCGCGCCGCGTCGCCGATCTGCATACCGGCATCAGTTCCATCTCTCTGCACGCAGTGAGCGCGTCGAATGTCGAGTGCTTCAACCAGACGGTGCGCTTTGAGGAACACGGAGCTTCCATTCCCATCAGCCGTGAAGGCGGCACATCGAAATTTCTGGTTGCGCCGCTCTCGGTTTTTGGAGAGGCCAAGTCGGCCTACTTGCCGGAATTCCAGCCGTCGCCGGACCCCGACGCCGGCCGGTATCACATTCACGGCGGGCGCATCGAGCTACGGCCGGCCCGCCACGTGGACGGCCATTTCGACAGCTACGCCAATCTGCGCCTCTGGGTTACCAGCGGGTCGCTGGGCAACAAGGTTGGTCCAGGCAAATTACAAACGTTTCTGAAGAAGAGCGGGTCGCCCTCTCTGCGGGTCAGCAATCCTACGTCGGCGGCCGGCGGCACGGATGGAGAGACTGCGGAACAGGCCAGAGAGCGCTTC
>DASREK010000081.1:0-2847 GCA_035652135.1 Bryobacterales bacterium | reverse complement strand
CCGGCTTCCTCGCCACATCCCCTCCGGTCAAGCCCTAACATAGCAAAGAGAGAATTGCAGCCGGAGAAAAATCGCAGAACATTAGGGCGGGTGAGTTTCGCCGGAAGCTTCGGGAGCTTGCCGCGCAATCGAGCGGCCTTCGGCGCGCCGGGCTCGCGCATAGTGTAGTATTGATTTTTCACTCTATAATGGACCTCACACCTGTGAAAATCGGCATTATTGGAGCGGGCGGAGTGGCCCGCGGCGTCCATATCCCCGCCCTGCGCCGGATCGACGGAGTCGAAATTGCGGGTATCGCCCGCGAGCATAAATCAGAACCGGTTGACGGCATTCCAGTCACAAAGCATTACCAGGATCTGCTTGCCCGCGCGGATATCGGCGCGATCATCAACACAACGCCCAACCACCTGCATCGGCAGATTACTCTGGACGCCCTGGCCGCCGGCAAGCACGTTCTCTGCGAGAAGCCGCTGGGGCTCAATCACGGGGAGACGCTGGAAATGCTGGCAGCCGCCGAGAAGTCCGGACTGGTCCACATGACCGCGTTCACGTTCCGCTACGCGCCGGGCGTGCAATACCTGAAGCATCTGATTGAAACGGGCGCACTGGGACAGATCCGCAGCGTGCGGGCCGCCTACCTGATGGCGCTCTCGGAACATCTGACCGGCTGGCGATCGCAGCGGCCTCTGGCGGGGTCTGGCGCGCTCGCGGACATCGGCTCTCACGCTATACACATCGCCCAGTTTCTCGCCGGCCAAATTGCAGCGGTTTCCGCCGCCGGACGGTCCTTTTACTCCGACGTCGACGACTGGATCGGCTTTCTGGCGCAATTTGCGTGCGGCGCAATGGCCACATTCGAGATTTCCCGCGCGGCGCCTGGACGCGGCGACGAGATCACCGAAAACATGTTTATCGAAATTTACGGGACCAGGGGCGGCGCGGCCTTTTCCATGCAGGATCCTTGGGCGCTGATGCTCTGCATCGGGGAGCGGGCGCGCGACGCGGCGGCCAATCTGGAACGCACGCCGGCGCCGCAGGAATTCCTGAAGCTGCCGGGCTCGCCCCGCGATATTCACGCCGATGACCCGCGGTGGGGCTATCGTTATGACCAGGATTTTCAGTTTGTCGATAGCATCCGCCAGAGAGAAGTTCGGGAGCCTTCCTTCCGGGCCGGCGCCGAGTGTCAGGCGGTGTTGGATGCCGTCTTGAAATCCTGTGAAGACGGGCGTTGGACGCCTGTCGCCGCGCCTTGATTCGCAGAAGCCGGAACGGCGCTTTTCTCGCGTCTCGCGGCGCCTGCGCCAATGGTGAAAATCCGCAGATCACCGGCCCCCGCCGGTGTGCTAGATTGCGCTGAGTGGAACGACAGAAGCCGATTGCGCGCCTAGCGGGCGCCGCGCTGGGAACGGCCGCCGTCCTGATCTGGCAATGTTTGACCGTTCATTACAACTACCAGGGCAATTGGACTGCGCTGTTCTACACGGGCTCTTACAACGCCGGCCCGCCAAGCCTCGCTCAAGAGAATATCTATACTTTCCCGGACAGCATAGGCTACGACGGGCAGTTTTATCACTATATTGCGCATGATCCGCTCTTGCGAACCGGCATCCGCGCACACGTCGACAACCCGAGGCTGCGATGGCGCCGCATTCTGGTTCCGGGCTTGGCATTTCTTCTCGCCGCCGGGCGGCCAGAGAGCGTGGATGCCGCCTTCTTCGCGGTCACCGCCGGCTTCTTTTTTCTCGGCGTGTACTGGTCCAGCCGTTTTTGCGAGCGCTGCGGAATCAATCCCGGCTGGGGCCTTTGTTTCGGGCTGATTCCCGGGGTGCTGACCTCGATCGACCGGATGACCATCGACATCGCCCTGCTGGCCCTGTGTGCAGGATTCGCCCTGTATGGAGCAGCCGAACCATCCCGCAAAGTTCTGCTCATATTGGCGCTGGCGCCCCTGGCACGAGAGACCGGCGTGTCTCTGATTCTCGGATATTGCCTCTCTCTTGCGATTCGAAAACAGTGGCGGCCGGCGCTGTACAGCCTGCTGGCCGCTCTACCCTGGCTCGGCTGGGTCATTTTCGTGCATCAAAGGACAGATCCCGATCTCACCGTGTGGGGCTCGGTGTATCCGTTGGCCGGCATAATCGGCCGGACATTGCAGCCGGTGCAGTTCGCCCTCACCGGCCGATGGCTTGTGGCAGCGGCGACTCTGGACTACATCGGTCTCCTGGGAATTTGGGCCGCGCTGTTTCTGGCTGTCCGGCTGGCGGCGATGGCGGCCAAAGCGCCCTTCGGCCCGCTCGAAGCGGCCATCGTTTGCGCAGCTCTGCCGGTTCTGTTTGCGGGCAAAAGCGACATCTGGTCAGGCGGCTATGAATTCGGCAGGACCATGTCCCCTCTACTCGCTTTGCTGGCTTTGCAGGGCGTCCGGTCCAGATGGTGGTGGAACCTTCTGCCCTTGTGTATGACAGCCCCTCGCATTCTGTTTCAGCTCGAGCCGCAATGGAAGGGCGTAATCCGGGGTATGCTGCGCGCCTTGTGAACCGCCGATTCGCAGGGCGTCAGAGGCGATCATACATCCCTCTCACCTTGCGGCAAAGAGGGCTTCCCATGCGTGTTCCAACGCTTACGCGGGAACCCGAAGCGCTGTTGTCAGACTTGCACGCGAATGCCAGACTTCAGGCCGGCAGCTTGCTCTCCCCCATCAGATATTGATCGATGGCGCGGGCGGCTTTGCGGCCTTCCGAGAGCGCCCATACGACCAATGACTGGCCGCGGCGTGCGTCTCCGGCAGCGAATACGCCGGGAACGCTCGACATGTAGTTTTTATCCGCCGCGATATTCTGCCGCTCG
>DASREK010000080.1:0-6635 GCA_035652135.1 Bryobacterales bacterium | reverse complement strand
TTTCCCCTGCGTCCGACGATAAAAACAGACGAGCGGACATTGCGCGCGAAATGCGTTTATCGGACGTTCCTCATCGACTCCGGCTGGCCGCGACTCTTGCCGGCTGGCTCTGGCTGCTCGGGGCTGCGCCGCCGGCGGGCGTTATGTCGAACTGCCCGGCGGCCATCATTCAAATGGGAGGGCCGGGAATCCCCGCTCAAAAGCCTCGGGAAGGGATCATCAACCTGAACCTCTCCGGCAAGAAGTGGACTTTTCACCTGACGTTGGGATTCCTTAGCGTGGCAGGGATCCTGCTGCTCCTGCTGCTGCTCGCCGCGGCGATTCTTTTCGCCCTCATGGCGCGCCGCCGGGCGAAAGAGTCTGAGGCGGCCAACCGCAATCTCGAACGGGAAATTCTGGATCGCAAGCGCGCGGAAGAGGAGGTCCGCCGGCTGAACGCCGAGCTGGAGCGCCGGGTCGCGGAGCGGACCGAGCAGCTTCACTATGCGATGAAGCAACTGGAGGCCTTTTCCTATTCGGTATCGCACGATTTGAAGGCTCCGCTCCGGGCGATCAGCGGCTATTCCAAAGCCTTGTTGGAGGATTACGGCGTGCAGCTCGAGGATGAAGCGCGGGGCTACCTCGAATCCATCGCCCGGGGCGCCGGGCGAATGGGGCAGTTGATCAACGACCTGCTTGCATTTTCGAAGCTGGGCCGTAAAGAGATGGCGCTGGTCGAAGTCAACATGAGCGAACTGGCCAGATCTGTTTTCGAAGAGATCCAGCGGGCGGCGCCCGAGCGCAAACTCGAGTGCAGTTTCGGCGACCTGCCGCCCGCCCGAGGCGACCGCGCCATGCTCCATCAGGTCTGGGCGAACCTGTTGTCCAACGCCGCCAAATTCACCAGGCACAAGGAAAACGCGGCCATCGAGATCGGCGGCTCCTCGAACGGATCGCGGCAGAATACGTACTATGTCAAGGACAACGGCGCCGGTTTCGATATGCAATACGTGAACAAGCTGTTTGGCGTATTTCAGCGGCTCCACTCGTCCGAGGAGTTCGAGGGAACCGGTGTAGGCCTAGCCATCGTGGAGCGGGTTGTACAGCGGCACGGCGGGCGGGTATGGGCGGAGGGGAAAGTCAACGAGGGCGCGGCCTTCTATTTCACGCTCCCGGCGGAGAAAACAAGCCATGGATGACGGCGAACCACTGGAAGTTCTTCTGGTCGAGGATAATCTGGACGACGTAGCCCTCACGCTGCGTGCGCTGCGCAAACATAACCTCATCAATGAGGTCCACGTCGTCAACGACGGCGCGGCGGCGCTCGAGCATATCTTCGGCCGCGGCGACGGCAGGGACTTGCACAGGCCCAGAGTGATTTTTCTCGATTTGAAGCTTCCCAAGGTCAGCGGCCTCGAAGTATTGAGCAAGCTCAAAGCCGACGAGCGCACCAGAACCATCCCCGTGGTCGTACTCACGTCTTCTCACGAAGACCAAGACGTAACCGAGTGTTACCGGCTGGGAGTGAACAGCTATATCGTTAAACCGGTGGAATTCGACGATTTCATCCGGTCGGTTTCCGAACTGGGCTTCTATTGGATGCTTCTGAACAAGCCCGCTGTGTGATGCTTCCCCATGGATCAGACGCTCCGCATTCTGATGCTGGAAGACGTGCCCGCCGACGCCGCCCTGATCGAACGTGAACTGCGCAAAGCCAAGTTCCGGTTCGCCGCCAAACGCGTCGAGACGCGCGACGACTTTATCCGCGAGCTGCAAACCTTCGCGCCGGACCTGATCCTCTCCGACTACTCCCTTCCCAGCTTTGACGGCTTCAGCGCCATGGCCCTGGCCAAGGAGCTTGCGCCTCTCACGCCGTTCATTATCGTGACCGGCTCCCTCGACGAAGAAACAGCGGTGGAGTGCATCAAGAACGGCGCAGCCGACTACGTGATCAAGGAGCGGGCGGTGCGGCTAGGGCCGGCCATCGAGAGCGCGCTCGAAAAGAAGCGGGCCCGCGAAGCGAAAGAACTGGCGGAAGAAAGGCTGCATCGCAGCGAAGAGACCTTTCGGGGCATTGTGGAAGCGGCGGCGGAAGGCATCTGGATCACCAACCGGGAAGGCAAGACAACCTTCGTCAACCAGACAATGGCCGACATGCTGGGCTACTCCTTGCAGGAAACCATGAACCGCCGGATCTGGAGCTTCGTGAGCGAGGAGGACCGGGAGTCTTTCCGGTCCAAGCTCCTTTCTCGGAGCCGGACCGGCGCCGAGCGATACGACGTCCGGTTTGTCCGCAAGGACGGCGCCGAGCTTTGGGCCATCGTTTCCGCCAGCCCCATGTTCGACAACAACGGGCAATTCGCCGGCAGTTTGAAGATGGTCACCGACATCACCGAGCGCAAGCGTTCGGAAAAGGAGTTGGCGGCGAAGGCCGAGCAGCTGGCCCGCTACAACGCCGAACTCGAGCGCTTTGCATACGTTTCGGCGCACGATCTGCAAGAGCCGCTGCGCACCGTGGCGAGCTTCACGCAGCTCCTCGCGCAGCGCTACCAGGGCAAGCTGGACCAGGACGGCAATCGCTTCATCCAGCTTGCCGTGGCCGGATGCGCGCGCATGCGCCAGCTTATCGAAGATCTGCTGGCATACTCCCGGGTGGCCCGCCGGCCCGCAGAAGTTGCGCTGACGGACTGCCAGGCCGTTTGCACGCGGGCGATTGAAAACCTGCGGGCCGTCATCGACGAAAGCGCCGCCGTCGTCACCTACGGCCCCCTGCCGGCTATCCTCGCGGATCCCGCACGGCTCGGCCAGTTATTTTCAAATCTCATCGGCAATGCTCTGAAGTTTCGGGGACAGGAGCCGCCGCGCGTGCACATCTCGGCCGATCGAAAAGGAAGTGAATGGCTCTTCGCCGTGCGCGACAACGGAATCGGCATCGATCCCGCTCATGCGGAAAAGATTTTCGAAATCTTCCAGCGCCTCCACGGCAAACAACAGTATTCCGGCACCGGAGTTGGGCTGGCCCTGTGCAAAATGATTGTCCAGAGCCACGGCGGGCGCATCTGGGTGGAATCCCAACCGGGCAAAGGGGCGACGTTCTATTTCACGCTCCCCGCGCGATCGTAGCCGCGGCTCTGGAATGCGGAAAATCCTGGAGAAGACGCCGGAAAGCGGCTTCTGTTCGGACCCCTCAGCCGGCCACCGGTTCGGGCTGGGCTTGCAGGCGCAGCAGGTTCAAAGCCGAGCCGGCTTTGAACCATTCCATCTGCTCCCGGTTGAGGGTGTGATTGAGGTCGAAAGACTCGCTCGATCCATCGGCATGATGCAGGATGCCCTTCACTGGCCGGCCCGGGGCCAGATCCTTCAGGCCGATCAGGCTGATCCGGTCATTCTCCTGAACCCTGTCGTACACGGACGGATCCGCGAAGGTCAGAGGCAATACGCCCTGTTTCTTGAGATTCGATTCATGGATGCGCGCAAAGCTGCGCACGATGATCGCCGCGGCGCCTAAAAACCGCGGGGACATGGCGGCGTGTTCGCGGCTGGATCCTTCTCCGTAGTTCTCATCGCCGACAGCCACCCAGCGCAGGCCCTTGGCCTTGTAATCGCGGGCGATTTTCGCGAAGGGCACATTCCGTTCACCGGTGAGCACGTTGATTCCCTGGCCCGCTTGCCCCGTGAACGCGTTGATGGCTCCGGAGAAAAGATTGTCGCTGATGTTGTCGAGGTGTCCCCGGAACCGGAGCCACGGGCCGGCAGGGGAAATGTGATCCGTGGTGCATTTGCCCTTCGCTTTGACCAGGATGGGCATTTCGCGGAAATCTTTTCCGTCCCAGGCCGGAAACGGCTCGAGGGCCTGGAGCCGTGTGCTGCCGGGAGCAATCTCAACCTTGACGCTGCTGCCGTCGGCAGGCGGCGGCACAAAGCCTTCCACGGTCGAGACGAAACCGTTGGGAGGCAACTCGGGAGCTTTTTGGGGAGGCTGCAACCGAAACCGCTTCCCGTCCGGCGTTTCGATCTCGTCCCGCAACGGATCGAAGCTGAGTCTTCCCGCCAGACCATAGGCGATGACGATCTCGGGGCTTCCGATAAACGCGTGCGTCGCCGGATTGCCGTCGTTGCGCTTGGGAAAA
Organism: Bryobacterales bacterium; assembly: GCA_035652135.1. Lineage (GTDB taxonomy): Bacteria > Acidobacteriota > Terriglobia > Bryobacterales > JACQDG01 > DASREK01. The sequence continues at coordinate 2,526 of DASREK010000080.1, read as the reverse complement.
TTGCGGTTGAACGACGTTACGATCGTGTTCGGCTCCCCTTGGGAAATCTCCTGCCGCTTCCACTGGCCGATGCAAGGGCCGCAGGCGTTTGCCAGCACCGTGGCGCCGATCGATTCGAGCGCAGCCATCTGGCCGTCCCGCTCAATGGTGGAACGCACCTGCTCCGAGCCGGGTGTAACCAGAAACGGCGCTTTCATCCGGGCTCCGTGAGCCCGGGCCTGCTCGGCGACATCCGCCGCGCGCGAGATGTCTTCGTAGGAGGAGTTCGTGCAGCTGCCGATCAGGGCCACGGAGATGCGATCAGGATAGCCGTGCTCCTTCACGTCCGCCGCCAGCCTGGAAACCGGGCGCGCCAGATCGGGCGTATGCGGGCCGACCATGTAAGGCTCGAGCCGGGAAAGGTCGATTTCCACCACGCGCTCGAAGTATTTTTCGGGATGCTGCTCGACTTCCGGATCGGCTTCCAACAGTTCGCGGCGCCGCCCGGCTAGATCGGCCAGAGCCGCTCGCCGGGTCGCGCGCAGATAGGCCGCCATGTGCTCATCGTAGGGAAAGATCGAAGTCGTCGCGCCAAGCTCGGCGCCCATGTTGGTGATCGTCGCCTTTCCCGTGCAACTGATGCTGCGCGCGCCGGGGCCGAAGTACTCGATCACCCGGTTGGTGCCGCCTTTGACGGTGAGGACGCCGCAAAGATAGAGAATCACGTCCTTCGGCGCGGTCCATCCCGAAAGCTCGCCGGTAAGCCGGACGCCGATCAGCTTGGGATTCTTCACTTCCCATGGAAAGCCCGCCATCACGTCCACTGCGTCGGCTCCGCCGACTCCCGCCGCGAACATGCCCAATCCGCCGGCATTCGGCGTGTGCGAGTCGGTGCCGATCATCATGCCGCCGGGAAACGCGTAGTTCTCAAGCACCACCTGGTGAATGATGCCCGATCCCGGCTTCCAGAAGCCGATTCCGTATTTGGCGGAAGCCTGGCGCAGGAATTCGTAAACTTCGTTGTTCTCGACGATGGCGAATTGCGTGTCGGTCTTCGCCCCAGCGCGCGCCTGAATCAAGTGGTCGCAATGCACCGTGGTAGGCACGGCGACGTGCTCGCGGCCCGCCAGGCCGAATTGCAGCAGGGCCATCTGAGCCGTGGCGTCCTGCATGGCCACGCGGTCCGGCCGCAGCATCAGATAGCTCACGCCAGCCGTCAGATCCTGCCCCTCGGGATCGTCCAGATGTGAAAACAAAATTTTCTCCGCCAAACTCAGCGGCCGGCCGAGGCGTTTCCGCACAACGGCCAGATTGCGTTCCATATTCCGGTAAACTTCCTCGACCAGTTCCGGCGTGGACTCAATAGTGTGCATGATTTTCCGTGCCCGTCAAAATTATAACAATTCGCAAAATCCGGGCTCGCCCGACGCTGCTACTCGGGTGCAGCAGAAACCGCCCGTTTTTAAGATGCCGCGCCGGCCTGTTAGGCTTCCTCCAATATGGGGATAGTGAAGTAGAAAGTGGACCCCTTGCCCGGCTCGGATTCCACCCAGATGCGCCCGCGATGTCCTTCTACGATCCTCTTGCAGATGGCCAGCCCGACGCCGCTGCCGGCATACTCCTGCTTGCTGTGCAGGCGCTCGAAGATGAGAAAGATCCTGGTGAAATGCTGCGCCTCGATGCCGATTCCGTTGTCCCGGACCGAGAAAATCCACTCTGTTCCATTCCTGGCGGCCGAGACGTGGATTCGCGGCCGAGCGCCGGCGCGGAATTTCACCGCGTTGCCCAGCAGATTCTGAAAAACGAGCTCGAGGCGGGCGGGGTCTGCCTGCACGACCGGCAATGGATCGCACGTCACAATGGCTCCAGCCCGTTTGATTTGGCCTTCCAGACGCGCCAGCGCCCTCTGGAACACGCGTTCTGTGTGGACCGGCTCGAGACCCGGCTGGCGGCGCGCCAGGCGCGAATAAGTCAGGAGATCTTCGAGCAAGGCCCGCATCCGCGCGGCCCCGCTGATGATCATTTCGATGTACTGGTCGGCATCGGCTCCGAGCTTGCCCCGGTACCGGATCGCCAGGAGCTGAGCAAAGCTGGCCATGGTCCGCAGGGGCTCCTGAAGATCATGCGCTGAGACGAAAGCAAAGCGCTCAAGCTCGGCGTTATACCGCGCTAGCTCATCCGCCTGTCTGGCAAGCGATTCAACGGCCCTTCGCCGCTCGCTGATGTCCCGCGACACGCCGACGATCCCCGTCACCCGGCCGGCTGCGTCCAGAATGGGCGCCTTGGTAGTCGAAAACCACCGCACTTCTCCATTGGGGCGGCGGACCGTCTCGACCTTGTCAATAAGGGGCGAGCGGGTCCTTACGATTTTTTCCTCGTCGAGCAGCGCTTCGCGCGCCCACGGTTCGGAAGAAAAATCGCAGACGGTCTTTCCCCTGGCCGACTCCGGATCGCTGATTCCCAGCAGCCGCGCCTGGGCATGATTGAGGTGGGTGTAGCGGCAGGAAGAATCCTTGAAATAGATGCGGTCGGGAATGCTCTCCATCA
>DASREK010000079.1:0-13880 GCA_035652135.1 Bryobacterales bacterium | reverse complement strand
GGCGTCGAGGACCTCCTTCGCTTTCCGGACATCCACCTGGACGCCGGACGACTTGCTCCAGGGCAAAACGACCATCCAGTCCAGATAGGTGCGCGTAACAGTGTAATCGGCCGCCGCGGGCGACATCCGCGAAAGGCGCTTCAATTCCCGTAGCGCTTCGTTTTTCACTTCCTCCGGCATGCCGGCCGCTTCGATTTTCTGCCGGAGCTCTTCGATTTCCCTCTGTTGCTCGTCCCCTTCTCCCAGCTCTTTTTGAATCGCTTTCATCTGCTCGCGCAGATAAAATTCTCTCTGGGTCTGAGAAAGCTGATCCTGTACCTGGGAATAAATTTTCGAACGTAGCTGTTGCACTTCCAGCTCTTTGGCCAGCTTGCGCAACACCAGCTCGAGGCGTTTGCGCACGTCCAGTTCATTCAGCACCTCCTGGCGCTCGGCGGTGGAAAGGGTCGGCAGGGAAGCCGCCATGAAATCCGCCAGCCGGCCGATCTCGCCGATGTTCGCGGCGATGGATTGCAAATCGTCGGAAAGAGACGGAGAAAGCGCCACGATCTGCTGAAAAACGCTGATCGCATTCTGCCGAAGCGCTTCCAATTCCGGCGTCATCTCGGGTTCCTGCTCGCGGATAGGTTCAATCTTCCCTCGTAGAAAGGGCTCCAGGGCAGTGAATTCCAGCACTCTCATCCGCGAAACGCCCTCGCAGAAGATGAACAGGTTCTGGTTGGGCATGCGAATGACTTTGTGAATGACGGCGATAGTGCCGATTGTATGCAGGTCCTGCGGGCCTGGCGCATCGACACGAGGGTCGAGCTGGGCGATCACGCCCAGGTGCTTGTTCTCGCCAAGCGACTGGACCAGCGCGATTGAGCTTTCACGGCCGATGGTCAGCGGCAGCAGTGCATGAGGGAACAAGACCGTATCGCGCACGGGCAGCAGCGGAAGCTGATTGGGGTCCGCCGGGTCCCGTTCCTCGGTGGTTTTTGGCTTTAAGTCATTGGCCATATGCCTTTAGGATGCCATAGGAAGCCCCTTGTGGGTGAAAACCGCGCCGCTCCTTTATGCTCCGCCGGACATTTCCCAACGTCGCTCTGCATACGGACATCTTCCAATCCGTGGAAGGTTAACCGGACAAGCAGGCCAGGCAGCGCCTTTCTGTATAACGCCTAACCACTCTGTATAAATGCGTAACCACCCCCGGCACGTGGGCGTTCGCCCGGAACTCTTCCGCGAGCCTGAACGCTACGCTCCCTGCGGATAGCAGCCGAGCACTTGAAATAAGTCCACCAGTTCGCCCAAATGCTCCAGCGCGCGCCGGCACCGCGGCTCCTGCACCGATCCGAAAAAGTCGAGATAGAAAAGATATTCCCAAGGTTTTCCCCGCAAAGGGCGGGATTCGATCTTGGCCAGATTGATATCGCGCAGGGCAAAAGCGCTGAGGCACCGGAACAGGGCGCCGGGAATATTGCGGGTCGTGAAAACGATCGACGTTTTCCAACTCTTCGCGCTGCTGCGCCTGGCAGGGGGCTTGCGCGCCAGCAGGAAAAATCGGGTAAAGTTCTGGCGATCGTCCTCGATCGAGCGTTTCAGGATCTGAGCGCCGTAGTATTCGGCAGCCGCAGCGGAGGCGATGGCGGCGGCTCCATCGGGCGCCTCTTCCATGATCATCTTTACGCTGCCCGCCGTATCGTAGTACGTTTCACGTTTTATCTTAGGATGTTTCTCAAAGAAACGGAGGCACTGTCCCAACGCCACCGGATGAGAATAAGCCCGCTGGATATCACCGAACCGAGTCCCCGGGCGCGCGATCAGGTTATGCACGATGCGGACTTTCGTTTCCGCCACTATCGGCAGCTTGAAATGGAGCAAGTGATCGTAGTTTTCGTGAACCGACCCGGCGAGGGTGTTCTCGATGGGCACGACCGCGTAATCGACCTCCCGCATGGCGAGCGCGCGAAAAACGTCCTCAAAGCGGGGGCGCGGGCTGAAGACGAGACTACGCCCCAGGAGCTGTACCGCGGCTTCTTCGCTGAAGGCTCCGCGCTCCCCTTGAAACGCGACTCGACTGGCTCCACTCATACGGCGTTGATTATACCTGGCCGAGACCCATGCCGCGCCCAGCGGCCTAAACCCCGGCGGGCTCGGCGTATCAGCTTCTACGGCTGACGCGCAATTTGTTCGATCAGGCCGGCGGCCAGCGCCACCCGCTCGGCCAGACGGCCGATCAACACACTCTCATGCGGCGCGTGCGCCCCTTCACCGACGGCGCCCAGCCCGTCGAGAGTCGGGACGCCGAGCGCAGCAGTGAAATTCCCGTCCGAGCCGCCGCCCACCTGGGCCTCGCCGAGATGCAGGCCCAATTCGCCGGCGACCCGCCGCGCCTGCCGGTAAAGCGACCGGACCGCCGGCGTGCGCTCGAAAGGCGGCCTGTTCAAACCTCCCTCGACGGTAATCCGGGTGCGGCGGTCCACAGGGCGCAGCGCCCGAAATTTCTTTTCGAGACGGCGGGCATCCGCCATCCGCCATACCCGCACGTCAATCTTCGCCCAGGCTGCTTCGGCCACAATGTTCACCCGCGTGCCTCCTCCGATAACACCGGGATTGACCGTAATGCCGCGCCGCAGGTCCGTGAATCGCGCGATGTGGAGCAATTGCCGGGCAAGCTCCAAAGTTGCACTCGCCCCGGCTTCAAAATCCAGGCCGGCGTGAGCCGGCCTGCCCCGCACTCGGATCGTGTAGTCGCCCACGCCTTTACGTGCGGTCTTCAGTCTCCCTTCCGAGCCGAGAGCAGGCTCGAAGACAAGCACAGCGGCGCTCTTGCGGGCCTCGCGTTCGGTCAGATCGCGCGAGCAGATGCTGCCGGTCTCTTCGTCGGAAACCAACTGCATGACGAGTTTTCGTGTGACGGGGCGGCCGAGTTCCCGCAAGGCTTCCGCCGCAAAAATAATAATTGCGATTCCAGCCTTCATGTCAAAAACGCCCGGCCCCCACAGCCGGCCCGCGGCGATGCGCACCGGCATGTGCGCCAGGATGCCCAAGGGGTAAACCGTGTCCATATGACCCAGCGCCAGAATTTGGCCGCTTTTTGACTTCCCCGGCAGCTGGAATTCAGCGCGCAAATGATTTCCGCACTCTCTCATTCGATAGATCTTGATCGCCGCAACCGGGGACAGAAAATCAGCCAGGAACTCGGCCAGACGATCGACCGCGGCTTTGTTGTCGCTGGGCGATTCGATCTCCGCGAGGCGGCGGATCAGGTCAATCTGCGCCGCGCGCCGGGAGACGGCATAAGAGAGAAGCTCGCGCATGGTCTGCTATAATAGCGGTTTTTTGCGTGCTGACGGGCGCCATGCGGTGCGTGACCGGAGCCCAGCTCGCGCTCCCGCCGTTTATGCTCGACGTCAATCAGATTGCACAGATCCTGCCGCACCGCTATCCGATGCTGATGGTGGACCGCATCGTCGAGATGGAGCCCGAGCGCATCGTGGGCGTCAAAAATGTCACCGCCAACGAGGCTTTCTTCGCCGGGCATTTTCCGGGATTTCCGGTGATGCCCGGAGTATTGATCGTGGAAGCTATGGCGCAAGTCGGCGGGGTGCTGCTGCTGAGTAAGATTCCCGACCGGGATGAAAAGCTCGTTCTGTTCGGATCCATCGAGCAGGCCAAATTCCGCCGGCCTGTGGTTCCCGGGGACCAGCTTCGCATCGAAATGCGGGTCCTCAAGCAGAAGGCCTCAGTATGCAAGATGAGCGGGCAGGCCACAGTGGACGGCGCCGTGGTCGCCGAAGCGGTTGTAATGTGCAAGCTGGCGGATAAGAACGAAGTCGAGTCCGCCCGTGCGTCCGCCGCGGCAAATTCTCCCGCGGGACCTGCATCGGGCGGCGGCGACGGCTTGCCTCATGGCGCAACCGGCGGCCCCTCCGAGTAACCGCCGCCGATGTCCGTTCACCCTACCGCGGTAGTCCACCCCGGCGCGAAAATTGACACCTCCGCTGATGTCGGGCCCTTCTGCATTATCGGGGAAGAAGTCGAGATTGGCCCTGGCACGCGCCTGATGGCGCACATCTATGTGGAGGGCCCTACCTGGATCGGGCGGGGAAATATCTTTTATCCTTACAGTACGGTAGGCGTCGCATCCCAGGATTTGAAATACCAGGGCGAGCGGGCCGAAACGCGCATCGGCGATTACAATCGCATCCGCGAGTTCGTGACTATCCATCGGGGTACGCGAGGCGGCGGAGCTCTCACGTCTATCGCGAATTCCACCCTCATCATGGCCTATGCCCACGTGGCGCACGATTGCCGCGTGGGCTCGCACTGCATTTTGGCCAATGGCGTCACGCTGGGGGGGCACGTCACGATCGGGGACCATGCCGTGATCGGCGCTTTCAGCGGCGTACACCAGTTCTGCCGCGTCGGGCAGCACGCAATGGTTGCCGGTTATAGCGTCATCACCCGCGACGTGATGCCGTATTCGCTGACCGGCGTGGAGCGCGAGGCCCGCCTTTTTGGCCCCAATAAAGAAGGACTGAAACGCCGGGGCTTCGATTCCGCCGCCATCGACCGGCTGCACAAGGCCTTCCGCCTGCTTGGCAGTTCCAAACTCAACACGACGCAGGCCCTCGAACGCATTAGCGCGGAGATCGAGGCGTGCGAGGAGATCCGCGAACTAGTGGGTTTTGTTCAGTCCTCCGAGCGCGGTGTGATTAAATGAAACAGGCGTGCAGCTCGCTGCTCCCAGGGCCCGCGCTGTGATCGCGGATCCGATGCGGCTCGAAACACAGCACACAGGCCGGACGCGGGTGCGCGATCTAGAAGGCGGCGCGCCTCTGCCAATTTCCATGAAATATGCGTTGATCGCCGGCAACGGCCGGTTCCCGCTCCTGGTGCTCGAGGCCGCTCGGGGGGCCGGGCGGGAGATGGTAGTCGTGGCGGTGAAGGAGGAAGCCGGTCCGGAAATGGAGAATCTGAGCGCATCGCTCGGGACACGTTGCCACTGGATTTCAGTGGGCGAGCTTGGCCGTCTGATTGAGATTCTCAAGGCGGAGAGGGCCACTCACGCAGTAATGGCCGGGCAAATCCAGCATGCCAAAATTTTCTCCTCGATCCGGCCCGATTGGCGGCTGATGAAGCTGCTGCTGTCGCTCAAAACCAAGAACACCGACGCGCTGCTGGGGGCCGTCGCCGGCGTTCTGGCCGAGGAAGGGATTGAAGTCGTGCACTCCACGGCGTTTCTGCAACCCCTGCTGGCGCCGGAAGGCCCCGTCACGCCGCGAAACCTCGACGAGAGGGAAATGGCGGACATCGAATACGGCCATCGCATCGCCCGCGCTCTGGCTGCCTTCGACATCGGCCAGAGCGTGGTTATTTGCGATCGCGCCTGCGTGGCGGTAGAGGCTATGGAGGGTACCGACGCCGTCATACGGCGAGCGGTTCAATACTCAAACGGCAGGCCCCTGACTGTGGTGAAAGTGTCCAAACCCAATCAGGATATGCGATTCGACGTGCCGGTCATTGGCCCGCGCACGATTGCCGCCATGCGGGAGGCCAACGCTACGGCCCTGGCCGTGGATGCCGGCCGCACGTTGTTGCTTGATCGGGAAGAGCTCCTCCGGCAGGCCGCCGAGGCGCAGATCGCTATTGCGGGATTTCCACCCTGACCCCTATGATCTCCCTATCGCGTCCGCTTCACGCGGAGTTTCCAAGGTTGCCGGCATGACTGGCTCCAAAATCCGCGTGGCAGTGATCGGCGCAGGCGCATTTGGCCGGCAACACGCCCGCGTCCTGCATGAATTGCCGCCGGCCGAACTCGTGGCTGTCGCCGACATCGACTTGGCGCGCGCTCACTCTGTGGCCGCTCCGCTCGGTGTGCCGGCGCTCGCCGACTACCGGGAGTTGTTTGGGCGAATTGAGGCGGCGACACTGGCCGTCCCGACAATGCTTCACGCTGAGATCGGCGCCGATCTGCTGGCCCACGGAATCGATCTGCTGGTCGAGAAACCGATTGCCGCGGACCTTGCATCCGCGGACCGGTTGCTCGCGGCGGCGCGCCAGCACTGCCGCATTCTTCAGGTGGGACACCTGGAGCGTTTCAACCCGGCGGTCGAAGCAGCCTCGGCGATGGCCCGGCTCCCTCTCTTCTTTGAAGTGCATCGGATGAGTGTGTTCACCCCCCGCAGCCTTGACATCGATGTCGTCCTCGACCTGATGATCCATGATATCGATATCGTTTTGAGCTTGGTCGAAAGCAAGATCCAGCAGATCCACGCGGTGGGCCTTCCTGTCCTTTCGGCCCAGGCCGATATCGCCCACGTCCGGCTTCAGTTCGAGAACGGCTGTGTAGCCAACTTGACCGCCAGCCGAGTTTCTACCGAAAGAATACGAAAACTTCGGTTCTTCCAGCCTCGTCAATATATTTCAGTGGATTATTCCCGGCAGGACGGCGCGATCTTTTCGGTGGATGCGGCAAACAGGATCGGCTTCCAGCCGCTTGTGGTCGAGCGCGCGGAGCCCCTGGCCCGGGAAATGGCTGCGTTTTTGTCTGCGGTCCAGAAGCGCACCGTTCCCCGTGTAACCGGCGATGCTGGTCGAAACGCCCTTGCCGTTGCGATTAAAATAAGGGAAGAGATGGACGCGCACGCCCGAGTGGTGGCGGCGACAATCGCGGGGCAGCCAGTGTGATACAGGTGGAGCCAGAGCGGCTGGAACTTAGTCTTCTGGTCGAAACTTGGGACGAAAACCGTCAGGAGCGGCGCCGTCAGGCGGCCTTGGGGTCCCTGCTAACCCACGCGCTGTTGATCCTGGGACTGATTCTTCTCCCCAAAATTGCTCCCCCGCCAAGAACAGAGCAACCGCAGCAGAACCGGCAGCACATTACGCTTCTGTATCCCCCTCTGCAAGAGCTGACCCAGACCGAGCCCAACCGCGGGCCTCGCTCCAAGCTGTTCTTGGGGGAAGCACAGCCGCCGCGGCCGCCCAAACTCTTCATTCCCAAAAACATACCGCAGCCTGCCAACTTGCCGGGCAATCAGCAGAACAACCGGGCGCAATCTGATCTGGCTAAAGTGGAGCCTCCGCAACTGGTTCCCAAGCCGGAGCTCTCCGGAGCCGCGCCCCTGCCGCAGATTCTGCCGCCCTCCGCGCCGCCTCCCATTCCCCCGAAACTGACCTTGGAAAACGCCACTTCGCCTCCCGGTGGCCGTCAGGGGCAGCCGCAGCCGGGAATTTTGGCCCAGGAACGTGCTGGAAACATCATTGAAGGGGCGGTCAGGGATCTTTCGCGCAGCGCCGGCCGGGGAGGAACTGTTGTTGGAGACGGATACAGTCCCGGACTTCCCGATGGTGCGGTAATTCCATCCCCGGGCAATGCGGGCAGCAATTTGGAGTTGCTCAGTGATCCGCTGGGAGTGGATTTCCGCCCCTACCTCACGCGGATCCTGGCGACGGTGCGGCGCAACTGGTATGCGGTGATTCCAGAAAGCGCCCGCCTGGGAATGGTACGCGGCCGCGTGGCCATTCAGTTCATCATTGTTCGTCCCGGCATCGTCTCTAAGCTGGTTATCGCCGACGCTTCAGGCCACGAAGCGCTGGACCGCGCGGCGGTCGCAGGCATCAGCGCTTCCAATCCCTTCCCGCCCCTTCCTCCGGAATTTCACGGAAACGAGATCAAGCTCCAGTTTACTTTCCTGTACAACATCCCCGTACACAACTAATGCCCTTCGGCCTGAAGAAGCCTCTCCGCTTCGATCGCGGCCATGCAGCCCATACCCGCGGCGGTCACCGCCTGGCGGTAATGCCGGTCCTGCACATCGCCGGCGTGGAACACGCCATGCACGCTGGTACGGGCTCCGCCCTTAGAAACGATATAACCGTCCGGATCGAGCTCCAGTTGGCCCTGAAAGATTTTGGTATTCGGAACGTGCCCGATCGCCAGAAACAACCCGTCGATCTTTTGCTCCCACTGGCGGCCGTCTCTCACGTCGTGCAGCTTCACGCCGGTCACTTCATTCTTGCTGACGTCATAGACTTCGTCGATCACGGTGTTGGTGAGCCACTTGATCTTTTCGTTTTTACGCGCGCGATCCAGCATGATCTTAGAGGCCCGAAACCGGTCGCGGCGGTGCGTGATGGTCACCTCGCTGGCAAACTTGGTGAGGAAGGTCGCCTCTTCCATGGCCGAATCGCCGCCGCCCACCACCATCACAGGACGCCCCCGGAAGAAAAATCCGTCGCACGTTGCGCAGGAGCTCACGCCATGACCGATTAATTTCTGCTCCGAAGGCAGGCCCAGCCAGCGGGCGGACGCGCCGGAAGCGATGATTAATGTCCGCGTTTCGACGATTTCCTGGTTATCAACCGTCAGGCGAAACGGCCGTTTTGACAAATCGGCCGCCGTGACCTCGCCGGGCCGGTATTCCGCGCCGAAGCGCTCGGCCTGCTTCTTGATATTGGCCACAAGTTCGGGACCCATAATGCCGTCGGGAAATCCCGGGAAGTTTTCGACTAAGGTGGTGAGGGAAAGCTGGCCTCCAGCTTCCAGTCCTTCAATCACCAACGGATTCAGATTCGCTCTCGCGGCGTAAACCGCGGCAGTGTTGCCCGCGCAGCCCGAACCGATAATCACAACGTCACGCATGGATAAATCCCCATTCCAAGACAAGCTTCTCATTTTATATGAGATGCAGGAAATTGAGGCGGGCTCCGGAAAGCTACACTTTCACTCTGCGATGCGCCCGAAACACCACCGGCGGCGGCTCAGACATCGCCACGCCCGATTCGCGCACGAGGAAGCACTCAAGCTTTGGCCCGCCTTGCCGTTTTCGGCTTGCCCGAAGCGAGCGACGCGGCAAACTCGGCCTCAGCCTGGAGCCAATCTTCGAAAGCGTACCCGTGCTGGCCTCCCCGCGCCAGAAAGCGCTGATAGGCCATTTCAGCAATTTGCTGCTTTTGTTCGTCCGTCCAATCGCCCGGTTTCGTTACAGAGGCAGACCGCTTTCTCGGGGCTCGAGCTTTTGTGTCTCCCGTTTTCATGGCCGGAGATTTGATTATACTATTCCCCTCGCCGGCTGACACAGCCGTAGCGAGCCTCGAGCTCCGCTGTGAGCTTGGCAAGTCAAAACACAACCGGCGAATGCCAGTCCCAGCCGTAGTGCAAAGGACGCAGCTACAGTCAAACTACGCGTTGCTGGGAACGGCTTCGGGAGCGCTTGCTCTTCTTGGCCTTGTGCTTCTTGATCTTTTTGTTTTTCCGGGAGGCGACCGGCGTCACCTTGTAGTGGTAAGTGCTTTTCGCCGGCAAACACGCGCAGATGGCCAGCAGAACCAGGAGCAGTCGAATCGCACGCATCAGCCCCATTGTAGCACTCCGTCAGCGCAGGGACGTCCGGATATTATCCTAGATTCCCAATTGAAATCGTATTAGCTGCCGGGCCATCCCGCCAAAATGGCCCGCAGCGGGGTCTGCAAGCCCCAGCAGGGATTCCCGACCGCCGGTGAAGCGTTTTTGCCCTCCTGGCCTGCGGGGAAAATGTGCGATCAGTACGGAACTTTGTCCGGCTTGCGCTTCCACTCTTCAAAGGCCTCGAGCGCTTGCTCGCGCATTAGCGGAATCATCGGAATTTTGCGCTCCGCAATAGGCAATTGGATTTCCTGATAAACGAAGTCGTCGTCGAAGCCAGCCTCGGCGGCATCCTTGCGGGTTCCCGCAAAATAGACGCGGGCCGGCCGCGCCCAGTAGATCGCCCCGAGGCACATCGGGCACGGCTCGCAACTGGCGTAAATTTCGCAGCCCGAAAGCTCGAAACTGCCGAGGATGCGGCACGCCTCGCGGATTGCGACGACCTCGGCGTGAGCCGTCGGATCATTGAGGGAAGTCACGCGGTTCGTGCCTTCCGCCAGTATCTTACCCTCCCGGACAACAAGCGCGGCAAACGGCCCACCCTGCCCGCTGCGCACGTTATCGATGGAGAGATCGATCGCCCTCCGCATAAAAGGGTTCATCATGTTTCGAGAACTTTAGCTCAAGCTCGCGCAGGGTGAAGGGCGCGTGAACATTCGCCAGATGCGACGCCGCCCGCGGGCAACAGTGTAGCGCCGCCCAGGCCGCTCTATTCGGCATTCTTCATTCCTGATGATCGGCGCCTTGCCGCCCCTTCCATCGAAGGCACAAGCATACCATCGGGGAGAGGCATCCAGTAACAGAACTGGCTCCTGGAATCTACCCCGGCTGCGCTCCGCCCGGACCCCAGAGAGACTCCTCGATGATGGACGAAGGACTCTGCGCTGGTGTCGGGCGGGCGTGCAAACAGCCAGCTTAATGGGCGCGCACGGCGTCAGCCGGGAGCGCCGCCGCGATTATGCTGCGAACGCGTTCGATCAACTCACTCCGGCCAGAGGCGTCCAAGCCGGTGGTAGGGACGGGCTGATGAATAATAATTTTGGCGCGGCCGGGCCGGATCGTCGATCGCCCTTTCGGCATCACTTCGCGGGTGCCGACAATCGTGATCGGCACAATCGGAACCTGAGTCTCGATGGCCATGGTAAAAGGTCCCGGACGGAACGGCAGCAGCGCGCCATCAGGGCTGCGGGTTCCTTCGGGAAAGACCAGCAGCGAAAGCCCCTGGCGAAGGCGATCCATTCCCGCCTCAAGAGCCTGCCGGCGCGAATCGCGCCGCTCGCGCTCCACCGGAATAAAGCCGCCGAGCTTCAACGCATAGCCCAGCACAGGGATCCGAAAAACAGCCGCCTTTGCCATGATGGCCACGCGCGGCAGATAGCCAAAGAGCACCGGCGGGTCCACGTTGCTCACATGGTTCGCCACATAGATGCAGGGCCGGGGCAGCAGTCTCAAATCGGCCCCGCCGACCTCGACTTCGACGCCGGCAAGTTTCAACAGGGATCTCACGACAGCCTGGGCCACGGCGTACATGGGGCGCACGTCTCCCAGGATCCACGTGACCGGGATCATCACCAGAAAACCCGCCAGCGCCACCACCGCCGTGTATAAAAGAACGACGGAAGTCCGAAGCATAGGTCGCGTGTGCCATTGTGTTATAGTGCGCGTGGATGTGCAATTCCGCATGCAGAGGCTTCCCGGCTCCGGGCAAGATAGGCGTTCCGTATGCGCCCTTCACCCGGCCGGAAAGCCGGGAAGCAGGCTGGTTATGAAAAAGCTTTCCCGCCGTGGGTTCGGAAGGTTGCTGGCGGCATCGCCGCTTTTGGCCGCACGAGCCGCGCCCCAAACCTCCTCCCCCGAGGACGAACTGCGCGCGGCCCGCCGGCGGCTCGCCGAGGGCGCGCAGAATACCGCGAAAGTCAGCTTGCCCATGACCGCCGAGCCTGCTTTCGTATTCCGGCCGTAATCTCGAACTATGCTCCCTCTCTCCCGTCGCGCTCGGATCCGCCAGCAAGCCGGAAATATAGATTGAGCATGCTGTTGAAGCACCCATGACCGATGACATCCTTTACTCCACGATCGTCGAGCTGTCGGAACTGCTGAAGGCCCGCAAGATCTCCTCGGTCGAGCTGACCAAAGCTTACCTTGATCGGCTGGAAAAGCTCGGCCCGCGGTACAATGCCCTGGCTGCGCTTACCCGAAAGATCGCCCTGCGCCAGGCGAAGGATGCCGACGACGATTTCAAGCGGCAGCGCATCCGCAGTCCCCTGCAAGGCATCCCTTACGGCGCCAAGGACCTGCTGGCCACAAAAGGCATTCCCACGACCTGGGGAGCGGCGCCGTTCAAGAATCAAGTCTTCGACTATGACGCGACTGTGATCCGGAAACTGGAAAGCTCCGGCGCTGTGCTCGCCGCAAAGCTCGCTATGGTGGAACTGGCGGGAGGCGGCGGCTATCGTTATCCTAGCGCGTCGCTCTTCGGAGCCGGCAAAAATCCTTGGAACCCTGATTACTGGTCCGGCGGTTCGTCGAGCGGCTCGGCCGCGGCGGTGGCCGCGGCAATGGTTCCTTTCGCCATTGGATCGGAGACGTCGGGATCGATCATCACGCCCGCCGCGTACTGCGGCGTCACCGGGCTCCGCCCGACCTACGGCATTGTCAGCCGGCATGGCGCAATGGCCCTATCCTGGACCTGCGATAAGCTCGGCCCGCTGTGCCGCTCCGCTGTGGATTGCGGCCTGGTGCTGCATGCAATCTCCGGACGCGACTGGCAGGACCCGTCCTCGAGCGGGCAGCGCTTCTATTACCTGGAGAATTATGGCCGGCCTTTGAATGAACTGCGCATCGGCTATGCGCCGGCCGATTTCCATGAGCGGGCCGCCGAGCAGGCCCGGCCCGCGCTTCAGGCCGCGCTCGATGTATTCCGCGGCATAAGCCCCAAGCTGAGTGAGATCTTGCTTCCCCCGATGCCCTACGCGGACGTGATCAGCACGATCATCCAGAGCGAGGCGGCGGCTATTTTCGAGTCTCTGATTAAGAGCGACCGGCTGGACTTAATGCCCGACGAGTACCAGAAAGCAGGGCTTCGCGCCGCTCTGGACATCCCCGCCAGGGACTACCTGAACGCCATGCGCGTGCGCCGGTTGATGCAGGAGAATATCCGACTGCTGTTCCGGCAAGTGGACGTGATCCTTTCGGCCTCTCGCGCTGGCCCGGCTTCCGGGATCAACGAGCCGCTCGATCACCCAGGGCAGCCGCCCGCCCTGTCCGCGCCGCCGGGCAATGGCAGCCTAATCCAGGCTGGAAACCTGGCGGGCTTGCCTGCAATCTCGCTGCCCTGCGGTTTCAGCACGGGCGCGAACCTTCCCATTGCCGTGCAGCTCGTGGGCAAGCCATTCGACGAGCTCACTTTGATAACGCTGGGCCGCGAGTTTCAGCGGCGTACCGACTGGCATCTGAAAAGGCCGCCGGTCGCCTGACGCGGACTCCGCAGCAGCTTGTCCGAGGCCGAAGAGATAGCGCTCAGTTTCCGAGAGTTCCTCCGGCCGGCACAGACCAAAAGTAAATTTTGCAGCCATTGACATCGATCTGCTTGGACGGTTTCCAATCGCCCATGTCGAAACAATTGGAAACGATGCGCGCTCCCGGCCTCAGTTCGCGCAGAAGCTTAGGGCGCAGCGCGAGATTCACCTCGGGCAGCAAATAGAGAGTGACGACGGTAGCCTCGCGCAGGTCGCTCTCGAAAAAATTCTCCCGGCGGAATGTGACCAGAGGAAGCACCCCCGCCCGCCGCGCATTCTCCTGCGCGTGCTGGATTCGCTCACGGTTCAGCTCGATGCCGACGCCCCGGGCTCCGAAACTCCGCGCTGCCGCGATCACGATCCGGCCGTCGCCCGAGCCCAGGTCGTAGAGCACGTCAGTCCTGGTGACGTTCGCCAACTTCAGCATTTTCATGATCACTGCCGCCGGCGTGGTTACATACGGGGCGTTGATCATCACCTGGGGCGGGGGCTTTTGCCCTAGGCAAGACAGCGGCATCAGCGCCGCCCATAGTGGGATGCTCCGCATGGCGGTTTTCCAGTGCATGGCCGTTTCCGAAAAGGCCGCGGGCATTCGACGATTATAGAAGGAGCCGCGGATCATCGCTGACCGGCGCATCAAATGGAGGCAAAGCTCCGCGTCAGCGGCAGCGTGGCGTGGCCCTTGGTGAGCATCGTTTGAAACAATTGAATTCGGCCTACCCGGAAAGCCGCTTCCGAGAGCGCCAGATATAGCTCCCACCACCGCGTAAACTGCATACCCTTCATTCGCTCGATCTTAGCCCGGGCGGCCTGAAAATTTTTACTCCACTGCCGCAGCGTCAAGACGTAGTGTTCGCCGAGCGTATCCAGGTGCCGGATCTCTAGGCCGGCCTCCGCGGCGTGCTGCAAGATCTCGGCCCCGGTGGGAAGATAGCCGCCGGGAAAAACGGCGTTCGCGAAGTCGCTGATCG
>DASREK010000078.1:0-2804 GCA_035652135.1 Bryobacterales bacterium | reverse complement strand
GGTTCATCTCTTCGACGCTGAGCGGCGCGAAGTAGAAGGGAACACACCGCGAGCGAATCGTGGGCAGCAGATCGAAGTCGTTCTCGGCCGTCAGCACCAGGGTCAAATACGGGGGGGGCTCCTCGAGCGTTTTGAGCAGCGAATTGGCGGCCGCAGTATCGATACGGTCCGCCCGATCCACCAAGAATAGCCGCCGCCGGCCTTCGAGGGGCGGGAACTGCGCGAATTCCCTGATGGTCCGGACCTGCTCGATGGAAATCTGGGCTAGTGGGCCGTCCGGAGGAAAGGTCAGAAAGTCCGGATGCGTGCTCACTACCAGAGGCGCTTCGCGGCGCTCCTCGGCGGAGGCTTTGGCCCGCTCTTCGAGTAATTTCTGGTACTCCGGCAGGGAGAGATCGGCGGCAAGAACGCGCCGGCAAACCGGGCACTCGCCGCAGGGCGCTCCGAATCGTGGCGCCGGGCCCTGACAATGCATCGCAGCGGCCAGAAAGCGCGCCAGAGTGGCCTTGCCCACGCCCTCCGGTCCTGCGAAGAGCAGCGCTTGCGGCAAGCGATCTTCCGTCAGCATCTGCCGCAGGGCGGCTACAATCTTCGAGTTGCCGAGAAAGGAATCGAATAAGTTCGCCGGCAAGTTAACGCACCCTCCGGGCAGCCAGAAAAGATCCCGCGGCCGACCAGATTTCATCGGCTACTTCATCCGGTGTTTTCCGGCCGTCGATGATCCTCACCCGGCTTGGATTTCTGGCGGCGATTTCCAGATATCCGGCGCGCACTCTCTCGTGGAAATCGGCGCTCTCGCGCTCCATCCGGCTCTCGTTCGGACGGCCGCCGGAGTTCCGAGTCAGGGCCCGCCACAGGCTGGTCTCGATGTCGATATCAATGAGAAACGTGAGATCCGGCTGGAGGCCGCGGCAAGCCAGGCGATCGAGGGCCATGACGATTTCCTCTCCCAGGCCGCGCCCGTAGCCCTGATAGGCCATCGACGCATCGGTAAAGCGATCGGCAAGAACAATGGAGCCTTTGGCAAGCGCCGGCAAAATGATCTCTTCCACGTTCTGCGCGCGCGAGGCGAAATACAACAGCGCTTCCGGGAGAGGGCGCAAGTCCGTCGAGGCCGCGTCGAGCAAAATCCGCCGGATTTCCCTGCCCACGCGCGTACCTCCCGGCTCTTGCGCTCGCACCACGTCGTATCCCGCGGCTTGGAGCCGGTCGGCAAGGCGCGCCAACTGCGTAGTTTTTCCGCAGCCGTCCACGCCCTCGAAGGTAAAAAACGCGCCGGAATGCGCCGACATCAGACCAGTATAGAATAAACCTGTGATTGCCGAGTCTCTGGCGCGGGTCAACGAAAGAATTGAAAAGGCGGCGCGCCGTGCGGGCCGGGCGCGCGAGCAAATCACGCTCATCGGCGTTTCCAAAATCATGCCTGCCACGGCCGTTCGGGAAGCTTATGAGGCCGGCCTGCGTCATTTCGGCGAGAATTACGTCCAGGAATTTGAGGCCAAGCGTAAGGAGCTCGGAGATTTACCTGGCGCCGTTTTCCATATGATCGGACACCTGCAAAGCAACAAAGCGCGCGCGGCGGCGGATTTGTTCCATGTGATTCACACTGTGGATAGCGCCCGGCTGGCGCGCCGCCTCAACGAAACGGGAAAGCAGATCCAGGTTCTGATCGAAGTGAAGCTTTCGCCGGAGGCAACCAAGAGCGGCATCGAGGAACAGCGCCTGCCCGAACTGGCCGAGTGCATCCGGAGTCTCGACAAGCTCGAACTGCGCGGGTTGATGGTGATGCCGCCGTGGCCGAAAAATCCGGAAGACTCGCGCCCCTACTTCCGCCGGCTGCGATCGCTTGCTGAAAAGCTGCGGCTTCCCGAGCTTTCCATGGGAATGACCGGAGACTTCGAGGTGGCGATCGAGGAAGGCGCCACAATGATCCGCATCGGCACGGCAATCTTCGGGCCGCGGAAGGCGAACGCGTGAAGCTGGCCTTCGTCTCGCCAATGCCGCCCGCGTTGAGCGGCGTGGCGGAGTACTCCGCCATACTGGCCGCATCGCTGCGGAAGCATGCGCAGGTTGTTGTCACCAACCGTCCAGGACCCGGCTTCGACAACGCCCTCTACCAGATCGGGAACAACCGCTTGCACCTGGAGGCGTACCGGAGAGCGCTGGTCTGGCCGGGGATTGCCGTTCTCCACGACGCCGTACTGCACCATCTGCTGCTCGGAGCGCTCGACGAATCCGGCTACATCGAAGAGTTTGTGTACAACTACGGAGAGTGGCGCCGCGACTTGGCGCGAAATCTCTGGCGCAGCCGGTCGCGCTCGGCCGCCGACGCGCGCTATTTCTCCTATCCTCTGCTGCGGCGAATCGTAGCAACCAGCCGGGCCATAGTCGTGCACAATCCGGCAGCCGCGCGGATGGCCTGGGAGGCCGTTCCCGGCGCAAGCGTCACGGAGATTCCGCACTTCTTTGTCCCGCCGGATCTGCCGCGCCGATGGCGCGAGACGCGCGACCGCCTCGGCCTTGCATCCCATGAGTTTGTGGTCGGCGTTTTCGGCTATCTCCGCGAATCCAAACGCATCGCCTCGGTCCTGAAGGCCATGCCGGCAGCGCGGCGGGGCAGGTTGTTGCTCGTGGGAAAATTCGTTTCCAGTGAGCTGGAACGGGCGCTCGCCCCGCAGCTTGGGGGCAGCCGGGTCATCCGCCTGGAACGCGTCACCGACACGGAATTCTGGCGCCTCGCCGAAATCACCGACGTCTGCGTGAACTTGCGCCACCCGAGCGCCGGCGAAACTTCGGGAATCGGC
>DASREK010000077.1:0-12435 GCA_035652135.1 Bryobacterales bacterium | reverse complement strand
GGTTAAACCCGGCAGAGACGGAGCGGATCAGGCAAAGCATGCCGCCAGAACCGCAGGCTGTCACGGTTCTGCCCCGCACACCCCGGTAGGCAAAACAAAGGGCAAGTGTTTTGCTCTTCGCTGGCGCTACAATTTAAGTGGGAAATCTTGGGAGGCCATTGAATCAAACCGCTTCAAGACGGCCCGGCCCCCGGGCTATGTTGTTCGGCGTGGTCACGTTGTTGGCGCTGGTACTGGTGCCGTTTCTTTTCTGGCATGGCACATGGTTTGGGAGGCCGCTCAGCGACCGCGAAATCGAGCAATACCTCAATGACGATTCTCATCCGCGGCATGAGCAGCACGCACTGGTGCAAATCTCCCAAAAACTCGACCGCGGCGACGCCAGCGTGCAGCGCTGGTACCCGAGAGTGTGCGCCCTGGCTCACAGCCGGGAGATCGAGCTGCGAATCACCGCCGCTTGGCTAATGGGGCAGGACAACCGGGCGGATGCGTTTCACCGCTCCCTCCTCGAAGCGCTCCAGGATCCTGAACCTCTGGTCCGCCGCAATGCTGCCCTCTCGCTCGCCCGCTTCGGCGATGCATCGGGCCGGCCGGAGTTGCGGGCCATGCTGGAGCCGTTCTCGCTGCTGTCGCCGGCGGATGGAATTTTGCGCTATCGCCTCAAGGTGAGGGATCCGGCGGAGCGCGGCACGGTAATCGCAATCCTGGAGAACGGCGGCAGCCGGCAATCGGAAGTGCGCTCCCCCCTGCCCGGCAAAATTTTGAGCAAAACCGCGGCCGACGGCAAACGGGTCGAAAAGGGCGACGAGATTGTCAAGCTGGAGCCCAGCGCAGACCACGTTTGGGAAGCCCTCCGCGCTCTTTATCTGGTGGGAGCTCCGGAGGACCTGGCGGACATCGAAAAATTCACGCGGCCTTTGCCGGATTGGCCGTCTCGCATCGCCGAACAGGCGAAACTCACCGCCCAGCAAATCCGCACCCGCGGATAGGAAACGGTACGGGACGCGCCGCTGCGGAGACCGAGTTTTGGGCGCGCTTCACCGGTGGTCCCAGACGATGCGTCCGCCGACGATAGTGACCACCGGACCGCCCCGAAACCGGCGCTGGTGGAAGGGTGTATTTCTGCTTTTCGATTGAGACTGATTCGCGTCGAACGTCCACTCGCGATCGGCGCTGAAAATGGTAACGTCCGCCGCCGCACCGGGCGCCAGCGTGCCGCGCTGTAGGCCCAGCACTCCGGCCGGGCCGGCAGTAAACAATCTCACCATGTGCGCGAGCGTGATGCGCCCGCTGTGCACGAGCTTCTCGAGCGCCAGCCCGAGGGCCGTCTCGAGACCAGTGATGCCGAACGGGCAGCGCTCGAATTCCTGCATCTTGATGCTGCCGGTGTGCGGGGCGTGATCGGTCGCAATGGCGTCCACCACGCCCGCCGCGATGGCATCGGCCACAGCGCCCGCGTCGCACGGACTCCGCAGCGGCGGCTTCATTTTGAAATTGCTGTCGTAGTCGTGAATGTCGGCGTCGGAGAGCGAGAAGTGGTGCGGCGTGGCCTCGCACGTCACTGGAATTCCCAACTGGCGGGCGTGCCGCACCATCGCCAGGGAATTGCGGGTGGAAATGTGGGCGACATGGAGTTTCGCCCCGGTCAACTGGCTCAGCAGGATGTCGCGCGCCACCATCACATCTTCCGAGCAGCCGGGAATGCCGCGCAGGCCGAGCCTCACGGAGGCCGCTCCCTCGTGAATATCACCGCCCGAGCTGAGATTGAGATCCTCGCAGTGATCAATGACCGTCAGTCCGAAGGACCGGGCGTATTCCATCGCCCGGCGCATCACACGGGAGTTCATCACCGGCTGGCCGTCATCGGAGATGGCGATAGCGCCCGCCTCTTTCATCGCGCCGATATCGGCCAGTTGCTCGCCGGCGCTGTCTTTTGTGATGGCGCCGATCGGAAAGACGTTCACCAGGGCGCTGCGGCGGGCGCGCTCCACGATGAAGCTGGTGACCGTAGCGCTGTCGTTCACCGGGATTGTGTTCGGCATGCAGCACACCGAAGTAAAGCCGCCGGCGGCGGCTGCGCGGGAGCCGGTCTCGATTGTCTCGGCGTGCTCGATGCCGGGCTCGCGCAGGTGGACGTGCATGTCGATGAAGCCTGGCGCGACAATCAGCCCGCCGGCGTCGAGAATCTCGGCGCCCGCAGGCTCGATGCGCGGTGCGACGGCCGCGATACGGCTATCCTCGATCAACACGTCGGCCATGGCATCGTGGCTGGAAGCCGGGTCGATCACTCTCCCGCCTCGAATCAGCAAGCGCGGCATTTTCCCCTTCCTCTGCGGCGCTCCCGGATGGAAACGGCCGTGTCAACTCTCAATCGGACGGAAAAGCTCCGCTGCGCGCGAGTCTTCAATTTCTCAGCTCTCCCGACGCCACTTGTTCCAGCACCGCCATGCGGACCGCCACGCCGTTCTCCACCTGGTGCAAAATCACGGAGCGCGGAGAATCGGCCACTTCGGAAGCAATCTCGCGGCCCCGGTTGATAGGTCCCGGGTGCATCACCAATACATCCGGCTTCGCCAGCCGCACGTGCTCCAGCCGCAGGCCGTAAAATTGAAAATATTCGCCCTTCGGGAACGTCGTTTCATGCTGGCGCTCCAGTTGTACGCGCAGCATCATGATCACGTCGGCGCCGGCGACCGCCTCCTCGATGCTCGTCGTGAGAGTGATTCCGGGGGCGAGCTGCACCAGTTCCGGCGGCAGCAGGGGCGCCGGCCCGCACAACACGATATCCACGCCGAATTTCGAGAGCAGATGAATATTGGAGCGCGCCACCCGGCTGTGCGAGATGTCGCCGATGATCGCCACCCGCAGGCCCTCCAGACTGGGGCGGTGGTCGAGTATTGTAACCGCGTCAAGCAGCGCCTGCGTCGGGTGTTCGTGCGTGCCGTCGCCGGCGTTAATGATGGGCGTCGGCAAAAAGCGGGCCAGGAAGTGAGGCGCGCCCGAGGCTGAGTGGCGCATTACGATCGCATCGGGGCGCATGGCGTCTAAGGTATTGAGAGTATCTACGAGGGATTCGCCCTTGGAAAGGCTCGACCCCTGCGCGGAAATGGAAATGGTATCCGCGCCGAGGCGCTTGGCGGCGATCTCGAAGCTGGTGCGGGTCCGTGTCGAGGCCTCAAAAAACAAATTGACGATCGTCTTGCCCCGCAGCGTGTCGAGCTTTTTCACTGACTGCGCCTGCATGGGCTGATAGTACCGGCCGCGATCCAGCAGTGCCTGGATCTGCTCTTGGCTCAGCTCTTCGATGCCCAGAAGACCGGCAGCCATGGCTTCAGGATTCGCTCACTCTCTCGACAAGTAACACCCTTTCCTGGCCGTCCACCTCTTGCAGCTTTACTTCGATGATCTCGCTGTCGGTAGTTTCCACGCGTTTACCCACAAAGCGGGCCTCGATCGGCAACTCGCGGTGGCCGCGGTCAATCAGCACGCAAAGCTGCACGCGGCTGGGACGCCCTTTATCGAACAAGGCGTCCAGAGAGGCGCGCGTCGTGCGGCCCGTATAGAGGACATCATCAACCAGAATAATATCCTTGCCGGTCACAGAAAAAGGTATCTCGGTGGCGCTGACGACCGGCTGGTGCGCGACGGTGGATAGATCATCGCGATATAGGTTGATGTCCAGCGTACCGACCGGAACCGAGCGCTTCTCGATTTGTTGTATTTTCTGGGACAACCGCTGGGCCAGCGGCACCCCTCGCCGCCGCACGCCGATGAAAACAAGCTTATCGAGGTCGGGGCTTTTTTCCACAACTTCGTAGGCCAGCCTCACCAGGGTACGGTCGATTTCTGAGGCGCTCATTAACTGCGCCTTCTCGCGGATTGCAGGCATGTTCGGGCGCTCTAAGTGGAAGTAAGGTCTACGATAGCACAGCCCCCGCCGCCGGCGGGCGCTGCCGTCCAGCCGTCATGGACTGGCAGGACCGCCTTGGGGAAAACGGCGCGGAAGGGGGAAACGCAAGACGACAATCAGAAGTGGCCTCCACATCGCTTTTCGAATCAAGATATTGCCCGGCAGCCGGCCGCCTTGATAAACTCGACAGCAAAAGGTGAGCTACATGCCAAATGACCAAGATCTGGACCGAAGAGACTTCATCGCGCGAGCTATGGGCCTGGCCACAGCGGCGGCCGTGACCCTCCCAAAACTCCGAGGCCAAAGCAAGTCCCCCAACAGCACCGTCAACTACGGGTTCATCGGCCCCGGCAGCCGCGGCCAGCAACTCCTGCGGCATTTGAGCAAGATCGACACCGGGCGCTGCACGGCCATGTGCGACATCTATGCCGAGAACCTCAAGAAAGGCATAGCGACGATCGGCAGCAACCCCGAAGGCTACTACGATTATCGTGAGTTGCTGGCGCGGAAGGATATCGATGCCGTTTATATCGCAGTGCCCCTTTACAAGCACTTCGAGATCACCAAAGCGGCAATCCTGGCGGGCAAGCACGTGTTCTGCGAAAAATCGCTCGTCTTTACGCCGCAAGAGGTTCTCGAACTCCGGGCGCTCGCGGCGCAGCATCCCAACCAGGTGATCCAGGTCGGCTTGCAGCGGCGCTACAGCGAGTTCTATCAGGTCGCCAAGCAAATGATCGAGAAAGGCATGCTCGGCAGGGTGACCCACATGCACGCCCAATGGCATCGCAACGGGGACTGGCGGCGGCCGGTGAAGGACAAGAGCCTGGAAGAGCAGATCAACTGGCGCATGTATACCAAGTATTCAGGCGGCCTGGCTGCTGAGCTTGCCTCGCACCAGCTTGACGTGGCCGAGTGGATGCTCGGCTACCCCTTCGATTCCGTGGTTGGCGTTGGCGGGCTGGATTACTGGAAGGACGGCCGGGATATTTTCGACAACATCCAGCTCATTTACACGTATCCTAAGGGGGAGAAGCTCACCTACAGCGCCATTACCACCAATGCCCACATGCCCTTCGTTGGATTGCAGGGAATCCACGAAGTGGGAGAAATCATCATGGGGGACGCCGGCACGATCGAAATCTCGCTCGGCAAAGGTATGTGGTATCGCGAGCCGGACGCCCCGAAATACGGCCGGGCCGGAACAGCGAAGGAGAACTGGACCGCGGGCGCCACGGTAACGGAAGCGGCGGAGGGCAAAGGTTTCCCGATCATACCGGGGCAGGACGTGGATATGAAGCAAGGCGACAGCTTCATCAGCCGGGAAGTGAAGTACGCCAAGCGCTGGCTGTATACGAAGGGCGTCCTGGTACCCGAGGAGATCCGGGATCCTGTGGCGGTGGAGCTGGAAGACTTCCTGCTCTGTGTGCGCGACGGCAAAAAGCCGAAAGCCGACCTGACGGTAGGCTTGAACGACTCGATCGGCGTAATTCTCTCCAACATCGCCATGCGCGAAGAGCGCAAGGTGAAGTTCAGCGAGATCGAAACCCTCGGGACGGCGAAGCCGGCGGCCAAGAAGCCCGCCAAGGGGTAAAAAAAACAGGATAATGCAGCAACGGCGCGCCTCCGGAGGTTGCATTTTACACGGCGCTTTTGCGTCTTTGGGCGCCTAGTAATAGTCGGAACAGCTCAGATAGTATCCGCACTGTTCGCATATCAGCTTGCATTGGCGCTCGGCAAGCCGGGTGGAGCAAACAGGGCAGTAAAGGACGGCATCCGCCTGGCCCGGATGCTCCGGCGCGCGGTGAGCGTCCTGTTCCCCGTCAATTTTCGCCATGTTTAACTTTTCAGCTTCCCATGAAAAAGTTCCAAACAAAAGCTTTTTTCTTGTTCTAGCCTGGGCGCTGGCTCTGGCGCTTGTTTCCTGCGCCCCGCTCTTGGGGCAAGCCGCCCCCATCCAGCAGCGGGCTCTGGAATACTTTCTCGATTTGCTGAAGATCGACACCAGCAACCCGCCGGGCCGCGAAACGCGCGTCGCACAATACCTGAAAGGCGTCTGCGACCGCGAGGGCATCCCGAATGAACTGCTCGGCGGAGACCCGCAGCGGCTGAATTTCGTGGCTCGTCTCACGGCCGCTTCGAGTGCGTCTCCGGCGCCGCGGCCTCTGCTTCTGATGGCGCACAGCGACGTCGTGCCGGTGCAGCGAAGCCAGTGGACGGTCGAGCCATTCGCCGCGCTCATAAAGGACGGGTACATTTGGGGAAGAGGATCCCAGGATACCAAGCCGCTCCTCGCTGCCGAACTGGCCGTGATGGTTGAGTTGAAGCGCAGCGGCGCGAGACTAAGGCGGGATGTAATTTTCCTTTCCGAGGCCGACGAGGAGGCTGGATCGAGCGGCGTGCAATGGTTGATCGCCAATGCTTGGGATAAAATCAGCGCTGAGTTTGCCATTAATGAAGGTGGTTTTGCGCAGCGGCTGGCGGACGGTAAAGTGCTCTATAACGTCCAAACGGCGGAAAAGATCCCCACGCGCATAAAGCTGACGGCGCACGGCAGTGCGGGGCACGGCTCTCTGCCCCGCCCCGACAATGCGGTGGTCCATTTGGCTGAAGCCATCGTGCGGCTGGCGCACGCCGAGCAGCCAATCCGCCTGAATGCAACCACGCGCGAATATTTCCGTGCACTGGCGAAACTATCCGAGTATGGGAAGCTGGCTCCCGCCTTTGGGCAGTTGGAAGACCCCTCCCGGGCGCCGGCGGCCCGGCTGGCGATTCTGCGGGAAAGCCCGATGCTCGCGGCGGCACTCTCCACAACGGTATCGCCGACTATGACCACAGCGGGAGTGAAAGTGAACGTGATTCCCAGCGTGGCCGAGGCGGCGGTCGATGTGCGCCGCCTGCCGGACGAGACCAAGGAGGAAATTTTGGAGCGCTTCCGGAAAATCATCAATGATCCGCAGGTGGAAATAGAGCCGTTGAAGGGCGATCAGGATAATCCGTCTACGGAGCCGAGTTCACGCACCAGCGAGCTTTACCGGGCCATCGAAGCGGTGATTCGGGCCGCCGATAAGAACGGCGTAGTCCTGCCGAACATGTCCCTGGGTGCGACCGACGGAGCTTTTCTTCGGGCGCGGGGCATGGGAGTTTACGGCATCCCGCTGTTCCCCACACCTACCGAGGAGCGCCGCGCCCACGGCAACGACGAGCGGCTTTCGAGCGCAAGTTTCGCGAGCGGCGTGCTTCTATTGCGGGATGTAGTGAGAAAGGTAGCTGAGTGACCGCCTGCCCACAGCCGTGACAGCAGAAGCGCGATCCGCATGACGAACGCAACCTGCCGAGCCGCTGTTCTGGCCGCTTTTCAGAAGCCGCTCGAGATGCGCCGATATCCTGTCCCGAAAAGCATTGAGCCGGGCGCAGTCCTGGTCCAAGTGGAGATGGCCGGCATATGCGGCACCGACGTGCACCTCTGGCTCGGGCAATTGCCGATTCCGATTCCGGTGATCCTCGGGCATGAAACCATCGGCCGGGTGGCGGCGCTGGGTCAAGGTATGGAGCGCGACTGGCGCGGCGAGCCGCTGGCCGCGGGCGACCGCATTACCTGGGCGAGTTCCATCGTGTGCGGCGAGTGCTATTACTGCCGGATCAAGCGCCAGCTTACACGCTGTTTGAGGCGGAAGGCCTACGGTATCTCTTATTGCGCCGATGAGCCGCCACATCTGCACGGCGGATATGCGGAGTACATCGTGCTGCGTCCTGGAACAGCCCTGTTCCGGCTTACCGATGCAATTGCCACGGAAGCCGTGGTCGGGGCCGGCTGCGCCCTGTGGACCGCGATCCACGGCATTGAGAGAATGGGAATCTCCTGGGGCGATGTAGTGGTCGTGCAAGGAGCCGGGCCGGTGGGCTTGGCCTCGGTGGCCGTTGCCCGCGAAGCCGGGGCTTCGCGTATTATCGTGATAGGCGGGCCGCCGCACCGGCTGGAACGCGCTAAACGCTTCGGAGCAGATGTCACGCTCGACGTCGATTCCCTGCCGGACCGCCGCGCTGCGGTCCTCGATGTCACGCCGGGCCGTTTCGGGGCGGATGCGGTGATCGAATGCGTGGGCCACCCGGCAGCGGTCGCAGAAGGGCTGGAGTATTGCCGCGACGGCGCAAAAATGCTCGTGCTCGGCCAATACGGAGACGCCGGGGCGACGCCGATGAATCCGCACCTGATCACACGCAAACAGTTGCAGATTTACGGCTCATGGGGGTTCGAGCCGCGCCACGTCCACGCCGCACTCGAACTGCTGGGACGGGCGTCCACTCGCTTTCCATTTCAGGAGGCGATCACACACAAGTTTCCCCTCGAGGGGGCGAACGAGGCCCTAGAAGCTACACGGCAGTGGAGGTCGGGAAAGTCGGTTCTTGTGCCGTGATCCGCAGTACGCCCATTTGAAGCCCATTGGAGAATCAGATCCTCTGTCTTCCCCCGGCGGCCTGGGGCGCCTGCCGAAACGCCCTCTGCGGAGCCGCGGGCGATAACCGGACTGCGAGGCTCAGCCTGACGAAGAGAGCCGGGCAGATGCTGTTTCGATGGAGCTGAACACCCCGATCACGTATCTGAAGGGCGTTGGTCCAGCCCGTGCTCCTTTGCTGGAAAGCAAAGGGATTCAGACCATTGAGGACCTGCTTTACTATGTTCCCTTCCGCTATGAGGATCGAACCAACACCAAGCCGATTGCGCGCCTGGC
The DNA here is from genome assembly GCA_035652135.1 of Bryobacterales bacterium. Taxonomy (GTDB): domain Bacteria; phylum Acidobacteriota; class Terriglobia; order Bryobacterales; family JACQDG01; genus DASREK01. The sequence continues at coordinate 3,795 of DASREK010000077.1, read as the reverse complement.
GCCGGGGGAAATGGCCACCGTCCTGGCGGAGATCCGGTCGGCGGGGGCCGTCCGCTTCCGGCGAAGCGCCGTCCGCATATTCCAGGTCTCGGTGCGCGACGGCTCCGGCACTCTGCTTTGCAAATGGTTCCGGGGCGATTATCTGGCGGGCATTCTCAAGCCCGGGCAGCGCGTAGCGGTTTACGGAAAAATCGAATACGACAATTATTCCGGCGAACTCTCGATCTTGCACCCAGAGTACGAAATTCTTTCCGGCGATGGCGATGAAGCCGAGGCCGCGTTGCACGTGGGACGCATCGTCCCGATTTATGAGGCGGCCGGCAGGGTGACGGCGCGAGCTTTTCGAACCCTCGTGCATCGAGCCTTGCAACAGGTGGAAGTCAAGGACGACGCGCTGCCCGAACCCGTCCGCGTCCGGTTGGGGCTGCCTCCTCGATCTGTCGCGTTGCAGGAGGCGCACTTCCCTTCCCCAGGTACGGATCTGCGGCTCCTCAATGCGTTCCGGACCCCGGCGCAAATGCGACTGATCTTCGAGGAGTTCTTTTTTCTTGAGTGCGGCCTGGCCCTGAAGCGGCGGCGCGCCCGCTCGATGGAGGGCATAGCCTTCGCTTTGAACGACGCGGCCCGGGAAAAGATCAAAGCGATTCTCCCGTTCAAGCCTACCGCGGCGCAAAAACGCGTGTTGAAGGAAATCGCCACCGATATGTCGCAGCCGCAGCCCATGAACCGGATGCTGCAAGGCGACGTGGGCAGCGGCAAAACCATCGTCGCTCTCGAAGCCGCGATGATCGCGCTGGCCAACGGTTTTCAGGTGGCGATCATGGCTCCCACGGAGATTTTGGCGGCGCAGCATTACCTGTACTGCCGTCCGATGTTCGAAAAGACGAAGCACGTCGCGGTTCTGCTGACCGGGTCGGTCAACGCGAGAGAAAAAGCCAGACTGAAGAGGCTCATTGCTTCCGGAGCAGCCCATGTCGTTGTGGGCACGCACGCGCTGATCGAGGGCGATGTGGAATTTGCGCGGCTGGGCCTGGTGATCATCGACGAGCAGCACCGCTTCGGCGTGATCCAACGCTTGAAGCTGCTCCAAAAAGGCCGTACACCGGACGTGCTGGTGATGACGGCCACGCCGATTCCCCGCACCCTCGCGCTAACCGTCTACGGTGATCTGGATGTCTCGATTCTCGACGAGATGCCGCCGGGACGCCGGGCGGTCGAGACGCGCCATTTCACGCAGGATCAGAGCGAGCAGGTTTACAGCTTCCTCCGCAGTCAGATCCAGGCGGGCCGCCAGGCGTTCATCGTGTATCCCGTGATCGACGAATCCGAAACCCGCGCCATCAAAGCGGCTCAAAAATCTTATGAGCAGCTTTCCCGCGTTATTTTTCCCAATCTGCGGCTGCGCTTGCTGCACGGGCGCCTGGCGCCGGCGGAGAAGGACGCCATCATGCAGGACTTCAAAGCCGGCCGCGTCGACATTCTAGTCGCTACGACGGTGGTGGAAGTGGGGGTAGATGTGCCGAACGCCACGGTGATGGTGATCGAACAGGCGGAAAGCTTCGGGCTGGCGCAGCTCCACCAACTACGGGGACGCGTGGGCCGCGGGCCGGACCAGAGTTACTGCCTGCTGGTCACAGGCAAGCTGACTGAGGCGGCTCGCGAGCGCATCCAGACCCTGCTCCAGACAACGGACGGCTTCCGGATCGCTGAGGCCGACCTGCGGCTGCGCGGTCCCGGCGAATTCTTCGGAACGCGTCAGAGCGGGCTGCCGGCGTTCCGCGTCGCCGACCTGCTCCGAGATCGCGAGGTACTCGAACTGGCCCGCTCCGAAGCCGCCGCGTATGTTGAACACCCGCCTTCCCCCGAGGATCTCCGCGCCCTGGTGGGCTACATTCGGGAAAACTGGCAGCGCCGCTACGGGCTGGTGCAGGTCGGCTGACGCAGCCGCGGCTCCCGGATCCCTGTCGCTCAGTTGGCGAGGGGATCGGGCCGCAGTTGAAAATGCAGAACCTTGCTGGTTGTGCCTTTCCCGCCCTCCATATGAAACGGCGCTCGCGTGGCGTACGTGGACCACAATCCCTTGCCTTTCCATCCCGCCTTGGGGTCGTCAATGCGTCCATCCAGCCCTTTCGCGAAGAATCCGATCGGGTAAGGCACGCGGAGCACGACGAACTTGCCGTTCACCAAAGCCAGCAGGGCGTCGTTCCCGTTGCCGGTGGCAATCGGGACGTTGGCCCCCAGGCCGAATGTGTTGAACTGATCGACCCAGTCATAGTAACTGGCCTCGGCGCTGCCGGAGTCGGCAACGTTTTTGAACTGCGGCCCCGGCTCCGGATAGAGCGTCCAGCCCTCGGGACAATGCTGTCCGGTCGCCGTGGGACCATTGAGGGGCCCTTGGCACTTGCGCCGGTCGAAGCTGGCGAGGTGGCCGCTTGCCAGCACGGTCCAGACAACGCCATTGCGATCGATGTCCAGGCCGCGCGGCGAGAAGCCTTGCACCGGCGCTTTCGGGTTGTTCCACGGCACTTCGTAGACTTCGGCCAAAGCGGTCTCCGGGGGGTTGGACCCGGGGTTCAACCGCACGATCGAACCTGGGAAGCCCAGCACCGATCCCCAAATGGAGCCGTCCGCGGGGCTCACCGTGACCCCGTAAAACGCCGCCGCAATTCGCTTGTCTTTGGTGGGATCGACGGGTTGGTTCGGCTCTACATAAGCGTCCCGTTTGCCGTTCCCGTTAGTATCCAGGATGAGCGCCGTCCAGCCCTGGGCTTTTTCCTCATCATGAGTTTCCTCCCACAGCTTGGTGTTCAGCCAGCCCACTACTCCGCCGCCTCCTCCGCTGCTGGTCCACAGCGTGTGGTTCGCATCCTCGGCGAACTGCAAATGGTGCGTGGTGAAGCAGGTGCCGATCAGGGAGAACTCCTTGGTTTTCGGATCGTACATGGCCAAGTGGCGCGTAGAGGCGGCGAGCGGAAATAGTTTCGCTGAAGGATGGCTCGAGCCTGCTTTGCAAAACGGCGGATTGTCCTCGTTTCGGATTCGGGCTGTCAGCCAAACGCGCCCTCTCTCATCAAACATCGGGTTGTGCACGTTGGTCTTGCTGTTCCAGATCGCTTCGCCGCCCCAATAGGGAGAGGGCGCCATGACCTTGCCCGAAACCACAGTGGTATTCGGGTCCCGGACAGGCACTTTTACATGGCTCGACTTGTAGTGCACCGGGTCGAGGACCGGGAGGTAATCTGAGCTCAGCTCCGGCGAACCGTAGAGCGGGCCATTGGCGTTGACCGTAGGGTTCCGCTTATCTGTGGCAATTTCATCGTGGAGATATTCTTTGGGCCCCGCCCAATCCCACTCGGTGATGACGACATTGCGCTCCACGCCCTGCGGGCGGGGCGGCGCGGGTGGCAGCTCGCCGGCGGCAATGCGATCGGTCCAGTCGGCAAACATCGCCAGGGCTCGCTCGCGGCCGAGCTGCGCCAGGCCGCTGGTCATGTTCCCTCCTGCCTGGCCAGACATGGTGCGGCGGCCCCAGGCCAGCGCCGATGAATCAAACTGGCCCAAATTCTTGGGGATTTCCCGGGTCGCCTTATTGCCGAGCTGATGGCACGACCAACAGCTATCGGTTTTCATCAGCCGAAGCCACTGGGCCTGGCTCTTCATGTTTTCGGAAATGCCGTTGCCTTTGGGCCCTGTACCTGGAAACTCGCTTTTTTCCGGCACGTGGATCAGGGAATACCAATAATTGGCTGGATAGTACTCCGCAGCCGCCCGGGCGTTGGGCGCTACCACGGCCGT